>DATJLX010000218.1:0-20771 GCA_035509135.1 Methylocella sp.
CAAAAAACTTTGAAATTATTTGTTTTTATCTCATTATTTAAAGTTTCTAAAAGCAATGGAGAGTGAGTTTTACGTACAGCAATATAGAACTCATTCAAATCATGGCCCTGTATAAGCCAAGACACACCATCACGTTTAATATTTATAAGCTTAAGACTTCTTGGACGTGAAATGAAGTCTAAAATCCGTTCCTTGCCCTTGAATGGAACTATTTGAGAAGAGACATCCCAAATCAATTTTCTCAAGGTTTCGATCACGGATGTCTCCAAACAACATATACTGCCCGATAACGGCCAATTTCACGAGTCAATCTGATCGAATTCAGAGAGCCGGTCAAGAACCGGTCATGACGCCATAGATTGTGGCAATTTCAAAATGACCGGAGACACGCGTGGCGAATTGGCCTGATAAAGCAAGCTTTGAGCCACGCAGCAGCTTCCTCCGCAAAGCCAATCACCGACCCCGAAGGCATCTTTGGAGGAGGGATTTCATTGCAGATCACATCAAGATACGCCATCTCTCCCTCGGCTAAACGAGCCCCGGCGGCGACTCTGTGCCTAATGACTTTGCAAACCTGTCACGGCGGCGGGGCCGACAAGCGACACCATCTCGTGGATGAACGCCATGCGTTCGCGATCTGCGCGACGTGATAGCCTTGGCGTTGGCGATGCGCTTTATTGCAAAAGCGAGGTTCCAGTCGAGGTTGCCGTCCAGGAAGGATGCCCGCAAGCCAATCCAATGACCGGCCGGGTCACGCTGTCTCCGAACTCGACACTGATGGGGAAATTGTGAAATCTATTATTTCCATAAGAGATCTGACCAAGACCTACGCCTCCGGCTTCCAGGCACTTAAAAAAATCAACCTGGAAATCCGCCTTGGCGAGATCTTCGCACTCTTGGGTCCCAATGGCGCCGGCAAGACCACGCTGATCAATATCATCTGCGGGATCGTCAATCCGTCTGCGGGCGTTGTTATTGCCGATGGCCATGACATCGTCCGTGACTACCGGGCGGCGCGATCCCGGATTGGCATGGTGCCGCAGGAACTGACTACGGACGCGTTCGAAACGGTCTGGGCCACCGTGAACTTCAGCCGCGGGCTTTTCGGCAAGCCTGCCGACATGCTCTACATCGGGCAGGTATTGAAGACGCTGTCCTTGTGGGAAAAGAAGGACAGCCAGATCAGGACCCTTTCCGGGGGCATGAAGCGCCGTGTGATGATCGCCAAGGCGCTTTCGCATGAGCCTTGTATTCTTTTTCTCGATGAGCCGACGGCTGGCGTTGACGTCGAGCTCCGGCGGGATATGTGGGAGATGGTGCGATCCTTGCGCGCGACCGGCGTGACCATCATCCTGACCACGCATTATATCGAGGAGGCTGAGGAGATGGCCGACCGGATTGGCGTGATTCTCAAGGGCGAGATCATTCTGGTCGAGGACAAAGCCGTGCTGATGAACAAGCTCGGCAAGAGGCAGCTCACTCTGCACTTGCAGAAAAAACTGGACAGCATTCCCGACGCGCTCACCCATTATCCGCTGGAGCTGAGGGATGATGGAAACGAACTGATCTACACCTTTGACGCGCAAGGCGACCGGACAGGTATCGCTTCATTGATGAGACAGTTGAGCGAACTTCAGATCGGCTTCAAGGATCTTGAGACAAGCCAAAGCTCGTTGGAGGACATATTCGTCAATCTGGTGAGGACGAGAACATGAATGTTTATGCCATTCGGGCAATCTATTTTTTTGAGATGGCACGCACCGGCCGCACGCTGCTGCAGAGCATCGTCTCACCCGTCATCTCCACGTCGCTCTATTTTGTGGTTTTTGGCGCGGCCATTGGCTCGCGGATGACGGCAATCGGGGGGATTAAATACGGCGCCTTCATCGTGCCAGGGCTGATCATGCTGTCGCTGCTGACACAAAGCATTGCCAATGCATCCTTCGCCATCTTCTTCCCGAAGTTTGCGGGCACGATCTATGAGATCCTTTCGGCGCCGGTCTCCTTTATCGAGATCGTTACCGGCTATGTTGGCGCGGCGGCCAGCAAGTCGATCCTTCTTGGCTTGATCATCCTGGGGACTGCGCGGCTCTTCGTGAGTTTCGAGATTCTTCACCCGCTATGGATGCTTGCTTTTCTCATCCTCACATCCATCACCTTTAGTCTGTTTGGCTTCATCATCGGAATCTGGGCGGATGGGTTCGAAAAACTGCAACTCGTCCCATTGCTCATCGTCACGCCTCTGACTTTTCTCGGCGGTAGCTTCTATTCCATCAACATGCTGCCGCCGGTCTGGCGGACGATCACGCTCGCCAATCCGGTTGTCTATCTGATCAGTGGATTCCGCTGGAGCTTTTACGGGAGCTCCGACGTGAGCGTCGGCACCAGCCTGGCTATGATCGTGATTTTCCTGATCCTCTGCCTGGCGACGGTTGGTTGGATGTTCAAAACAGGATACCGGCTCAGGGCCTGACAATGACCATTGGCCGAGCCTGCACGCGTGGCCGCCCACCGCTTTTGTTCATGCAAAAGCCGCGAAATCCCTATTCGGCCGCACGGCCGTTTCCAGCCGTTTCGGTGCTGCGGTCTTGTGGCGGTTTGATCAGCAAGATTTTGTAGGAGATATCGAAGAAACCCGGCACAGCGCATCTTTTGGCCTTGCTGCCACGCAACAGAATTTCGGGTATCCATGCCGATCCGAGCCCCGCTTTGACTTGCGCGAAGAGGGCTTCCGCCGATGCGCTTTCGCATGCGGGCGCATCCTGAATATGAATGCGGTGCTTATCCAGCATGGCAGCGATTTGCATCCCATAGGTCGTGCCTGGCGTATAGACCATCACGGAGCCGCTGAGCTTATTGTTCGTCAAAGCCGCCGCGGCTTTTGGCGCCGACGATACCAGCACCAAACGATCCTGGCCAATCTCCTGGACCTCCAAGCCGCGCAAGCTATCTTCGCTGTCGAAATAGGGGATCAAGCCCATGTCGGCATGCTTTCGCTTGACGGCCTCGAGACAGCCCGCGATGGAGGCGACGATCAGCGAGTAATTCTGCAATTTGTTGTCGATGAGCCATGCCGAGAGGAACGTCGCGGCGAGCGTATTGGTTGTGTAAACGCGCAGCGTTTTCTTGAAGTGGCTGGAGGCGCTTAGAACCGCGCGGCGGGCATCGAAGATGTCTTCCCGGAGGCGATGGGCGCGGCTCAGAAATTCCTCTCCGGCAGGGGTTAGTCTCACGGGACGCGACTCGCGATAAAACAAAGGCGCGCCAAGCCACTCCTCCAGCCTCCGCACACGACGGCTATAAGCGGATTGCGTCGTGCAACGCGCTCCCGCCGCGCGGGTAAAATTGCGCGTCTGGCATAAAGCCAGAAAATCATCGATCCATTGCAGTTCCATGATGCATAAAATGCATCGTTCGTTCGAAAATGACAATTTGATTCTGGGGGCCTTGGCGATTTACATGCAAAAACATATTTAAGCACGGGACAATAGTGGCATGGACGAAGGCGCGAGAAACGGGGTTCGGGAATTCAAGGGGCAGGGCCTGTCCTTGAGCCGGTTGCCGAAAAAAGTTCGACTTCTCGGCGAAGTGCCGGGAAAGGCCGATTGTTTGCTGGAACCATCTGCCGGCCTCTTCGAGTTTGAGGTTGTGACTGGCAATGCTGCCTATAAAGAAGGGGAGCATTTTTATTTGACACCTGCCCAAGCGCGACGCGCCTATCTCTCGGTTCAGCATCCCTAGCGGCTCTGCCTTGATCGCGATGGGTTAGAATTCTACGGATCGGTTTTGAGAAACCTTCAGACCTTGAGCGCATCAATCCAATGCATCCGCTTCACGATGCTTTGGATTGAGGATTTCAGCCATGAACCGCAGTTTGCTCAAGGGCGCCGCCATTCTGACCCTGGCGCTTGCCGCTGGCTTGCCGAAACCAGCTGAGGCTTTCCGTGCCGGCCCAGGCGGCGGCGGCTTCCACGCGGGCGGCGAAAACGTTGGGCGCGCTGGCGCGTCCGGCGGCGAAGCTAACAATTGGCACTCCCGCGGCGCCGTTGAGGGAAACGAATCGCACGGCAGTGCCGCTGGAGTGGGGGGCGCAGCCTCTTATGACGCCGCTGGCAGGGTCGAGGGTGGCGGATCCTATGGGGGCGCCGTGGGAGTCCAGACTGGTGCATCTTATGGGGGCGCCGTGGGGGTCCAGAGCGGTGCATCCTACGGGGGCGCCACCGCGGCGGCGGGCGGCGGCTGGCATGCCGGCGCGGCCGCCATTGGAGGAGGCGAGGGGTATGTCGGCGGGATGAGCGCCGAGGCCGGCGCGGAGCATGCGGAGGCGGCTGGCCGTGGCGCGGCGGCGGGCAGTACGCGTGCTGGCGCCGGCGCCTTTGGAGATGCCGGACACGCAGGCCGCTTTGGCGGCCGCCATCCCAGATGAATGGCGAACGCGTTTCTCAAGAGCCGGCCGTCGTGGCATTCGACATCTCGACGTTCGCCATGTTGGGTTTCGTCGGTACGCTGTCTCGCACTTTTATGACGGTGGCGGGTCTCAGCTCGCGGAGCGGATCTGACATATGACAGATAACAAAAACGCGATGAACAATGAATTTAGCTCAAATGGGTGATGATGAGTACGATCAACAATTATTACGTTCCCCTACATTTCGTCGAAGATCTTTCATTTGAGGACGGACTATGAGAATCGTGAACGCGGAGCTTTTGATACCAAATGCAGAAGAGATCCGAAATATTGTTCGGAGGGCTTATGACGCGGGCCGCACACGCGGCCGTGAAGAAGCCAAGTGTGAATTGCTCGGACTCGTGGCGTCCCCTGATGGCATGGGCTTCGAAGCTCGTGAGCTTGAAGGAGCGGGCGCGGGAACAAGGCCGCGTTTTGATGATCAACACATGGACCAAGATCGGTTGGACGGAAGGACAGGGCCGGGCAGATCTGCTTGAACGTGCGGACAGTAGCGCATAGCCAGGGGCGAGTGTCCCTTGAAGCGCATGCGGGGCTTGCCAATCTCTCACTTGGTGCGAGGCTGGTGCCATTTGGCACAGACAAAAATTGCTCGCTCGAGACGTAATGAGGGATGGGCAAAAATTCCGAGATAGATAGTCTGGATGCTGAGGAGGAGCGTATTCTCGCTTCCTTCACCCAGCGCTTTATCGAAATCGCCGCCGTCGCCGGTGGGCGCGGATCGAGTGCTTCCCCAACGATCATGCTCAACGCAATGTGCTTGCCCGCGATCGCGCTCGATCGGCGCGGATTGATCATTGATGTGAATGTTGCGGCGGACGCGGTTTTCGACAATGATCTTAAGATCAAAGACAAGCGTCTTTTTATTCGCGACCTTGAAGCCAGCGCCCTTCTGAAGGCATCGCTGAATGAATTGGCCAATCCGGTCAAATTAAAGCCTTTGACGGCCGCACCGATCTTCGTTCAGCGCCGCAGCAAATTGCCCGTCCTTATACGAATCTGGCCTTTCCAGGGGCCAATGCAGGCGCCCGAGCAAGAAGTGTATGCTCTGTTGACTTTATATGCCTTGAACCAAGGCGAAGACCACCAGCGGCGATCCTCGCCAGAAAATTCGGTAGTACATTTTCGGAAACAAATCTCGCCCGAATCATCGCTCGCGGCGCCTCTTTCGACATCGCCGGCG
The DNA here is from genome assembly GCA_035509135.1 of Methylocella sp. Taxonomy (GTDB): domain Bacteria; phylum Pseudomonadota; class Alphaproteobacteria; order Rhizobiales; family Beijerinckiaceae; genus Methylocapsa. Next base: position 5,652 of record DATJLX010000218.1, read on the forward strand.
GGGAGTTCCAATCGTGTCATTGCTCTGCGAAAGGGCGTTGCTGAACAGAGCGTCGCGCTCGTCACCGGAGGGGCGGTCCTTGGATATGATGATCAGGTGCATATCGATCTAGACTGCGCACATACGGTGCTTTCGCCGGATGAGGCGCGGCAGTTTGCAACAGAACTCAATCGAATCGCCGATGTCATGGATCCCTTGCCTGGCCGGAAGGGCGGCAAATGATGCGCCCTCGGTTCATCATCGGCTTTCGACGCGCCTCAGCATGGCAGAACCGGCTCTGGTGAATTGGGCCATGCACGATTGTGGGCCGCACGATTGTGAAAAGCGGGTGCTTGCTAATCGGCGATCAGGCCGCTTGAGCCGGTCGCGCGCTCCTCTTGGCGCCCTGGCCGGGAAACTCTCAATTCAATACGAGCGCGTCGCGGAGCAGGATCGCGGTGTGAACAGCTTGGCGTCCGCTGCCATGTTCAATCTGATGGCGGCACGAAAACCCATTGGCGATGATCGGCGCATCGGAACTCGCGGCGCGTATGGCTGGCAGCAGCGAGAGCTCCGCCATTTGCAGCGACGCGTCGTAATGCTCCGCTTCGAGCCCAAAACTTCCAGCCATGCCACAGCAGCTTGTTTCGATGATGTCGAAGGAAAAGCCTGGAATCCAGTTTAAGACTTTGCGTGTCGCTTTTGTCACGCCGAAGGCTTTTTGATGGCAATGGCCATGCAAGAGCGCCTTCGGCAGATTGAGCGGTTTGAGGTTCAAGCGCAAGCCTTTGTTCTGATGTTCGCGGACAAGAAATTCCTCGATCAAATAAAGCTGCTTGCCGATTTCGCCGACTTCCGGGCCAAGACCAAGGCTATAAAGCTCGTCTCGCAGCGAGAGGAGGCAAGAGGGCTCGATCCCTATAATCGGTGTTTGCGCCGCGATTTCGCCGCGGAACGCGGCGAGCACGCGTTGACCTTCATGGCGCGCTTTTTCGACCATGCCGGTGGTGAGATAGGTGCGGCCACAGCACAGCGGGCGGCCGGGCTCGGGGTCCCACGGGGCTGGCTTTGCGATGCGGACCGCGTAGCCCGCATGTTCGAGCACGGTGGTAGCGGCCGCGGCGATCTCGGGATCGAAATGGTGGCAGAATGTGTCAACGAACAGGATGACTTCGCCGCGTGGGCAAGCCCTGTTCGTAGATGAGCCAGCGAACGCCTTTTTGGCTGGCATCGGAATGGGACGCCTGGCGGTGATACCAAGCCATTTTTCGACCATTTGCGCGATCCATCTGGAGCGGTTGCGCAGGCCAATGGCCAAACGGAGCCAAGCGCGATAGCGCCCCGCCCATTCCGGCAATCCGCCAAACAGCCACATGCGCCGGGGCACGCCCAAAATCTCGTGTCGCTGGGCGAGATATTCGGTTTTGATCAACGTCATGTCGACCGCGCTCGGGCATTCCTTCTTGCAGGCCTTGCACGAAACGCAGAGATCCATCGCCTCGTCGAGGCGAGGATCGGCGAAGGCGCGCGCGTCGGTTCCGTCATTCAGCGCCGCCTTGAACGCAGCCACGCGCGCCTCAGTCGAATGCTTGCGCTCACCGGTGATCCGAAAGCTCGGGCACATCACCCCCTTGCCCATGCTCTGGCAATCGCGACTGTGCATACACACGGCGACCGCTTTGGCATAATTGCCGCCTGTCGCCGGAATGCCGGAATAGGCATCGCCGATGCCATAAGTGTCGTAAGCCGACCAATCGAGAAAAGTTTTCATGCGCTCGCCCCGGTCCCGGATAATAACGCAATATTTGTGCCGCAGTTCGGGCTGGCACGGTTCTTGGCTGCTGGACAGCGTCATCCAAGGATGGAACCGTGCCATGAAGGAGCGCAGTTTCCTCAATTCTAATAGCAACGGAAACGGACACCAGATGTGTCCCAAAAGCCTGGCAATTGCGAAGGTTGGCGGCGCCCGTGCCTGGCGCCTGACGACATCGGAAACTGGCGAAACTCAAAGGTTTCGTGACCTCGGCGGTCTGGCTGATGGTATGCTATTTGCCTGTATTCGACATTCCGACATGGGATGCTCAGACATGCACAATAAGCGGTTGGAAGCTTTTCGCAGCAATCCAGGAGGCGATTGGCTCCCCGCTGATTTTGAAATCACCGCATCGCAATATGCGGTCAAATTCCGAAAGGTGACGGGCACCCATGTCGTGTTCACCCATCCCTCGGTTCGAAATTGCGTCGCAATCCCTTTAAAAAAGAAGGTCAGGGCCGTTCATGTCAGGGCTTTCATCGACATGATCGACCGTATGGATGAACTCGACCGATGAGCGATCTTAACGTCTATCCATATGTCGTGGCATCGATTCCGCCTGAGGAAGGAGGCGGCTATGTTGTCAGCTTTGCCGATATTCCCGGCTGTCTCGGTGTTGGCGACACACCGGAAGAAGCCGTTGAAGATGGTCAACGGGCGCTCTTTGCCTGCCTTGATGCCTTGAAGGCGGTCGATAGAGAGCCGCCGGCACCATCCGTGCCAACCGCGTGAATGAGCAACTCCAGGAGAACAAGACTTCAAACCGGCGGGCCCGAAACCGCATCCTTCAAGGGGACGACAAGGCTCTTGGCGCGGAATCTGAACCGCTGGAGAGCGTACGCTTGCTCTGCCGAAGCCGTTGAGCGGCTCGCGAACCTTCGGCCAAAGCTTTGTTTCACCGACGTGCTTTTTTGCGGCTGGTCCTCGCCTTGAACAGGGGCCTAATGCCGCCCGGTAAACGGGGGATGATGATCTTGCAAGAAGAGGCCACCGCCATCCACGCCATCCCGGCGCAATGGCTGGAGCGCGGTTTTCGGCTCTTGATTCTGCGAGAACTCCACACGGATAAGGAATCGCCTGCCTTTGCCTGGGTCGAGCAGCATATGTTGCGCTCGCCGCAACGTTTAAGCCGCCATGGACTTTTTTTTGCCAGCACCTTTCTGCCCGAGATCATGGCTTGGCTGAGTGAATATTTGGGCCGTCCATCGCTTCGCGACAGCACTGGCCGGCCTTGCCGTAACACCCGCTGGCCCATCTTGACCTGGCACGGGGAAGACCGCCTTTGGGCTTCCGGCAACCATACGATCGAGTGGTTTGTCGACGTCATCTTTCCAGACGAAGCGTCGTGGACCGCGTTTCAACAGCACTGGCACGGACGGTTGATGGGCAAGACCGAGGTATCAGAGGTTTGACTGCGTTAAAAACGTACTCTGCGCAGCGTACCCGGCCATGTCATGATTTTTCAATGAGCGATAAAGAGCTGATGGACAAAGACCTGATATCCCGTGCCCCGCCTGCGACAAGCCCAACAGTCTTGCCGAAAACCAAGAGGCGAAGAGCGCCCAATGCAGTGCCTGCGCAAGCCCCCTTTTCACCGGCCATCCCATTCACCTGACGGCCGGGCGCTTTAACGCCCACGCGCTCGCGAAGGGTTTGCCCCTCGTGATCGATTTCTGGGCGAATTGGTGTGGACCCTGCCAGACGATGGGCCCCATTTTCGAGGCCCTGGCGGCCGAATTCGAGCCCATGCTCCGCTTCGCCAAAGTGAACACGGATGCCGAAGGGGAGCTTGCTCAATATTTCCGTATCCAAACGATTCCGACGCTGAGTTTCATTCGCAATCAACGCGAAGTCGCGCGTATCGCCGGCGTGCTTTACGCGGGCGATCTGCGACGCTGGCTTTATGGCGCTCTCTCCGAACCCGAGGATGAGCCGGTTTCCCCGTGAGCGTTCGTGCTCATGGGCTGAGCGGGTGGCTCACGCCCCGTGTTTGACCAGGTCTGGAAGCCTCTTCGTGAGACTTCTCAGGACACTCTCGGATCCCTTGGCCATCACGTCATAGAGGGCATCGGACTGAGGATCGGCGCCCAACCCTTCTTGGACAAAACGGAAATGGGTACCCCCATTGGGAAGCGGTGAGAGCGTCCAGGTGACCGTCGTATCCATATAGTGGCCGAACCCTTTAAGTTCCTCATGCCCACCGTACCAGCGAAAGCTGATCATCTTGGGCGCCTCGACAGCCAGCACCTGGCAGCTAAACTCGCCGTCCCAACGCTCAATCGGGCGTCCCCAAATGGTGAATTTATGCCCCACAACAGGCTGGATATCATTGGGGAAAAACCAAACGGCGAGCCATTCTGAATCGGTCAGCGCCTGCCAGAGGGTTTCAACAGGATACTCAAAATCCACTTCCGTCAGAACGGAGCGCGTTTCAGAGGCTTCGGTCAAGGGTCCAACTCCCAGTCACATAAGGAAAGAAGCAAAGATCGAGCCAATCAGCGACGAGAACAACCGGTGGGGCGGAATTTCGTTGTGGCACCCTGCGCGCGGTCCTTGGACGGTGTTTGGGCGGGCTGGCCGAACCCGGGCGAAAGTCCGGCGCCGATGAACAGCCATCCTGACTATGGTCTTGAGTATGAAATCGGCGGCTGGCAGCGTGTCCAGTTCTGTACAAAAGTGGCGGAGGGAGCATCTGTCCATAAGGTGAAAAATACCGTCGCCGGTGCTCCAATGATCGTTGACCCAGGCACTTAATCAACCAGCCAGCCGCCGCCGAGCCGATCCTTCACATAAAGCTCTTCGATCAGGACCTTGGCGGCAGCCGCGATGGGCAGCGCGAAAGCAAGCCCTATCAAGCCGAAGAGCCCCCAAGCGATCAACTGAATACCTAGTCCGATGGCCGGTGGAATCCGGACTGTGCGCCTCTGCACCATGGGTGTGACCAAATTGGATTCTAAAAATTGAATCACAAGGTAAGTGCAAAGCCCATACAAGGCCATCATTGGGCTTACGGAAAACCCCGCAAGAATGATCACAATGCCGGCGGCGAATGGCCCCAGTGTCGGAATAAAAGTCAGAAGTCCAGCCTGCAGGGCAAGCAAAACAGGATAAGGCATTCCAACCGCCCCTAGTGCGGCAAGGCCGACCAAAAAAATGACGGCCATGCTGACGCTTTGGCCCACCATCCATTGGCGCAAGGCATGGGCGGATTTGTCCAGCACTTCATCCACCCGCGCGCGCGAGTCCTTCGGCAAAAGGCTCAGCAGCGCCGCTTTGTAGATCTTTGGTTCCCATGAAAAGAAGGCACCAAGAAAGATAATCGCAAGGGACTTGAGAACGGAATCAGCGATAGCGGTGACTATCGTTGTCGCGTCGCCAAACAGGGTGCCACCGTTCGGCAGCAATTGCAGATATTGCTGTGGTCCACCAGGAAGAAAATGGAGATCACTCGCAAAAAAATCGCTGAGTTTTTTCGGCAGCGTTTGCATGGACGCAATGAACTGCCCGACTTCTTGGGAAAACCTCGTCCCGCCCCACCAGAAGATTGTTGTGATGAGCAGCGCCGCGAGGAGAAAGACGATAACAAGACGGATATGGCGTGGCCAGGAGACCAGCAAGCCAATACCGCGTGCTCCAGCATCGAAGAGAACCGAAACAATAAGACCAACCAGCACGACCAGAACCGCGCTGGACGCCTCCCAAAGCACCAAAAGACCAGCCACGAAGCATACAACGACAGTCGTAATAAGCGCCGTCCGTCCGGCAAGGCTCGCGAAACCCTTTTCAAGTTTTGCAGGGCTAACCACTGCTTCTTTCCTTGGGTTGCGGTAGGCTGGAAGATGCGCGAAATTCAGTGCGTTTCATGTCACTATAGCCGCCGAGGCAATGCTCCGAGTGTTGGAGAGCGTCGCGCACAGGCTCGCTAACCAACGCTGCGAATTCCTCTGCGTAGGCATAGCCTGCCGCCTGCCCTGCGAACACATTGGAGGTAGCCGGATGCATATAAATTTCGATCAGTCCCCGCGGCAGGTTGGCGATCAGCGCGGCGAGACGCGTTGCCGTCATCGCGCCAGACCAGCTCATACCGAATGCGGCATCTGGAGTGATCAGCCGCGCCCTTTGCGCTTGTCTCCACAGCGATCTTTGCCACGGAAGCAGCAACCCTGAGAAGGGAGCGAAAGTCGTTTTATCGGCTAGGCGTAGAACCGCGGAGGGCTCGAATGGCACCCGCAGCGCTCGCATCCCGTATCGCAGGCCGATCGAGATAACCTGCTTAGCAATCACCGGATGAAGGTGGAAGTGCTTGTGCGCATTGACGTGGTCAAGTTTCAGGCCGGTCGCCAGGAAGGCCTCGAATTGCGCCATGATTTCAGCTGCCAATTGGCGACGGACACTCGGGCGCAGCGAAATTTCGAACCCCATGTGAAACATGTCGGTTCGAAAATTTCCATCCGCGCCGACGAGATCGGGGATTTTCTCCGGGGGTAAAACCGGGTGCCCCTCCACCAATACCAGATGCAAGCCCACATGAAGGCGTGGCAGGCGGAGGGCGCGGCCCACGGCGTCTCTCGCTGCCGGACCGGCGACCATCAGGCTCGCAGCTGTAAGGATTCCATCCCGGTGCGCCGTCTCGACCGCTTGATTGATCTCCTGCGCGAGGCCAAAGTCGTCCGACGTCACGATCAAATGGTTTGGTGAAAGAATCAAGGTGCTCAATCCGCTTCCTTACCCGGATGATCGCGTCCCATTGCCTTCCACTGGATCCTGGAAGAGCGTGCCATCCGGCCTGACCCGGTAGTGATGGCCTCGCCACGTCACCGATGACCCGAAGAAACTAAGGACGAAGACAGCAAACAAGGCAATATCGGTGACGGGCAGCAGCCAGCGCTGTTGACGCGGCAAGTGCATTGTCTCTTCGATGGATTTGCATAGCGCGATGCGGCAGGCAATCGCCGCAGCGACAAGCAAGAGCAGACTGTTATTCCCGGCCAGCATCCCGAACAAAGCCAAGGGCATCGGATTGGTGACGATTGCGCCCGCATAACCAACCGGATTGATCCTCTTGATGGTTCGCGCATAGCGCAAATGGCGCCCGAAAAACTCCCGGAACGTTTGTTCATGGCAAGCGTGGCCAACCGAAAAGGCGGGGATAGCGACCTCATATCCTGCCGCCCGCACCGCGACGCCGATGGCGTGGTCATCGGCAAGGGTATGAGCGAAAGCGCGCAAGCTGCCGATCTTGTCTAGCATCTCGCGCCGCAGAGCAATCGTCGCTCCAAAGCATGGCCGCGCAAGACCTAACCCTATCGCCACGAGAACATTGGGAAGGAAATGGGCGTTGATGGTCAGCGCCGAAAACGAGGCTGGCAGCGAGTCTCTCGCCACGCCATGATAAAAACAGGTGACAGCACCAACACCGGGCCTTTCCAGGGCCGCAATGACATCGGCCAGATAGCATGGCCCGACTTCAATGTCGCTGTCGGCGATCACGAGCACGTCATAGCGGGCTGCCGCGGCCATGTTTATCAGATTGGAGACTTTCTGGTTGCTGCCATGACTGGGGCCTCCGATGACAAGATCGATAACCAATTCGGGTTGGGCCATTTGCAAGCGTTGGACTGCGCCGATTGCCTGATCCCGGCAGTCTTGACAACCGAAAACGATCTGCACTGGTCCTGCATAGTCCTGACTGCAGAATCGGGACAACCGCTTAAGCAGACCAGGTTCATCGCCATGCAAAGGCTTCAAGATGGTGACTGGTACCGGCTCCGTGATCAAGGGATTCCGTTCCATTACGAAACGGCGTGAAAGAATGATCGCCAGCAACAGATAGGCGCAACCAGCACCTGCGACGATCAGGCAGCCGTCCGAGAAGAGATGCAGGATTGAATAAAGGGGAACAATGCTCATGACGCGCGCATGTTCCTATCGCATGGGTGCGGAACATGGCGGGAGAGATCGCCTCCATATCGCTGATCGAGGACAGCTCTGGATAGAAACACCTGCGTGCGGTCACGCCACAAGGAGTCAGGCCTCAGTGCGGCTTTATTCCAGGCGAGCACAATGAAAGAGATCAGGATGTTTTCGCCGAAACGGTGCATATGCTCGCCCAAGCTGCGCATTTTCGGCACGGCTATGGGCTCGAAGCCATAACGGCCTGATATGCGCACGAGTTGAGCGGTTTGCTGCGGTGTCCCAAAGCCCATATTGGCGCGGATGGCTAAGACATCTGCAAGGTCGGAACGCCACTTGAGATATTGGGCAAGTTCCCGCAGCGAAAAGTCCAAACATTCACTCATTTGCCGGGCCCAGCGTAGGGCGTGTGTATCGAGGTGAGGAATATGTTCGTTCCACAAATGAAGATCGAGCACGAGGCTGCCTGGCAGGCAGGATGTCCCATCGGATAAAATGAATGCCTGATCGAGGTGAAGCTCTTGGACACGGAAAATGCAATGCGGATTGGTGCTGAATTCAAAGATGGCTTGGCGGCGGCGCAAATGACGATCGAGCGGCGCCAAGAGGCTTGCGATAAAGGGATGGTCGGCCTCTCTGAACCGAAGCGTGTCCATTCGCCTCTCCAATGCGCAGCCGCTACATGCCGAGCGCAACGAACGGAGCCTCGAAAAGTTGCGTCGGATCTACAAGTTTCCTGGCTCTGTCAGACGGGCTGCCAACCCGGGACCATCTGCGTCATTATACTGATACGCGCGGGTCCAGGGCCGCGTCGCCATGCCTGTGGCATGCGGCTTATAAACAAGGACCTGCGCGATTGAGAGCCAGCCCCGCTCAAATGCGCAGGCCATGGCAGGAAGATAGACCCGCCAAATTCGAAAGCTCTCAGGTCCGGCGAGCCGGCACGCATCGTCTGCATGCGCTTCAAGACGCCGGCTCCACAGGCGCAAGGTCTGCGCGTAATGGGGACGGAGATCCTCGACATCGACCACTTCCAATCCGCTGCGGGCGATCGCTTGCAGCAGTCCCGACACATGCGGGAGTTCACCGCCCGGAAAGACGTGATGGTCGATAAATTCGCCGCCAGGCGGGCCTTGCGCACGGGCATCCGGGTCGCTGGCCACAATTCCTTGGTTTAAGAGAATGCCGCCAGGTTTCAGAAGACGGGCAATGGTGTCGAAATAAAGCCTATGATGGGCGAGGCCGACATGTTCATACATCCCGACAGAGACAATTTTGTCAAAGCAGGCGGCGCCTTGGACATCGCGATAGTCTTGCAGCCGGATCTCCACCCGGCGGACCAGATGCTCGGCCGCGATCCATTCCCTCGCATAATGATTTTGCTCGGCGCTGAGCGTCACACCGACGCCGGAAATGCCGTAGCGCAAGGCCGCGAAGCGAAGAAGGCCGCCCCAGCCGCAGCCGATATCGAGGAGACGTTCGCCGGGAGCCAACCGAAGCTTGCGGCAGATGTGAGTGAGTTTTTGCCGCTGGGCGGTGTCAATATCCTCGGTGCCCGTGTGGAAATAGGCACAAGAATAGATCATGCTTTGGTCGAGCCAGAGCCGGTAGAAGTCGTTGGAAAGATCGTAGTGATAGCTGATCGCGGCGGCATCCCTCTCGCGGGAATGGTGCCTTGGGATGAGAACCGCAAGGCGCATAAGACGGGAGACAAGAGGGGTCTTGCCGATCCGCTCGGCGAGTTTCAGCCCCTGCTGCACTATGTCCTCGATGGGGCCATCGACAGCGAGATCGCCGTTGACATAAGCGTCGCCGAGCCGGCTCATATTTCCGGTGAGCAGCAGGCGCAGGACCGCCCGCGATCGGATATGGATGACGACAGTTGGCGCCGGGGCCAAGTCGAATGTGTCGCCGTCCCAGAAGACAAGCCGAATTGGCGGAGGATCGCTGCCAAGCCGCTCTCGAAGATAGCCAAGTAGGCGGTGACGAAGGGATCGGATCAGAGTCGATGCTCGGTTGGGCATTTTCCGGCATTCCTGGGTTTCAAGTTTTTTTCCGGCGATCGTCTGTCGTGAGAGGCTCCCCATAGAGTGTTGCCAAGACAACCTTCGCCGTGAGTGCCAGCGGAACGGCCAAAATTAAACCGGGGATGCCGAACAGAACTCCACCCGCAAAAAAGCAGAATATAATCTGCACGGGGTGCAGCTGAGCCGCGTGGCCGAGAACCAAAGGGCCGATCAGCTGATCGATCGAAAGCCGCAAGGCGATCGCATAAAGAGTGTAGCCAATGATATTACCGACACCTGTTGCCGTTTGGATGGCGACGAGGCCGGCAAGCGCTGCTGAAAGAGCTGGGCCGGCCACAGGGATCAGTTCAAGCACCCCCGTTATCAAGGCCAACACCAATGCGTGACTGAGCCCGAGCACGAGGCCAAGGCCGATATAGGCTGCCGTAGCGGCATAGGTAACAACGACCGCGATGCCAATGAAGTATCGCCGCAAGATCGGCTCAAGCGTGCCCCAGATATACCGCGTCATAGGCCGCTGGTTCGGCGGAACAAGCCAGAACAGACTGTCCGCGAGCTGTGGACCGCCCACGAGAAAATAGAAAAGCAGCACAAAAAGAAGGATGATGCCAAAGAGCCCCGTAAAGCCCATGCTCGCCAGGCCGAAAATTTCGCCGTTTTGCCCGAGCCAGCTCCGCAAGGCTAAGACGGCCTGTTGGCTGATTTCTTCGGCATTCATGGGTTGGCCGAGGATGTTGACCGTCCGGTTACCGAGCATATGCCGTGCGCCAAGCGTGAGGGTTCCCCCCAGGTCGCTGACCAAGGGAACGAATTCGTGCAGAAAGACGGGTGCGGCGAAGCTGCCGATCAAGATGGTCAGTCCGACGAGCCATAAGAATACGGCGGAGGCCGCCGCCCAACGCGGCGAGGAACCCCTTTTAGCAAGCCAATCAACCGCCGGCATGCAGACAAAGGCAACCGCGCCCGCGAACACGAAGGGAAGCAGGATAATGCGCACCAAATAAAGGAAAATGGCAATCAGGATGAGAAGCATCAGCTCCGTACGGGGGGATATGCTCTGTACAACACCCGATCCCGGCCGCTGTTCTGTCTTCTCCGGTTCGCTCTCAAAGGATTCACTCATGAATAGATTCGTCCCTTCCAGACTGTCCGTCCGCTTAAACGCCTGCGCACACTGTCGAGAGCCATCAAAGCTCCCGCTGTGTAGCCAAGCGGGAACATAAGGCCGTACCAAACCGGAATGCGAAAGAACGCAGCACCTGCCATGTGCAGACCGATCATGGCCGCCGATGCGGGCAGCGCTATCATCAGCGCGAGGCAGGCGTGGCCATTGTGCCGCATGCAGCCGATAACTTCGGCCAATGGCAAGAGAATCGCTGTCCACGCGAGCAACACACCGAGGATTGCTGTGATAGCGGTAGCGGCGGGGCCGCCCATCATATCAACCAGATTTTTGGATACACCAAGCCATAGCGAACACCAGCCTTTGTACATGCGCGTGGCAAGCAACTGGTCTCCGCCCGCGATAGTTACGCGCAATCCGCTCCGCTTCGCCAGCCGGGCAAGTGCCGCATCCTCACAAATTTCCCGGCGGACCGCGGCATGGCCGCCGAGCTGGTTATAAGCCACCCGCCGGATGAGAATGAATTGCCCCGTTGCGGCCGCCTCACCGCTCTCCGAGGCCTCGATGCGCACAAGGTCCTGACAAAACGCCAGCATGTAAAATCCACATGGCATGATAAGCCGTTCCGCGAAGCTGTGGAGCTCCTGCCGGGGAGTGAGCGAAAGGAAGTCGAGGCGGCGATTGCTTGCTTCGGCTATGGCCGTTGCCATCAGCATCGGCCCGGCGCGAACATCAGCATCGACGAAGCAAAGCCATTCAGCTTCGGCTGGCGCGGTGCGCGATCCTATCCAACAGGCATGCGCCTTGCCCGTCCAGCCCGCGGGGAGCGGCGGACTTTGGAGCAAGAGCAGACGATCGTCCGTGCATCCCAGTGCAGAGACGATGCGGGCCGTCATGTCGCTGGAATGATCGTCGACGACGGTGATGCTCATCCGACGCTTTGAATAGACTTGGCGGGTCAAGGCTGACACGCAGCTGCCAATGTTTTCTGCCTCATCGCGCGCCGGGACCACGATCGCTACGGCCGGCGACTCGGAGTCAGACAGAGCAGCGGCTGGCGCAAGCCGCCGAAACGCAAAGTTCTGGCGAACTGCGCGAGCAATCAGCCAAGTGGCGATCAAGAGCCAAGCGACGGAACACAGCAACGCCACAGGCCATCCCTCGTCTTGGTCAGATGAGCGAACAAGCCGTCTTTGTGGCGGCAGGGTTAGGCGGAGACATGCTTGCCTCGCTAATGAAGGATCGGGAAGCGCCAGAAAATTGGCATCCGGAATGAATCCCACGGATGGAACGGCCAGCGTCAGGAATAGTTTCAGCCGTGCTGGCAACTGATGCCATCGGCTAAGCTAGCGCAATGATCGCGCAGAGGCGCTCCCTTGGAATGAGGCTCCGTGCTATCTTATCCGTGACCGGGATCGCATCTTCGGCGCCGTCGTCAAACGTCGTTTGCGTGGAGTGCGAAACCATCGCCGATCCCGCCGATCGAGTCATGCGATGGCGATAAACAGGGAAGAATTTCCGCGTTGCACTTCCAGCAGCAAGGGTTTTCCTTTCGTCTGCTCGCGCACGATTCGGTTGAATTGGCCGGTTGTACCGACAGGGGTCTGGCCCACACTGGTTATGATGTCACCTTGCTGAAGACCGGCAAGTGCCGACGCACTTGACGGATCGACGCTCTCTACATAGACGCCTTTTACCTTGCCGTAGTTTGGATCGTTTTGAGGAATGGGGCCGATCGTTAGCCCTGAGAGGAACGCGTTTTTCCGTTGCGTGCCGGTGGCTTCCGACGCGGACGCCGTCTTCATCGGCTCGAGTGTGGCGGTTACAGTCTGTTCCTTGCCATCGCGCAAGAGCGTCAGCCGGACATCGGTTCCTGGCGCTTTCTCGCCGACGCCGTTTCGCAAATCACTGCTGCTGGTTACGGCATTTTCATCCAATTTCGTAATCACGTCCCCGGATTTAATCCCGGCTTTTGCCGCCGGCGAGTCTGGCACTACTTTTGATACGAGCGCCCCAGAGGAAATATTGATCCCCATCGCCTGAGCGAGGACCGGCGTCAGGTTCTGGACCCTCACACCGAGCTCACCGCGCGACACTTTGCCTGAGGCAATAAGCTCTTGAGCGATCGTTCTCACCATGTCGACCGGGATCGCAAACCCGACTCCGACATTGCCACCGCTTTGGCTGAGGATCGCCGTATTCATTCCGATGAGCTGACCGGCCATGTTGACGAGTGCTCCGCCGGAATTTCCGGGATTGATCGAGGCGTCGGTTTGGATGAAGTCCTCGTAGCCTTCGATGCCGAGTCCCGTTCTTCCGAGCGCGCTGACAATTCCGAAGGTGGCGGTCTGGCCAAGGCCGAAGGGGTCGCCGATGGCGACGACGTAATCGCCGACTTTTATATCTTTCGAAATGCCCAGGGGCAAAGCCGTCAAACTGTCCGCTTGAATCTTCAGAACGGCAATATCGGTTTGCGGATCGGCACCAACCAGCTTCGCGTTGAACTGGCGGCGGTCCTTTAGCGTGACTTGTATTTCCTCGGCATTTCTCACGACATGGTTATTGGTGACGACATATCCGCGCTCGGCATCGATGATCACGCCCGAGCCCACCGCTTGGAAATGCTCGGTCGAAGGACCCTGCGGAATGTTGAAGAATTGGCGGAAAAGTGGATCCTGAAAAAGCGGGTTTTGCGCGACCTTTTCTGTTCCCTGTACGGAGATGTTGACGACCGCCGGAGACACATTTGCTAACATTGGCGCCAGAGTCGGCAGGCCTTGGGGCGGAGCATCGGCGCTGAGCGTAATGGGCCGTTCTTCGTGCTGCGCCGCCGCTTCATGCTGGTCGCAGGCAATAAGGGTAAGCGAAAACAACAAAATCACAAGGACACGAACACACATGGCAGTGCTCCTTTAAATCACCTCTGCATTTCTCGCTTCCCGAGATTTGAGCAAGGCTCGTTATTGCGCCACCGTAGAACTCGTTAACGGGTAAGGGCGCGGTTCGTTGCGATATCTGCTCAGCAAACTATACGGGTCCGCCAGCGTGGTTATCACCACAGACCTGAGCTTCAGTGAATGGGCGGGTTTGTTCGGCGATAGGAAAATGACGACCGCAGGCCGGCCAATTCCGGCCAACTAAGGTGGTAGGAATCCCTCAGCATCCTGCAAGCCTTGGTGCGGCCAGCGTGTTTGCGCAAGCGCAGCTTTTGGACTTTTACGACCCTGACCGCGCAACGCGGCTCTGTAAACTCAATATCATCGAAAATCATACGGGCTTTCGATTGCGCCAGACAGTGACGGCACGGCTATAAGGATCATTCCCATATCCTCTAAGCGGCTTTCCCTCGCCACGCTCCCGCTGCAGCGAAAAGTTGATCATCATTATGGCGTTCTTCTTGACGATGCCAATCAGCAAGAGGACGCCGATGATGACAATACCCCTTCGATTTAGACTGTGGCATGATCTTCCTCCCCGATTCCTTATCAGCTAGGGAACCTTTCAACATTCTCGAATGTTCGAGGCAACAGATCGAAGGTCTTTCAGGCGTTTCATGGCGTTTGTCAGGAATTACGGTTCGGGCCGTCGAATCGGCATCATTGCCTCCCTAGCTCTTCTTGCCATTGTAGCGGTCGGGTGGTGGCAACTTGGCAGCGTGGCTACACCTGCGAGCAGGGGCATGGCCGAAGCGGCGGTCCCTGTTACGGCCGCTGTTGCAACTCGTCAGGATGTTCCGGTCGTTATCAACACCATCGGCACCGTCGAGTCGATCGACATCATCGCCATCCAGTCGCAGGTCAGTGGCCCCATCGTGAAGATTGAGTTCCAGCCCGGCCAGGATGTGAAAAAGGGGCAGGAATTGTTCTTGATTGACCCGCGTCCCTACCAGGCAGCCCTTGACCAGGCGCAAGCGCAATTGGCGCATGATCAGGCCGTGCTCGCAGAGGCAAAAACAGATCTTTTGCGTTACCAGACTCTCCAGAGAGAGAACTCGATCGCAAAACAGCAGGCGCAGGATCAATTCTATGTGGTCCAGCAGGATGAGGGCACTGTCGAGCTCGACCAGGCGAATGTCGAGACGGCCCAAATCAACTTGGGATATGCCCACATTACCGCGCCGATCTCCGGCCGGGCGGGTGTTCTGCTCGTCGATCTCGGCAATCTGGTCGGCCCCCAAACAAGCGGCCAAGCAACGGCCATCCAAAGCCCGAGCGGCACCGCAACGACGGCCTCGGGTGTTTCCGGAACAACTGGCCAGACGGCGA
>DATJLX010000219.1:0-8935 GCA_035509135.1 Methylocella sp.
ACGCCCGGGCTTGAGGGCTCGGCCAAGCGCCCCCTTCCGATTGATGAGACCTTGGGTGATGTTGCGCCGCGGGGCTGGGCAGGCACCATCGATCAAGCCATTGTGCGAGGCGACATGCTGACAGAGGTTGCCTTCTTCCACCGGCCTTCACGCACCCTTGTCCTGACCGATCTGATCGAGAATTTCGAGCCGCAGAGGGTGCATAGCTGGCTGTACCGGCTTATGATGCGCGTCTTTGGTGCCGCGGATCCCGACGGCAAGGCTCCATTTGACATGCAGCTGACGTTCTGGCGGCACCGCAAGGCCGTAAGGGCCGCTGTCGAACGCATCATAGCCTGGGAACCCGAGAGGATTCTTATTGCGCATGGGCGGTGGTATGAAAGCAATGGCACGGCCGAATTGCGGCGCGCTTTTCGGTGGGTTCTTTAAACCTTAAGGAATGAAGGAGCACACGAGTGCCAGCCCCAGCTGCCTATGACGATTCGAATATTTTCGCGAAAATCCTGCGCGGTGAAGTGCCATGTTACAATGTCTATGAGGATGATGTGGCGTTGGCCTTCCTGGACATCATGCCGCAAGCCGACGGCCATATTCTGGTGCTGCCGAAATGGCCGGCGCGCAATATCTTCGACGCTGACCCCGGGATGCTCGGAAAACTAATGGCTCGTGTGCAAACACTCGCACGTGCCGCCAAGGAGGCGCTCGCGGCGGATGGGATCACCATCCTCCAATATAATGAACCCGCCGGCGGCCAGACCGTGTTCCACCTGCATTTTCACATTGTTCCGCGCTGGACGGGCGTGGCGCTGCGTCCGCACACAGGCACCCTCGAAAAGCCCGAGGTGCTGGAGTCTTTCCGAACCAAGATCACGGCCGCGTTGACACCGCTTTGACCGAAGAGCGGTCTTCCGTCTTTAGTGCTTCAGATCCGGCTCCTCGACAGTCTTGGCCTCATCGTCATCCGGGACATCGTCGCCGGACAGTTCGTCGTCCAGATCCTCCTCGTCTTCGCTCCCCTCGCCTTTCAGGCGGCGGGATTTGGCGCGGCGCACCTCAGGCTCGGACCGCACCCGCTTTTTGCTCGCCTCGACGATGTCGCGTTCCGGGCGCGGAAGGACAGGACCTTCGGGGAAGACAAAGCCCAATTTCTTGACGCCATCTTCTTCCGATGTGACGACAACCCGCACGGTGCCGCCATTTTTCAAACGGCCGAACAGGACTTCATCGGCGAGCGGCGTCTTGATCGCCTGCTGGATGACGCGGGACATCGGCCGCGCGCCCATCTGCTCGTCATAGCCATTTTCGACGAGCCAGCTGCGCGCTTCGTCCGTGAGTTCGATCGTGACATTGCGGTCGGCGAGCTGGGCTTCGAGCTGCATGATGAATTTGTCGACGACCTTGACGATGACCTCCGCCGGCAGATGCCGGAAGGTCACCACCGCGTCGAGACGGTTGCGGAATTCCGGCGCGAACATGCGATTGATCGCCTCGATATCCTCGCCTTCCCGCTTCGAGCGGGTGAAGCCATAGGCGGCGCGTGCCATGTCGGAGGCGCCGGCATTTGTCGTCATGATCAAAATGACATTGCGGAAATCAACAGCCTTGCCGCTGTGATCGGTCAGCTTCCCGTGATCCATGACCTGCAGCAGAATATTATAGAGATCGGGATGCGCCTTCTCGATCTCATCGAGAAGCAGGACACAATGAGGATGCTGGTCGATCGCATCGGTGAGCAGGCCGCCCTGGTCGAAGCCGACATAGCCGGGCGGCGCGCCGATCAGCCTTGAGACCGTGTGGCGCTCCATATATTCCGACATGTCGAAGCGGACGAGTTCGACGCCGAGGCTGATCGCGAGCTGGCGGGCGACCTCGGTCTTGCCGACGCCGGTCGGCCCGGAGAAGAGATAGCTGCCGATCGGTTTCTCGCCGTCGCGCAAACCGGCGCGCGCCAGTTTGATCGCCGCCGTCAAGGCGACAATCGCCTCGTTCTGGCCGTAGACGACCCGCTCCAGCGTCTCGGTCAGATGTTCGAGAACCTCGGCATCGTCCTTGGAGACGGTTTTGGGCGGAATCCGCGCCATCGTCGCGATGGTCGCCTCGACCTCCTTGATCCCGATTGTTTTCTTCCGTTTGGCTTCCGGCAGCAGCATCTGGCTCGCCCCGGTCTCGTCGATCACGTCGATCGCCTTATCGGGCAGCTTGCGGTCATTGATGTAGCGCGCCGAGAGTTCCACCGCCGCCTTCACGGCTTCATTGGTATAGCGTATCTTGTGGAACTCCTCGAAATAGGGTTTGAGCCCCTTCATGATTTCGATGGCATCCGGAATCGACGGTTCGTTGATGTCGATCTTCTGGAAGCGGCGCACCAGGGCGCGATCCTTTTCAAAATATTGCCGGTATTCCTTGTAGGTCGTCGAGCCGATACAGCGGAGCACGCCTTGCGCCAGGGCGGGTTTCAAAAGATTCGAGGCATCCATGGCACCGCCCGACGTCGCCCCGGCGCCAATCACGGTATGAATTTCATCGATGAAAAGAATAGCCTTTTTATGGTTTTCGATTTCCTTCATGACCTGCTTCAAACGTTCCTCGAAATCCCCCCGGTAGCGGGTGCCGGCCAGAAGCGTGCCCATGTCGAGCGCAAAAACGGTCGCCTCGGCGAGGACTTCCGGCACTTCGCCCTTGACGATCTTGCGGGCAAGGCCCTCGGCGATCGCGGTCTTGCCGACGCCGGGATCACCGACGAGGAGAGGATTGTTCTTGTGACGTCGGCACAAGACCTGGATGGTGCGCTGGACTTCCGCCTCGCGTCCGATCAGCGGATCGATCCGCCCGTCCCGCGCCTTCTTGTTGAGGTTGACGCAATAAGCCTCAAGGGCGCCTTCCTTTTTCTTCGAATCGCCACTGTCCTTGGCGTCCCTTGCCTCGCGCGCCTCGGCCTCCTCCTCGGCGCCGCGCGGAGTTCGCGTCGAATCCGAAAGACCCGGCCGCTTGGCGATTCCATGGCTGATGTAATTGACCGCGTCGTAGCGCGTCATGTCCTGCTCCTGCAGGAAATAAGCGGCATGGCTCTCGCGCTCGGCGAAGATCGCGACAAGCACATTGGCGCCGGTGACTTCCTCCCGCCCCGACGATTGCACATGAATGACCGCCCGCTGGATGACCCGCTGAAATCCGGCCGTCGGCTTGGCGTCCTCACGTTCGTCGCTGACCAGATTGTCGAGTTCCTGGTCGATATATTCGCGAAGATTTTTCCGCAGAAGATCGAGGTCGACCGAACAGGCCCGCAGGACCGCGGCGGCATCGCCGTCCTCGGTCAAGCTGAACAGCAGATGTTCCAGCGTGGCATATTCGTGATGCCGCTCGTTGGCGATGGCCAAGGCCCGGTGCAGCGATTGTTCGAGATTGCGTGAAAACGACGGCATTGGCTCCAACCTCTCACTTCTTTTCCATGATGCACTGCAGGGGGTGCTGATGCTTGCGGGCGTGATCCATGACCTGCGTTACTTTCGTCTCGGCAATCTCGTAGGTATAAATTCCGCATTCACCAACTCCATGCTGATGAACATGAAGCATGATTCGGGTTGCCTCATCCGGGCCCTTGTTGAAATATTTCTTGAGGACGGAAACCACGAAGTCCATGGGCGTGTAATCATCGTTCAAAAGCAAGACGCGATACATATTGGGATGGCGAACCTGCGTCTTCGGGCGCGTGATGACTGCCGTACCGGATCCCGGACCGCCCTCGCCCCCCTGCCGCGGATCCTTGGCGGCGACCGGGGAACTGGCGGTTGCCTCATCGAATCCGCAGCCTGCTCCCCGGCAGGCGGCGGCACGAGCGAAGCCGTCAATCCAACCATCCCCTTGCCAATGGTCCAATCGCCTACCGTCGAATTGCCAAACCATGTCGTCCGTCACCACCAAACCTCGCCCTTCAAAGATATTCCGCCCGGCCCATTCGCCAAGTGGCAGACATGCAGTGAACAGCGCGCGAGCTATGCCGGCAAGAAGAAATTGTCGCCAAGGCCGCCATCTCTCGACCAGTCATATGATCTTACCTCGGGTTCGTCGTTTGGGCCATACGAGTTTTTTGAGCAACCCGCGCGGTTTGGGCTTTTTTCGTGCCAAATGACAATGCCTCCGCGCTGAAAAAACGGGCAAGGCCGGATGCCCCCAATGCGGAGACGGCAACAAAACCCGGACAAGACGGGCTGTTCAAATTTTAGGGAATTTCTCGCGGGGAAGGGAGGATGGCGGCGCACCCTCGCATCGTGAAGATCAGTGGCCGCCGCATGCGGGCGGCCAAAGCCTATGTGCGGTCGGCCTTGGCCGTCACTTTTTCAACCGGCTTCAATGCCGCCCCGAGAAGGGTCCCATAAAGTCCGCCGACTTTCAGGAGATGGGCCAGAAAGCGCGCATAGGCCGAGATGGCATAGCTGGTTTGCATTTGAACGGCGGCGTCCAATGTCTTGGCGCCGAGCAATGCCGCGCTGAAAGCGGCTCTGCCTTCGAAATAAGTCCTCGCGTAGTTCTTCGCTTCGGCAGCAAAGAGCTGGACGCTCTCAGAGATCGGCCTCGCCGCCGCGTCCGCCGCTTTTAATTCTTCGCGGGCGAGTTCTTCAACAATGTTAAAATCCTCGGCCACCGCGGCTTCGAAAATCGCAGTCTCAGGGTCAATGACGGAGTCCGCGCCACTGTCTTCAACATCACTCGTCATGGATTGAGGATCCGTGACGATTTGGCTTTCTTCCACCACGGAACCGTCTGCGGCCGGAAGAAGCTTTTCTGTGGCAGCAGTATCGTCTGTAGTCTCGGCCATATGCCCTTTTTTCATCTAAGGTGCAGCGCTCCCGCCCGTATCGGACCGCGATGACCGGGGGGACGCCGACAGCGTCGACCCACCCCCTCTTGAAATAGGATGCGGCCATGGTAGCGCTGGAAGTTAAAGGCCACGCTGGCCAGGAAATTCCAGGATGAGAAATTCCAGTATGAAAAGGCTCGACTCCAGCCGGGCCCTTCAAATCCCGGCTGCATTAACCGGTTCTAAATTTTCGATAGACCATCATCGCTTCCAATTGGCGCCACGATGGTTTCTATCATTCCGTTATCTCGCATGGTTCAAACAACAGTCCGACCACTTTAAGATGACGTTTCAACCGCAGGGTGAAGACTGCGGCTCCACTCCAGCGGAAGCTTAGTTCTTGCTGGCTTGGATCTTGGAGAAGGCAGTTTCGATCGGCTTGAAAGCTTCCTTGGCAAGGCTGGAATAGAGTTCGCTGAGCTTCGTCGCTTCAGCTACGAAACTTGCGTAAGAGCTTTTCCAATACTCCGTCTGGAGCTGTATTGCACTTTCATAAGACTTGGCGCCAAGCAACTTTTCCACGAATGCTGAATTGGTCTCAAAGGATTTCTTCGAATAATCGGCCGTCTCTGTTGCGATCGCCTGCAACGTCTTGGTGAAAGACGTTGTTGCCGCGGCCGCCGCATCAAATTGCTCCTTGCCATACTTCTGGATGTCTTCAAATTCATTGGCCATGACGTGTCGCTTTCTTTCTTGTGTTTGATGCTGAACCGGCTCTCACCACTCGAGACCCGAGGCGGGTAAAAGGCGAGTTTGTCTGTCTCGCCCATACTTTATTTAGTGCGTCGCACAAATCACGTCAAGGTGATGTTGCGATGCAATATAATCCCGGATTAAGACAATATCGTCACTTAAAAGCGGAGCCTTAACCAACCGGTAACCGCATCCGGTTAGCGTTCCCGAGAGGATTATGGCAGGCGCCCCCCGGTGCTTGCGGGCCAGGGAAGCAGGGACGATTGGTGATGGTGAAGCTTAGCGCGACGTTTTGCCGCGAAAAAATGACCGTGGCCGGAGCAGCCTTCGTCGTCGCCGTCAGCGTCCTGGCGTTACCGGCCGAGGCCCGCCATGGGCGGGGCCATCGTCATGCCTGGCTGCACAGTCATTTCGAAGGCCACCGGCATCGTGAAGCCTCGATCCATCACCGCCATGCGAGGGCAATCGGCGCGCCATCGCACATTGCGGCGATCGTCGTTGACGGCAATTCCGGCCGCACGCTTTACGCCCGCGACGAAAATGATTTGCGTTTTCCCGCCTCGATCACCAAGGTGATGACGCTTTATCTTTTGTTCGAGCAGCTCGAAAAAGGGCGTCTGCGGCTCGACAGCGAAATCCGTGTCTCTGCTCACGCCGCCGCGCAAAAGCCGACCAAGCTCGGTCTCCGGCCTGGCGAGACGATTGCGGTCGACGATGCGATCAAGGCCGTCGTCACCCGTTCGGCGAATGACATCGCGGTCGCGATCGCCGAGACCATTGGCGGTGACGAAGAGAGTTTCGCCCGCCTCATGACGCTCAAAGCCCATGCGCTTGGAATGAACGATACGCATTTCGCCAATGCGTCCGGACTCCCCAATCCCGAGCAGCTTACGACAGCCCATGATCTCGCCCTCTTGGGGCGCGCCATCCAGGAGCGCTTCCCGCGCTATTATCATTACTTCTCAACACACACCTTCTATTATCATGGGGCGGCGATCTTGAACCACAACCACCTCCTCGATCGTGTCGAGGGGATGGACGGAATCAAGACCGGCTACACCCGCGCTTCCGGCTTCAATCTCCTGACCTCGGTCAAACGCGATGGCCACTATATCGTCGCCGTGGTCCTCGGCGGCCCGAGCGCGGGAGCCCGCGACCGGATCATGGCGGATTTGATCGAGGAAGAGATCGACAAAGGCGCGACTGTTCGCACCGCCTCCTTGATCACCGATGCCAGCGTCAATCCGCTCGTCGCGGAAGCGGTTGGGCGTCCGGAAACAAGTTCCAGGGATAATGGATCGCTCGCCTATGCGCCGAGCCCTCCGAGACCCGATTCAGCCCTCGATCCGATCGAGCTTGCTTCGCTCTACCCCAATGTTCCGCCGGAGAAGCCTCGCCCAGCCTTTGTCTCCGGCGCGCCAAAATCAGAGCAAGCCCTGTCCCCAGCGGCGCAAAGCGAAAACAACCGGAAACAGGCAAGCCTCGATGGATCGACCGCGCGCGGCCGCCCCAGGCAAGGCAGCGATTTTACGACCGCCACCCCGTCCGCTTTGCGGGCGACATCAGGATTCCCAGAAGCGCGCGCCCATACCGATAAAATCGCGGAGGCGATCGAAGATTCGCCCTATGGAAGCCTCGTCAACATTGAGACAACCCGCCCGGCGGCGGCGCGAAGCGGCTGGATGATCCAGATCGGCGCCACCCCCAACATGAGCAAGGCAACCGAACTCCTCGCCCGCGCCAAATCGGAAAGCCGCCAAACTTTGACGAGCGCGCAAGCCTTCACCGAAAAGGTTCAGAAAGGCTCAGTCACGCTTTACCGGGCCCGCTTCATGGGTCTTGAAGCCGAGAGCGCGGAACGCGCCTGCCAAACCCTCAAACATTCAGGATTTTCCTGTTTCGCAACGAGAAATTAACGCCGCCGGCGCCGCCGCCATCCGGTGCGCCGCGCCGTCTCTCCCTGGACCTACTGATGACGCCGCATCAGCACATCCTTGGCTTCGTTCACACGAGCCGCCAGATCCGTCGTCCCCCCGTGATCGGGATGCAATTTCTTCATCAGCGACCGGTGCGACCGGACAACATCCTCTTCCGACGCGCCCTTTTGCAGGCCCAACACCTCATACGCCTCGTCCTCGGTCATCGTGGCGGAGCGGCGGCGCGAGTTTCGGCGCCCAGGGTTGCGCCCGTTCTGCGCTGCCGCACGCCATCCGGCAAACCGGCGGTCGAGATAGGCTTCCACAAGCCGCGCGCCCTCGGGATCGTCCTGGCAACAGAGGTCGTAGAGGACTTCGCATTGCGGCCTTGTCATCGCATCCAGTGATTTGCCTTCATCCGCCCCGGCAAGGACCGTTCCCCGCATTTTGCCGCTGTCATGATCAAGCTCCATCTCGATCATCGCCGACCGCACGCAGGAAACATTGCGCTTGCCGCGCCTGCCCGACGATTTGAACATCCCCCAAAGCGATCCTTTGCCTATTCCAAGCAGCCAAGCTCCCAGCCCGCCAAAACCGATCGCCATATCGATACGTCCCCGCAATAGCAACACCACCGCCGCGACAAGAGCGGCGCCGCCGCCGCCGCGTCGGAGCACAAGCGCGAGTGCGGCAGGATCCGCCTCCGCGAAAGCCCGTAGCGCACGGAGCACAAGAAAGAACAGAAGAATTCCGCCAAGAAGGTAAATCATTCCATCCCGCCCGTTTGACGCATTTGCGACAAGAGATGATCCGCCGCCGGCGCGCCCCGCATGCGGGCCTCATATTCGAGCGCCGGGCACCCTCCCGCGGCATAAGCAGCCGCGGCGGAAAGCAGCGCCACAAGCCGCTCCGGCGCCGACAGGTCAAAAGCCGCATAGGCGCCGCCGGTCAGCTGCGCGATCTTCCGGAAGGCTTGCCCCGCGGCGCTATCGCGTCCTTCCTGAAACAGAAAAGCCTTCACGCCCAAAAGCCCGAGTTCGCCGGCAAGCCCGGCCAGAACGTCGAGCCGCTCTTCCATGGCGTCGCCAACAAAGACCAAGGCGCGGACCGGCGTCTTCCGCGTCTCGTCAAGAACGTGACGCAAAACCCTTTCGATCTGGGTCTGCCCGGCGCCGACGTTGATCTTGCTCATCAGAGCGGCCAAGCGCTGGCCGCCGGTGACGAAGCGCGAGGCCTTGCACTCGGAAAATCCCCGGTAATAGACAAGCTGGACATCGAGCCCGCCATGCGCGGCGGCCGTCGTGAACATGCGCCCCTGGACGCTTTGCGCGATGTCCCAGGTGGCTTGCCGGCTCATCGTGGCGTCGAGGGCGAAGATCAGCCGGGCGCGCCCGGACGCCGCCGCCGGCAGTTTCGCCGCGGCATCGAGAAAGCCGTCGATATCCGATTTGCTGCTGGACTTCGGCAC
>DATJLX010000220.1:0-5962 GCA_035509135.1 Methylocella sp.
CCAGGAAAGATTTCGAGCGCTTGGTGTCCCTCGCGAGCAATTCCAGCTTTGCCTTAGCCTCGCTCGAAATGCGCACTGTAAGTAAGGCATCGGTCATTGGGGTTTCCTGCTCAACAAACATCATATGTACACATCTTAATAGAGTTGATGGAATTCACAAGCGGCAAGGCAGGCTTGGCCCTGGGCGTTTCAACCTGTTTGTGCGATTCGCGGGCTGAACCTTACAAGGCCTCATACAAAGCGCGGCTTGGTGTTGGTGGGATCGCGCGGATTAATTGTCCGATGTGCCATCAGGACCACGATGGTGCGGATTCCGCCCTTTATCTCTCGGCGACCATTATCGGCGAGGCGGACTCGATCCTGTCAAGGACGCGAGCCATAGCCCGTCATGCTTGACGGGCGTTCTTCCAAACGCCCGATGGCTCGCGCCGGCGCAGCCGGTGCTCCGCATCCTTGACAGGATCGATCCGCTCGCCACACTCGCCGCCATGAGATAAAGGCAGGTTGCGATCTTACAGGGAGCGCCTGCGCTCTCAGTTACGATTGCGTCCCACAGGCAAAGTGCAGCAGCCGAGGTTCCTTTGCGAGCGAGCCGAAAGCGGCGTCAACATCGAAAGCGGAGCGTCCGGCGTTAAGCCGGGTCGATGTAGCCGCGAAGGCGAGAGGGAGCGCTTCGCGAAGCGAACGCAATGGAAGCGGGCGACTGGCACGCGGCACATCGAACTGCTGTTTCAACAGCAAATCAGGAAAGGATCGAAAGGATGACGACCGACCTTGTGACGTATCTTAGTTTTGATGGTCAGTGTGAAGCAGCGTTTAAATACTACGAAAAGGTGTTAGGTGGAAAAATCCTGATGATGGTGCGACACGCCGATGCGCCTGCCGGCGCCGGCGTTCCGCAAACGCCCGAAGCGGCCAACCGCATCATGCACGCCCGGTTAAAAGTTGGTGACCGGCTCTTGATGGGCGGCGATGCGCCACCCCATGCCTCTAAACCACAAGGCTTCTGCGTAAACATCATGGTGGACGATCCGGCGGAAGCCGAGCGCATCTTTGGCGAGCTTGGCGAAAGTGGTGTTGTGAGAATGCCGATCGCAGAGACCTTCTGGGCGCGCCGGTTTGGCATGTTGATCGACAAATTCGGCATCCCCTGGATGGTGAATTGCGAGAAATCGGGGACCTGACGTTCAACCGGCCACCCGTAGGGAGAAATAATTATGCCTCACACTGTTCGCCTGCATCGTGTCCTGACAACCAGACCTGAAAAGATTTATCGCGCGTTCCTTGAGGCCGATGCGTTGGCCAAGTGGCTGCCTCCCAACGGCTTTGCATGCACCGTCCATCAGCTGGATGCAAAAGTCGGTGGCACTTTCAGGATGTCCTTCCGGAATTTCACCACGGGCGACAGCCATTCGTTTGGCGGCGAGTATGTCGAACTCGTGCCCCATGAGCGCCTGCGCTACACAGACAAATTCGATGACCCCAATTTGGCGGGGCAAATTCAGGTGACGGTGACACTTAAGAAAGTCTCGGTCGGCACCGAGCTCAACATTGTTCAGGAAGGTTTGCCGGACGTCATTCCGCCGGAGGCCTGCTATCTCGGCTGGCAGGAGTCGCTGCGAAATCTGGCGCGGCTCGTCGAGCCGGAAATCAAACAAGAGGGCGGCAGCTCCGGAAGGGAATAAGTCACACGCGCGTCTTGGTTCTCCCCCCTTGTTCAAACCGTAACCCGTAAACGAAAGGAAACGTCATGAGCACGAACGATACATATCTCGCTGTTTTCCTTGGCAGCAAGACCAGTCCGAAAATGACGGCATGGAACGCCCTTTCTGAAAGCGAACGGCAGGTAAAGCAACAAGAAGGGATCGCTGCCTGGAAGGCATGGGTCGAAAAACATCAGGCCGTGATTGTCGGCATGGGAGGTCCACTCGGTAAGACCAAGAAGATCACGCCACACGGGATCAAAGATACAAGCAATGCGATGGGAGCCTACATGGTCGTACGCGCGGAATCGCACGAGGCCGCCGCGAAGCTCTTTGAGAAGCATCCCCACTTCATGATCTTCCCCGGCGAATCCGTTGAGGTCATGCCGGTTCTGCCGATACCGGGCGCTTAGTTGGCGGCGATGGCCGCTTCGCCAACACGAACGAACTCAAGTCCGCCACACTTGCCGCCATGAGATAAATGGCCATTTGTTCTCCTGGCAACGAGTTGCCGGCCCTATCGGCGTCATGGCCGGGCTTGACCCGGCCATCCAAACTCCGCCTTTCTTTGCTGGATGCCCGGCCCAGAGGCCGGGCATGACAGCGAGGCCATCTTGACCTTTGCGGTCTGAGATGCGGCGACCCAACGGACGGCGCTTAAGATAAGAAAAGCCTCAACGTGCCATTTTGGCGCATAATACTGCCGACACGCTGATTCGCTTTTGCGCGATAAAGTCTCATAATGAATTCACGGGAGCTGCCTTCCTTGACCGATACTCTTTTGCTTGGCCTGCCCGAGGCGCCCGCGCCAAAGGGGATCGCCGCCCGCGCGCGGGCGGGAGCGCGCCGCTATCTCGATGGGCTCAATGCCGAGCAGCGGGCGGCAATCGAGGCGATCGACGGGCCGCTTCTCGTGCTGGCGGGTGCCGGCACCGGCAAGACCCGCGTTCTCACCACCAAAATCGCCCATATCATCGCGCAAGGGCGCGCCCGCGCCCATGAAATTCTCGCCGTGACCTTCACCAATAAGGCGGCGCGGGAAATGAAGGATCGGGTCACACTGCTTGCCGGGCCGGTCGCCGAGGGCATGCCCTGGCTTGGCACCTTTCACGCGATTTCAACAAAAATCTTGCGCCGCCACGCCGAGCTTGTCGGGCTGAAACCGGGCTTTACCATTCTCGACACCGACGATCAGCTTCGCTTGTTGAAGCAGGTGTTGCAAGCCGAAAATATCGACGACAAGCGCTGGCCCGCCCGCGCCCTTGCAAGTCAAATCGATGCCTGGAAAAATCGCGGCCTCGATGTTGCGCATGTGCCGGCGGGCGAAGCGGCGGCGTTCGCCAATGGCAAGGGCGCCGCGCTCTATAAGCTTTATCAAGAGCGGCTGAAGATCCTCAACGCGGTGGATTTCGGCGATCTGCTGCTCGAAACCTTGCGGCTCTTCCGCGAGAACCCCGAGGTTCTGAAACTCTATCAGGACCGTTTTCGCTACATGCTTGTCGATGAATATCAGGATACCAACACCGCCCAATATTTGTGGCTGCGGCTCATCGCCCAGGGGCGCCAAAATGTCTGCTGTGTGGGCGACGACGATCAGTCGATCTATGGCTGGCGCGGCGCCGAGGTCGACAATATTTTGCGTTTCGAGAGTGATTTTCCGGGTGCGAAAATCATCCGGCTCGAGCGCAATTACCGTTCGACCGGCCATATCCTTGCGGTCGCCGCCGGTCTCATTGCCCATAATGAGGGGCGGCTCGGCAAGACCCTTTTCACCGACGGCGCGGATGGCGAGAAGCCGACCGTCACCGGCGTCTGGGATTCGGAAGAAGAAGCCCGCGTCATCGGCGAGGAGATCGAGCAATTGCAGCGCCAGGGTCATGCGCTCGACGAAATGGCGATCCTTGTCCGCGCCTCCTTCCAGATGCGGGAATTCGAGGAGCGCTTCATTACGCTTGGCCTGCCCTACCGGGTGATCGGCGGCCCGCGATTTTACGAGCGCGCCGAGATCCGCGACGCGCTGGCTTATTTTCGCTGCGTCGCGCAGCCCGCCGACGATCTGGCCTTCGAGCGCATCTACAATCTTCCCAAGCGCGGTCTTGGCGACGCGACCTTGCAGCTCCTCATTGATCATGCGCGGGCCGCGCGCATCCCCTTGATGCAGGCGGCGCGAACCATGGTCGAGACGGAGGAGCTGAAGCCCAAGCAGCGCCAAACGCTGCGCGGCCTCATCACTGATTTTTCACGCTGGGCCGGATTGATCGAGACAAAGCCGCAGGGCGAACTCGCCGAAATGATTCTGGAAGAGTCCGGCTACACCGATATGTGGCGCAAGGAAAAGACCGCCGATGCGGCGGGCCGCCTCGAAAACCTCAAGGAACTTGTCCGCTCGATGGAGGAGTTTCCCGATCTTAGCAGCTTTCTTGAACATATCTCGCTGGTGATGGACGCCGCGAATACCGATACGGGCGCCCGCGTGTCGGTCATGACCTTGCATGCGGCGAAGGGGCTTGAGTTCGAGACCGTGTTTCTGCCGGGCTTCGAGGAAGGCTTGTTCCCGCATCAGCGCTCGCTCGATGATCAGGGCCGCGCGGGACTGGAGGAAGAGCGCCGCCTCGCCTATGTCGGCCTGACACGGGCGAAGCGCCGGGCCAAGATTTATTTCGCCACCAACCGGCGCATTCACGGGCTTTGGCAGACGACGATCCCCTCGCGCTTTCTCGATGAACTGCCAGCGAAGCATGTCGAGGTCGTCGAGGCGGCAACGGGCGCGGCCTATGGCGGCTATGCGCAATCGCGCTTCGCCAATATGGACAGCTATGGCTCCTCCTATACGACGCCCGGCTGGCAGCGCGCGCAGCGGCGCGGCGAAGAGATGGGGCGGAACCCGCGCGCGGGGTTTCAAGAGAACCGGGCGCGGCGCGGCCCGCTGCAGATCGAGGGCGAGCTTGTCGCGAGTTCGAACGCCGGTTCGGCCTTTGCGAAGGGCGCGCGGATTTTTCACACGAAATTCGGCGCCGGAACGGTGGCGGCGGTGGATGGCAACAAGCTCACCATCGATTTCGACAAGGCCGGCCGCAAAATGGTGCTGGAGAGTTTTGTGACGGCGGCGTGAGTGTGCCCTGCCCTGCTCCCTGTTGATGGCTAATACCAAGTTTCACGGATCATGACTCATGACGAGGCCCGTCATTGCGAGGAGCGAAGCGACGAAGCAATCCAAGAAGGACCACAAGGGGACTGGATTGCTTCGCTTTGCTCGCAATGACGGCGTCGGTAAAGAGATCTGGTATAAACAATCAGTTTTGTCCGGTTTGAAGGCCCAATCGGACAAAAATGTTTCACGTGAAACATTTTGGTAAGATCAACGGTTTGCGTCAACGCACTTTTGCCAGGCGCGGCACGATACGAAGGTGGGATTTGGGGCGAGCGAAGAAACGCGGTAGACTTTAATCAGAGGGATTTTGCGTATCCGTGAGAACTTGGTCGAAGACCATATTGGGTAGTATTGAACGCTAGTCAGCCATCCGGCCACATCGGGGGTGGAATGTTGTATGAATGAGACGGCGAATTGCCCAGTGTGTGAAGGAACCGGCTGCTCTAAAACATCGCTGGCCTCGAAAGCCAATCCTCACCCTTTGAGGCAGCGTTACGATTGCCGAAGATGTGGAAACTTTATTCTTCCTGATAACTATAGCCAGTTGCCATTATCCCCTCGGCAGCGAGCTGTCCTAAGTCACACTCTCAGACGGATGCAGCGCGAAAACGCACCGCTACCAGAGGTCTCGCAGAGTATCTTGCCGAAAGCCGAGGATCTGCTTCCTTCGCCAGCCGAGCAGGCCGATAGGTTGATCCTTTGGATAGGCGATCATCAGACGGCACCAGCGGATTACGTAAAAATTCCCATTCCAGAGGTTTGCGCCTGGGTCGGTGCCGCGATCGCGCCGAAACAAGAATATTTCGGTATCGGACTCGCATGGTTGCTAGGCCAAGTGGAGGTAAAGTGCCTTTTGGAGGGTGCAGGCCGAGAAGAGCGTGAATATCTTCGTCTCACAATGGCCGGCTGGCAGCGGTATGAGGCCATCAAGCGCGCCCAAGTCGAAAGCCGCACAGCATTTATGGCTATGCAATTTGGAGATAAAGAGCTTAATCACGCTGTCGAGAGTTGTTTTAAACCGGCAGTTGACCGTGCAGGATTTGAGTTACGTCTTCTTTCAGAAGGTCAACCAGCAGGCCTGATAGATGACCAACTTCGAGTCAGATTG
>DATJLX010000221.1:0-13034 GCA_035509135.1 Methylocella sp.
CAAGCCGGGGACGGTGTCGTTTGGCTGGGGCGCGGCCTACGAGCTTGATTGGAATAGTGCACCGGTCATAACGCTGGACATGGAGTTTCGTCATGACCCGGTGTGGCTCGTCTTCAAACTCATTTTGCGCGCGCTGCGAACGGATGTGAAGATCGAGCATTTTTCTTGTGGAAATTTGGGCGACCCAAGGCAGGATTTGGCGGCGCTGTTCGAAGCGTTAGCCGACGCGCGGCTGAACGCCAGCGATCATTAATGCGATGGCCTGCTGGGGCGCCCCTTCGCCTCCATCGCTTCGAAGCCTGTAACAGTGCTGAAGCCAAAAACGAATGAACGTCGACTGGCTTCAACTCGGCGGTTTGCTGCCTCCACTCAACCTGAAACCTTTTTTAGAAGAGCCCCGTGACCTTGCCGCTGTCATCGAGATCAATCTTGGTTGCCGCCGGAACCTTAGGCAGACCTGGCATGGTCATGATCTCACCGCACACCATGACAATAAATTCCGCGCCGGCGGCGAGCCGGACTTCGCGGATATTGATCTCATGGCCCGACGGCGCACCGCGCAGGCTTGCGTCCGTCGAGAAGGAATATTGGGTTTTGGCGATGCAAACCGGATAATTCCCGTAGCCCGCCTCTTGCAGCTTCTTGATTTGCCCGCGAACCTTCGAATCCGCGGTGACCGCGCGGGCCCCATAGAGCTTGGTCGCGATCGCCGTCACCTTGTCCCAGAGCGGAGCTTCGTCCTCATAAACGAATTGGAAATCCACGGGCACTTTGTCGAGCATATCGACGACGGTCTGGGCCAGTTCCTCGGCACCCTTGCCGCCTTCCGCCCAATGCCGGCACACCACAATCGGCGCTTCGTGATGCGCCATTTTCTTCTTCAACAATTCGATCTCGGCGTCCGTGTCGAAGGTGAAATGGTTGATCGCGACGATGCAGGGCAGCCCGTAATGGTTGCGGATGTTGTTGACGTGACGCTCCAGATTGGCGACGCCCTTTGACAGCGCTTCGAGATTTTCCGTGTTCAGGTCCTTGATTTCCACGCCGCCATGATATTTGAGGGCACGGATCGTTGCGACGATCACAACCGCCTGAGGACGCAGGCCGGATTTCCG
This sequence comes from Methylocella sp., assembly GCA_035509135.1. GTDB lineage: Bacteria > Pseudomonadota > Alphaproteobacteria > Rhizobiales > Beijerinckiaceae > Methylocapsa. The sequence continues at coordinate 1,116 of DATJLX010000221.1, forward strand.
GCATTTGATATCGACGAATTTCTCGGCGCCAAGATCGGCACCGAAGCCCGCTTCAGTCACCACATAATCGGAGAGTTTCAGCGCGGTCTTGGTGGCGAGCACCGAATTGCAGCCATGCGCGATATTGGCGAAGGGTCCGCCATGGATGAAGGCTGGGTTGTTTTCGAGTGTTTGCACAAGGTTCGGCTTAAGCGCATTTTTCAGAAGCACCGCCATGGCGCCATGGGCGTTCAAATCGGCCGCAAGAATGGGTTTTTGGTCGCGCGTATAGCCAATGACAATTCGTCCAAGCCGGTCCTTCAAGTCCTTGATCGAGGTGGCCAGACAGAAGATCGCCATGATCTCGGAGGCGACGACGATGTCGAAACCATCCTCGCGCGGAAACCCATTCCCGACGCCGCCGAGACCCACAGTGATCTGGCGCAGCGCCCGATCGTTCATATCGACTACCCGTTTCCAGGCGATACGCCGCGCGTCGAAGTTCAGGTCATTGCCGTGGTGAATATGATTGTCGATCATCGCGGAGAGAAGATTGTGGGCAAGACCAATCGCGCCGAAGTCGCCGGTAAAATGCAGATTGATGTCCTCCATCGGCACAACCTGCGCATAACCCCCTCCGGCGGCGCCGCCCTTCATCCCAAAAACCGGGCCGAGCGAGGGCTCGCGGAGACAGATGGATGCTCTCTTGCCAATCCGGTTCAACGCATCACCGAGACCGACCGTGGTGGTGGTCTTTCCTTCACCGGCCGGCGTCGGGCTGATCGCCGTCACAAGGATCAGCTTGCCGTCCGGCCGGTCCTTGAGGCTATCCACATAATCCAACGCTATCTTCGCTTTATAATAGCCAAAGGGCTCGAGATGCTCCTCTTCGATGCCGAGCTTGTCGCGCGCCACCTCGCTGATGCGCCGCATGTTCGCTTGTTGCGCAATATCAATGTCCGCCGGCATGGTCCCTCCTCTCGAAGCCGTGCTCAGGCTTCCACCACATTTTGCGGCTTGCCCGCCGCGAAGGCATCAATGTTGTCGATGAGCTGGTCGGCGAGGATCTGCATGGCCTCGCGACTCGCCCAAGCGACATGCGGTGTAATGATGAAATTCGGCAGCCGCAAATCGAGCAGAAGATTGCCTTGCTTGGGCGGCTCGACGGTCAGCACGTCGAAGCCGGCGCCGCCGATAATGTTGCTGGTCAGCGCCTCGGCCAAGGCGGCTTCATCGACAAGGCCGCCGCGGCCGGTGTTGATCAAAATGGCGTCTTGTTTCATCAGCTCCAGCTCGCGCGTGCTGATCATATTCTTGGTCTCAGGCGTCAGCGGCAAATGGAGGGTAATGATGTCACTCTCGCGCAGCAAGGTTTCGAAATCCGTCAAGCCTGGCTGCGGAAAGATGTCGTACGCCAGCACCTTCTGGCCGAAGGCCTCGGCGATCCGCGCCACGGCCTTGCCGATCGCGCCATAGCCGACAATGCCAATCGTCGAGCCGCGCATGTCGCGGATCGGGTGGTCGAAGAAACAGAATTGGTCGCATTCCTGCCAGCGCCCGGCCCGCACATCGTCGCGGTAGGCGAGGAGATTGCGGCGAAGCGCGAAAGCGAGTGCGAAAACATGTTCCGGAACGGTGTTGAACGCATAATTCCGGATGTTCGACACGGTAATGCCGTGCGTCTTGCAATAAGCCTTGTCCACGACATCGGTGCCTGTGGCGGCGACCGCGATCAATTTAAGTTGGGGAAGCCGCGCGAGCGTCGCGTCGCGCATCGGCACTTTATTGATGATCGCGATGGTCGCATCCGCGAGCCGGTCGATGATCTGATCGACCGAGGTGACCGCATATTCCTTATAGCTGTGCGGAAAATTTGGCGTGCGCAGATTGGCTTCGAGAGTCGAACGGTCGAGAAAGACGATCGAATGTGGCACGGCGTGTTCTTTCTTTGATTCGATGTATCCTAGAATCGCTTGTTCATGATTGCTTCACGAGCAGTTCATGATTTTTATCGCCTTGTTTTGACGTATGATCGATCCAAAATGTCTGCGACATCCGGTGAGATCCGCTTTGGACAAGCCGTTGCGACAGACCCCCGCCAAGGGTCCATCACAAAAGTCAAGGCATGATCAGGGCCTACCGCGGCACGGCGGAGCCCGCTGGACTGCATTGCGGCGCACCCCGCTCCTTGGCGCAGCAGTGGCCGGGTTCGCGCGAGGAAGGCTCCGGCAGGCGAGGCCTCAGTCGTTGAGGACGCCTTCCGGGTGCAGCTCGGCGAAATGCTCCTGATCTGAAGGCTTCTTTTCCTTAGCCATGATGGTCGAGCGGAAATGCTCTTGGGCGGCGGCGACGCCGCTGCCGAGCTTAATATCGATGCCCACATCGCGCATCGCCATTTCCGCCCCGGCAAGCGCGCCGAGGACCATGAGGTCGTTGAGATCGCCGAGATGGCCGATCCGGAAGACCTTGCCAGCGACCTGGGAGAGGCCGGCGCCGAGCGACAAATCATAACGGCGGAACGCGGCGTCAATGACATCGGCACCGTTGAATCCCTGCGGGACGAGGATCGCGGTCACTGTGTCGGAATACCATTTGGGCTCCTTGGCACAGGGTTTAAGGCCCCAAGCCTTGACCGCCGCGCGCACGCCGCTCGCCAGGACATGATGGCGTTCGAACACGCGTTCGAGCTTTTCCTCGAAGAGAATTCTGAGGGATTCCCGCAGGCCATACAGCATCGGCAATGCCGGGGTATAGGGGAAATAGCCCGTCGCATTGGCCTTTATCATGTCGCCGAAATCAAAATAGACCCGTTTCAGCTGCGCGGTCTTATAGGCCGCGAGCGCACGAGGGCTCGCGCAGACGATGCCAAGACCGGCTGGCAGCATCAGACCTTTTTGCGAGCCCGCGATGGCGAGATCGACCCGCCATTCATCCTGGCGGAAATCGATGCTTCCGATCGAGCTCACGCCGTCGACATAGAGCAGCGCCGGATGATTGGCGGCGTCCATGGCTTTGCGCACAGCACCAATATCGCTCGTCACGCCGGTCGCGGTCTCGTTTTGCACCGCCAGCACGGCCTTGATTTGATGGCTCTTATCGGCGCTAAGGATGGATTCGATCTTGTCCGGCTTGACCCCGGTGCCCCATTCTTCTTCCAGGATCTGGACGTCGAGGCCGATCCGCTGCGCCAAGTCAATCCACAAATGGCTGAACTGGCCGAACCGCGAGGCCAAGACCTTGTCGCCGGGAGAAAGCGTGTTGGTGAGCGAGGCCTCCCAGGCGCCGGTTCCCGAAGAGGGGAAAATGAATGCTTGCCCGTCCGTGCTTTTGAAGACTTTCTTCAAATCCTGAAACAAGGGCAGTGTGAGTTCCGGAAATTTGGAGGAGCGATGATCCTCCATCGCCACCATCATGGCGCGCGTGACGCGATCGGGGACGTTGGTTGGTCCAGGGACGAAAAGAAAGTGGCGGCCCGCCATGATAATCCTCCATATGTGTGCCAGGATACTCTCTTAACAAAACCATCGGCTCAAGCGCAACCGCCGAAGTCACGCCGGAATTTCTTTTCTAGACCATGATCGGCAAATCTGGAAACGGGCTGGTGACAGGATCATGCGGCAAAACGGCATCGGCGCGGGATTGCATCCCATTCGACTGGATCGGAAACGGTCCTTTAGGGATGGCATTAGCCGAGAACCAAAATGGCGCGGAAATCATTGACATTGGTCAAGGTTGGTCCGGTCATCACCAAATCCCCGAGCGCCGCAAAAAAACTATAGGGGTCATTATTGGCGAGCATAGCTTTAGCCGATAGGCCCAAAGCCGCCGCGCGCGGAAGGCTGTCAGGCAAAAGCAGCGCGCCGGCGTTGTCTTCTGAGCCGTCGATTCCATCGGTATCGCCGGCAAGCGCGTAAATGTTTGGATGGCCATCCAAGGCGATGCCAAGCGCGAGGAGAAATTCGGTGTTGCGACCGCCGAGGCCAGTTCCGCGCAGGGTGACCGTGGTCTCGCCGCCCGAGATCAGGACGCAAGGCGGCACCGAGGGCTGACCGTAGCCATGCGCTTGCTGGGCGATCGCCGCATGCACCAAGGCGACGTCGCGCGCCTCGCCCTCGATGGCATTGGCGAGAATGAGCGGGGTGATCCCGGCCCGGCGTGCGGCTTCGGCCGCCGCCTCGAGCGACATTTGGGGCGTCGCGATCATCACATTGGCTACCCCCGCGAGGCGCGGATCGCCGGGCTTCAAGGTTTCGGCGGCGGGCGAGCCGAGATAGGCGCGGACGTTGTCGGGCACGGCGATGGCGTATTTTTGCAGGATCGCCAGCGCGTCGGCCGAGGTCGTTGGGTCGGCGACGGTCGGCCCCGAGGCGATCACACAAGGATCATCGCCCGGCACATCCGAGATCAGGAGGGCCGTCACGCGGGCGGGCGCCGCGGCGGCGGCAAGCCTGCCGCCCTTGATCGCCGACAAATGCCGGCGCACGCAGTTCATCTCGGAGATGGTCGCGCCGCTCTTCAACAGCGCCTTATTGATGATTTGCTTGTCGGCGAGCGTCACGCCATCGGCGGGGAGCGCGAGAAGCGCCGAACCACCGCCGGAAATGAGGCATAGCACAAGGTCGTCGGGACTGAGGCCCTCGACCATCGCAAGAATGCGTCGGGCCGCTTCCTGACCCGCGGCATCGGGGACCGGATGGCTCGCTTCGACAATTTCAATCCATTTGCAGGGCGCGCTGTGGCCGTAGCGGGTGACCACCAAGCCTTCGAGCGGACCTTGCCAATGATCCTCGACCGCCTTGGCCATCGCGCCACTGGCCTTGCCAGCGCCAACGACGATGGTGCGGCCAGGCGGCCGGGGCGGAAGATGCGCGGCCAAGCACTTCGAAGGCAAGGCCGCGTCAATGGCCGCATCGAACATATCGCGAAGCAGCTTACGCGGATCGATTATCATTGTGCGGTGCTCTGAGGGGTTGTTTGCGATGCAACTGAAGGACGTTTGCGATGCAAGATAAATTCAAAGGCGAGGAGCCTCCCGGCAAGACACTACCCTTGTAACTGGCAGATGGGCTTACCTTCAAAACGCCATGCGCGGCAAGTGCGTGACCCATGGCCGACCACCATCCGCTGCCTGGCGATTGCCTAGCGATGTGTTACATAACCGCAAATACCGGGCTTTCAAACCTTTTCTCCTTTTCTCCTTGGGCGGCGAGGGACGTTCTCCCAGGGCGGTGCCGGGCGCCGCCGATCGCCCCCGCAAATGCCGGGATGGCCGCGGGGGGATCCTGTCTAGCCATCCGGATCCGGTGCGGCAGCATAGCGCAATCCCGGCCAAGAAAACCACGGAAGGGTTGCTAAGGCCGGAATTTCGCAATAAGCGTTCACGAGCAATTCATGACGGTGCGCCGGCCACGGCAAGCAAGCAGCATGGGCCTGTGCCAGAAAACGATAACGAGGGAAACCCGAGCGAGTTGGAGCGCCCCGGGGTTGTAAGGAGGGGTATTTGGACATTCACGAGTATCAGGCCAAGGAAATCCTGGCGAACTTTGGAGTCGCGACACCGCATGGGGCGGTCGCCTACAGCCCAGAGCAGGCGGTTTATTGCGCGACTGAACTCGGCGGCTGGCATTGGGCCGTGAAGGCGCAAATCCATTCCGGCGGCCGCGGCAAGGCGGGTGGCGTCAAGCTCTGCAAGACCTACAACGAGGTGCGCACCGCGGCGGCGGAACTCCTCGGCAAAACGCTCGTCACCAATCAGACCGGCCCCGAGGGCAAGGTCGTGCAACGCGTATATGTCGAGGTCGCCGAACCCTTCGAGCGCGAGATTTATCTTGGCTTCGTTCTCGACCGGAAGGTCGAGCGGGTGCGGATCATCGCTTCGCGCTTCGGCGGCATGGAAATCGAGGAGATCGCCAAGGAGCATCCGGAAGAAATCCTGCAAGTGGTGGTTGAGCCGGCCGTCGGGCTCCAGTCTTTTGAAGCGCGCGAGATCGCCTTTGGTCTTGGCCTCTCTTTGAAGCAGGTCAGCCGGGCGGTCAGCAGCATTCTTGGTTGCTATCGCGCCTTCCGCGATCTCGACGCCACCATGGTCGAGATCAACCCGCTGGTCGTCACCAAGGACGATAAGGTCCTCGCTCTCGATGCGAAAATGTCGTTTGACGACAATGCGCTGTTCCGGCGGCATACGATTGCCGACATGCGCGACCATTCCCAGGAGGATCCGCGCGAGGTCCAGGCCGCCGAGCATAATCTCAACTATGTCGGCCTCGACGGCAATATCGGCTGCATTGTCAACGGCGCCGGGCTCGCCATGGCGACGATGGATACGATCAAATATGCGGGCGGCAGCCCCGCGAACTTCCTCGACGTTGGCGGTGGCGCCTCGCCGGAGAGGGTTGCCGCGGCATTTCGCCTGGTGCTGTCCGACCGCAACGTCCGCGCCATTCTTGTCAATGTGTTCGCCGGCATCAACCGGTGCGATTGGGTGGCGGAAGGCGTCGTCAAGGCCTGCCGTGAAATGAATGTCGATGTCCCCTTGGTGGTCCGTCTTTCGGGCACCAATGTCGAGGCGGGGCGCGAGATCATCGCCAAAAGCGGCCTGCCCATTATCTCTGCCGATACGCTCGCCGACGCCGCTAAGGCGTCGGTCGAGGCGGCCCGCACGGCGCCGCAGAGGAATATTGTTTCCGCCTGACCTCGAGACGGGCGCGGCCGCGCCCGTTGCTGGCCATTGGACTGAATAATCCTCTTGTAGAAATCTTTTTTGCGTTTTCCGCCGGCGAAACGGTCCCTTATCCGCGCCGCATGTTGTTTTAGGGGAAGCCATGAGCATTTTAATCGATGAAACAAGCCGGGTCCTGATCCAGGGATTTACCGGCGACAAAGGGACGTTCCACGCCAAGGAAATGATAGCCTATGGCACCAAGGTCGTGGGCGGGGTCACCCCCGGCAAGGGCGGCACGACCCATCTTGGCTTACCGGTGTTCAACACCGTCAAGGAAGCCGTGAAGCAGACCGGAGCGACCCATAGCATCACCTTCGTCGCGCCGGCCTTCTGCGCCGACGCGATCATGGAAGCAGCCGACGCGGGGATCAAGCTCGTTTGCTCGATTACCGATGGCATACCGGCGCAAGACATGATGCGGGTGAAGCGCTATCTGATGCGTTATCAGCGCGAACACCGGACCTTGCTCGTTGGACCGAACTGCGCCGGCATCATCAGCCCCGGCAAGGCGATGCTGGGCATCATGCCAGGCCATATCTATTCGCAGGGCCCAGTCGGTATTGTTTCGCGCTCGGGCACGCTTGGCTATGAGGCGGCCGCGCAGATGAAGGAGCTCGGGATCGGCGTCTCGACGAGCGTCGGCATCGGCGGCGATCCGATCAATGGCAGCTCGTTCCTGGATCATTTGGTGCTGTTCGAGCGCGACCCGGAAACCAAGGCCGTCATGATGATCGGCGAGATCGGCGGTCCGCAGGAAGCCGAGGCCGCCGCCTGGATCAAGAGCCACATGACGAAACCGGTGGTCGGCTATGTCGCGGGCCTCACCGCGCCGAAGGGCCGCCGCATGGGGCACGCCGGCGCGATTATCTCGGCAAGCGGGGACAGTGCCGCCGAGAAAGCGGAAATCATGAAATCCTACGGCCTTGCCGTGGCGCCGACGCCGAGCGAACTTGGATCGACCATGGCCACGATATTGGCTCACTAGAGCGGAGCCCGGGGAGTCTCAAAGCTCTCGCGATCGTTGTCGGTCACGTCCTGATTCCGACTGCGTTCAATCCAAAAGTCTGGAGCATGATCTGCACAAAACTTGCAGACTTTTGGGATAGGATCATGCGAGAAACAAGGAGAGTGAGACCGTGATTGATTTCTCTTGAAACGATCAGGGTCCAAGAGTCGCGGCGGGCTCGCTTGACGGTATTAAATCCCGTGGCTCGCGGGCGAAGGTTTATCTCCCGGTTGCGTGTCAACATGGTGGAGAATATCCTGGCGTTCGGCAGCCGCGGGGGCAGCGCATGAAGGAGTTTCGAGTCGGCCGGCAGGGGTTTGAAATCGGCAACGCGCCGGGAAGCATTCAGGCGGCGCTCGACGGCGAGGAAATTGCCGACATCTTGTTCGAACTGCTGGCCAATGTGGTGCATCGCCAACATCCCGAGGTTGCGGCGGTTTTGCGGGGTAAATCGGGGCCGGGGGAATTCGCGCTGGAGCTGCTCGCCCGGGTCTTCCAGGCGCATGGGATCTGGTTCCAGCTGCTGGCGATCGTCGAACAGCATACGGCGATGAGGCTGCGCCGCCAAATCGAGCGCGTGCGCGGCGAAACCGTGGTTCAAGGCACCTTCGCCAATCTCATCGCGGAAGCGGCCACTTTGGGCACGACCGCCGAGGAGCTGCACGGTCTTCTCGCAGCGACGCGCATTAGGCCGGTGATCACCGCGCATCCCACCGAAGCCAAACGGGTGACCGTCCTTGAAAAACACCGCCGCATCTACCGGCTGCTGGTCGATTTGGAACAGCCGCGATGGACGGCGCGGGAGCGTGCCGGCATCATCGACAAATTGCGGGACGAGATCGCGCTGCTTTGGATGACCGGCGAGCTGCGTCTGGAGAAACCAACGGTCGATCAGGAAGTCGCATGGGGTCTGCATTTCTTCCATGAGACGCTCTTTGATGGCGTCCCTGATCTTTTGAAGAAGCTCGATCGCGTGCTCGATCAATTCTATCCGGGCGAGCCGCCCGCGCTCACGCCATTTTTCCAATTTGGCTCTTGGATCGGCGGCGACCGCGATGGCAATCCTTTCGTCACCAACGACGTCACCCGCCGCGCCCTCCGGCAGAACACCTTGGCAAGCCTGCGCCATTACGAGCAGCACCTCACCCTTTTGTTGCAACAGATGTCGATCGCCGAGCGGGCTCTGCCTCTTTCAGCGGTGTTCCGGGCGGCGCTCGTGCAGGCCCTCGACAACAGTCCGGAAGGCGCGATGATCGCCCAGCGCAATTCCGGCGAGCCTTACCGGCAGTTTCTCTTCTGCATGCTGCGCAAGCTCCAGCTCGCCATCGCGCGCATTGAAAGCGGCGCCAGCGGCGCTGCCGGCTATCTCAGCGCCGACGAGCTGATCGCCGACCTCAAGACGCTTGAGGATGCGCTGAGCGGCGGCGGCGATGATCTTGCCAGAGACCTCTTGCGCCCGGTGCGATGGGCGGTGGAGATCTTCCGCTTCCGGACAGTCAGGCTCGATCTGCGCGAGAACACGACCCGTCTGACCCAGACCTTGCAGGCGCTTTGGCAGGCCACGGCAGGCAAGAGCGGCGGCTCGCCGCCCGACCCCGCTTCGGCGGCTTGGAAGAAGTGGATTATCGCCGAGCTAGCCCGGCCGCTCCCGGTCAATCGCGAAAGGCCGGACTTGCCGCCCGAGGCGCTGGAAACGCTTGGCATGTTCGAGCTTGCCAGCGACAAAGCCAAGGAATTCGACCGGGAAGCCTTCGGCTGTTTCATTCTCAGCATGACCCGCTCGGTGGCCGATGTCCTTGGCGCCTATCTTCTCGCCAAGGAAGCCGGCCTCTTCCTCGACGCGGCGGGCGTTGAAACCTGCCCCTTGCCGATTGTTCCGCTGTTCGAGACGATCGCCGATTTGCGCGCCGCGCCTGCCATCATGCGGGAACTCCTGTCATTGCCGGTCGTCCGCCGCAGCGCCCGCGCCCAAGGCGGGGTGCAGGAAGTGATGATCGGCTATTCGGACTCCAACAAGGATGGCGGATTTCTCTCCTCGAACTGGGAATTGGCGAAGGCGCAGACGCGGTTGACCAAGATCGGGCGCGACAGCGGAATTCCGATTGCCTTCTTCCACGGCCGGGGCGGCTCGGTCAGCCGCGGCGGCGTCCCCGCCGCGCAGGCAGTCGCGGCGCAGCCGGCGGGCTCGATCAATGGCCGCTTCCGGGTGACCGAACAAGGCGAGGTCGTCTCCTTTAAATATGCCAACCGCGGCACCGCCGCCTATCAGATGGAGGTCCTCGCAAGCGCCGTGCTTCAGCACGCACTCGCCTCCGAGCGGGAAGAAGCCCTGGTGCCGAGGGCGGAATTCGACGAAGCGATGGAGGCCCTTTCAGGCGCCGCCTATGCGGCTTATGCCGCGTTTATAACCCACCCCGATCTTTTGACCTATTTTCAAGCGGCAAGTCCCCTTGAGGAAATCTCGCTGCTCAATATCGGATCGCGGCCAGCCCGCCGTTTTGGCGCACGTTCGCTTGGCGACCTGCGGGCCATCCCCTTTGTCTTCGCCTGGTCGCAAAACCGTCATTCCGTGACCGGCTGGTATGGCGTGGGGAGCGGCATTGCCAGCTTCCTCGCGGTGCGCAAGGATCGCGGCGAGGCGCTGTTGCGGCGCATGTTCACCGAGTCGCGGCTGTTCCGGTTGATCATTGGCGAGGTCGAGAAAACCCTTTGCCTCGTCGATTTGAAAATCGCGCGCGAATACGCGAGCCTTGTTGCCGACGCAGCCAAACGGGATGAAATCTTCGGGTTGATCGAGGAGGAGTTCAAGCTGACCTGCGACATGATTCTGCGGATCAGCCGGGAGCGGGAGATTGGCGAACGATTTCCAGCCTATCGGGCCCGTCTCGCGCACCGGCTGCCGACGATCAACCAGGTCAACCGCGACCAGGTCGAACTGTTGCGCCGCTTTCGTGCCTGCGGGCCCGATGAGGCGATGGAGTCTTATAAATCGAACCTGCTGCTGTCGATCAATTGTATCGCCAGCGGTCTCGGCGCCACCGGCTAGAGTGCTCTAGGCCGGGCCACGTCATCGACGGTAAAAAGAGAGAGAGAGGACAAGCAATGAGCTTCACCATCATCGAGCAGGCAACGCCGCGTTTGCATCGCTCCGAACTCGCGGTTCCGGGGTCCAATCCAGGATTGTTCGAAAAGGCGGCCCAGTCCGCCGCGGACATTATTTTTCTCGATGTCGAGGATGCCGTCGCTCCCGACGACAAGGAGCAGGCTCGCAAAAATATCATTGCTGGTCTGAACGACATCAATTGGGGCACGAAGACCATGATGGTCCGCATCAACGGCCTCGATACGCATTACATGTACAGGGATGTCGTCGACATCGTCGAAGCCTGTCCGCGCCTCGACATGATCCTGATCCCCAAGGCCGGCGTTCCGGCGGATGTCTATGCCGTGGACATGCTGGTGACCCAGATCGAGACCGCGAAGAAGCGCGAAAAACGGATCGGCTTCGAAGTCCTGATCGAGACCGCGCTGGGCATGGCCAATGTCGAGGCGATCGCCCAATCGAGCAAGCGGCTCGAAGCCATGTCCTTCGGGGTTGCCGATTATGCCGCCTCGACACGCGCGCGGACCACGGTGATCGGCGGTGTCAATGCGGATTATGGCGTGCTCACGGATAAGGATGGGCACGGCAACCGTGCCTATTACTGGGCCGATCAATGGCATGCGGCGCAGACCCGTATGCTGGTGGCTTGCCGCGCTTATGGCTTGCGTCCGATCGATGGCCCGTTCGGGGATTTTTCGGATTCGGATGGCTTTATCGCCGCGGCGAAGCGGGCCGCCGTGCTCGGTTATGAGGGGAAATGGGCAATCCACCCCTCGCAAATCGAACTCGCCAATGGGGTGTTCACGCCATCCGAAGCGGAAGTCACCAAGGCGCGCCGCATCGTGAATGCGATGGCCGAAGCCGCCAAGGCCGGGAAGGGCGCCGTGTCGCTCGACGGCCGTCTCATCGATATCGCCAGCATCCGGATGGCCGAGGCGCTTTTGAAAAAAGCGGCGGCGATCGGCGTCGCGGCCTAAGTCGCGGCATAAGAGGATGGCGGCAGGCAGCGCATTGGTTATCGGCGCCGGCGCGGAAGCAGGACTCGGCGCCAAACTCGCGCAGTGTTTCGCGCGGGAGGGATTGCGAGTCTTCGTTGCGGGACGCACCGCG
>DATJLX010000222.1:0-4201 GCA_035509135.1 Methylocella sp.
AAAGTCATTGCGCAGCTCGTCAGGGCCAACAAGCCGCCGGAAGCGGGCACCGGCTGGCACCGGCACGTCGCCGACTTCCACATTGTGATCATGCTCAAGGGCTGGGCCCGATTCATGTATGAAGACAAGCTGACCTTGGTCGAGGCTGGCGATTGCGTTCATCAACGCCCCGGCATCGTCCATTATTTGTTCGATTATTCAAAGGACATGGAATATCTGGAAGTCGCCGGGCCCGCGAACTTCGGCACGGTCGATGTCAAGGGGCCTTGCGCCGTGCCCCCGGTCACACCTTGGAGCTGACCCAAACGGCGTGGGTTAGGGAAGACAGCTGGGTCTCTGATCACCAATGTTCAGAACGCGGGTGAACCGCGCCCTGAGGTAATGGCACCGCTCGCGCTCAGGAGATCACAAACCAGAGAACGCACGCAGGATGAGACGCCAGCCGGAATTTGTCTCATCAGTGACGGGCATCCGATCCCGAGATTGGGCGTCGTCTCGTCATCATCGGCCATGCGACAGTTGTCCGCGCCCTTCGTCTTCGCGCGATATTACGGATCGTCTTCGAGGATAAGGCTCCGCACCGGCCTGTGGTCAATAACATGGTCACGCAGGATGAGCAGAAGGTTTTCGGCCGAAAGCTGATGGTACCAGACACCTTCTGGATGCACATAGGCCAAAGGTTCTCCGGTGCATTTGCCAAGGCAGGAACGGCGAACGCAAGCCGCTTCGCCGACCAGATCATCACTCTTCATGGCGTACAAAAGCTTTGACCGGAGGTCATCCAGTATGAGCTTAGCGCGACCATTCGTGTCGCAGCACGGCCCCGTGCAGATCATCAGACGGCGCAGTGCGGCGGGACGATCAAAAATATCCTTGACGGTCATCGGCTCGGCCTCAACGTTTTTGTTTTCATCGCTGAACCCACGTGCTGATGGTCCATCACACGAACCCGGAAAATCTCATCATTGGATAGATGCTCACATTTTCCCGCTTTCGGATAGATTTGCTCATAGCGTCACCACCGATCCGAACGCGGGGCGTCGAACATGACCTCGGCGATACGAGCCCGTGTACCGGGAGTTGTCGTCTCGGGAAGATCGCCGGGCGAAAAAAACCCATGCGCGGCAATCTCGCTGTTGGGTACGGGCGCGCGTGACTGGCGGAAGGCGTGCACGACAAATAGAGCGACGTGGTCGCGCTGCGATATCCGGCTGTTGAAGAACATGCCATGCAACACTGGGGGCTCAAGAATCTCGATGTTGCCTTCTTCCATGAGTTCCCGGGCCAGAGCCTCGACCAGTGTTTCTCCCGGTTCCACCCCGCCACCCGGCATCTGCCAGCCGGGGACATAGGTGTGTGTGATGAGAAAGATCCTTTGGTCCGCGTCGACCACGAGCCCGCGAACGCCGAGCGTCATCCCTCGGGTCCAGCGCCAGTAGAGGTGAAAAGGCCGGTGGACCCATGGTCCCAACGCTTGTCTCAATCTGTTCATTCGCGCCCCGCCGCCGCATTGAGAATGGTGGACTTAGCCCTTGAATCAGTGAACCGAGCGCCCCGTTGTCTCGTTTGCAACTTTCACTTGTCAAGTGCTCATCTCTCTGGTGCAAATTGCAGAAAGGCGGCGCATCCGCCCGAGACAGGCATAAGAGGGTGGACGATCACTTCAAGATCCTCCTTTCGAGATCCGCGGATCAAACGAGCATTGATGGCATTGCCTTGGCAGGTCATCACATCGGGAAAGATGAAGGATGCACGATGTTGTCATCATCGGCGGCGGGCACAATGGTCTTGTTTGCTCCGCCTATTTGGCAATGGCCGGATTTAAGGTCGTCGTGCTCGATCAACGCCCCGTGGTCGGAGGCGCCGCCGTTACCGAAGAATTCAGCCCGGGCTTTTCCAACTCGGTGGCGGCCTACACCGTCTCTCTCTTAAACCCGAAAATCATTCGCGACCTCGATCTCGCTGCCCATGGATTGCGGATTGTCGAACGCCCGATATCGAATTTCCTGCCATTGGACGATGGACGCTTCCTGAAGATCGGCGGCGGCCAAACGAAACGCGAAGTGGCGAAATTCTCGACGCGCGATGCCGATCGTTTGGACGATTATCAGAGGCGCTTGACTGCGATTGCCGATATCTTACGCGCCGCCGTGCTTGAGACGCCTCCCAACGTGGTCGAGGGCAACCGGTTCAGCGGGATCGCCGAATGGATCAAGGCCGGCAGAATAGCCAACCGGATTCGCGCTATCGGACTTGACCTGCAGAGGGATTTGCTCGACCTCTTCGTGGCTTCGGCCGGCGATGTCCTCGACAGCTGGTTCGAAAGCACGCCCATCAAAGCCGCCTTCGGCTTCGACAGCATCGTTGGCAATTATGCAAGCCCCTACACTCCGGGCTCAGCCTATGTTCTCATGCACCATGGCTTTGGCGAGGTAAACGGCAAAAAAGGCGTCTGGGGCCATGCCGTCGGCGGCATGGGCGCGATCACCCAAGCCATGGCGAAGGCGGCCGCCGCGCATGGCGTGGAGATCAGACTTTCGACGCGGGTACGAAAGGTTCTGGTCGAGAATAAGAGGGCCATTGGCATTGAGACGGACAAGGGTGAAACCATCCTTGCCGCAGCCATCGCCGCGGGGATTAATCCCAAGCTCCTCTACCTGCACCTCGTCGAGTCAGGCGCATTGTCCGAGGAATTTCGGCGGCGTATGGACAATTGGCGTTGCGGATCGGGTGCGTTCCGGATGAATGTCGCGCTTTCGGAATTGCCGGACTTCACCGCTTTGCCCGGAAGCGCGGCGGCAGAACATCATGCCTCGGGCATCATCATTGCGCCTAGCCTCGCCTATATGGAACAAGCCTATTTCGATGCGCGTACATTGGGATGGTCGCGCCATCCCATCGTGGAATTGGTCATTCCATCAACGATCGATGACACGCTCGCTCCGCGCGGGAAGCACGTGGCGAGCCTGTTCTGCCAGCATGTGGCGCCGCAACTGCCCGATGGTTCCTCATGGGACAACCATCGGGAAACGGTCGCCGATCTCATGATCGAGACAGTCGATCATTATGCGCCGAATTTCCGCCGCTCGGTGTTGGCGCGCCAAATCTTTTCCCCTCTCGATCTTGAAAGAACATTCGGCCTGATCGGCGGCGATATTTTCCATGGAGCGCTCGACCTGCGGCAACTCTTCTCGGCGCGTCCAATGCTCGGCTACGCGGATTATCGCGGTCCGATCGCGGCTCTCTATTTGTGCGGTTCTGGAGGCCATCCCGGCGGCGGGGTCACCGGCGCGCCTGGCCACAACGCCGCCCGGGAAATCCTGCGCGATTTCCGGGCTAAGCGCCTTGCGCGGCCACGGGAGGGATCACGGTCCCCGCCGGAACTTTGCTAGGGTGCGGTTCCTAACATAAGGTTGCGTCATGTCTTATCATTGGTGGCAGACCGGCGCCCTCTATCAAATCTACCCGCGATCCTTTCAGGACTCGAATGGAGATGGCATCGGCGATCTCGATGGCATCCGCAAGCGGCTCGATTATCTCATCTGGCTCGGCGTCGATGCGATCTGGCTTTCACCAGTCTATCCTTCGCCGATGCATGACTTCGGTTACGATGTCGCCGAATACTGCGGAATCGACCCCATCTTCGGGTCACTCGAAAATTTCGATCGCCTCGTCGAAGAAGCGCATAAGAAACAGCTCAAAGTCATCCTTGACTTTGTTCCAAACCACACGTCGATCGTGCATCCTTGGTTCATGGCCAGCCGGCGGTCGCGCGCCGATCCCAAACGCGACTGGTATATCTGGCGGAATGCGGCTCAAGACGGTGGTCCGCCGAACAATTGGATCAGCAACTTTGGCGGCAGCGCCTGGACATGGGATGCAGACACGAGTCAATATTATTACCACGCCTATCTTGCCGAGCAGCCGGATCTGAATTGGCGAAATCCGGACGTTCGCGCTGCGATGCACGAGGTATTGCGGTTCTGGCTGAGGCGAGGGGCCGACGGAGTCCGGGTCGACGTCATGTGGCATCTCATCAAGGATGCGGCCTTGCGTGACAACCCGCCCAATCCGGCCTGGACCAAGACGGATCCGGACATCGAACGTCTGCTCCAGATCCATTCGGCCGACCAGCCCGAAGTGCATGACGTGATCTCTGGATTGCGGAAGGTGGTCGAGGAATTCAATGACCGGGTCTTAA
>DATJLX010000223.1:0-10049 GCA_035509135.1 Methylocella sp.
CGATACGGGCCATCGGCCATCACTTCCATACGGCTGATCAGGGATTGCAATGCCACCAATGCCGCGTCGGTCATTAAGATCGGGCGCAGCGTCCTACGGGCAGTCAAAACCGCGGCCTCAAATCGCGCCTTGCCTTGCTCCTCCTGAGTGTTGAAACCCGCTCAAGGCGCGAGCGCAGGATTGCTAAGCCTTCGGCAGTATCAATGTCCGAAAAGGCACTATCTTCGTCCACGAGCACGGCCTTTTGGCACTCGGCCAACGCATTGAGTGAGCGTTTACCGCCCTCAGGCCCGCTGAGCGCCGTCAGTAACGCGAAGAACCGCCGTGGCCACAAAACCGGATTGCGCTGTGCACCGGAGGCAGTCGCGGGGAAGATAATCGATGCCCCCTGCGCTTGTACGAACTCATCGATCAGCCGCTCTAGCAGAGCGGCCTGCACAAATGGCATATCGCCTGGCACGATGAATGCTCCGTCTAGATTTGAGCTGAGAGCGGAGATGCCAACGGCGATCGACGATCCCATGCCTTTCGGCCAATTAGGATTGTGAGCAAACCGTAGCCGCAGACCGTCGAGGGTGCGCTCGATCAATGGGTAATCATAACCGGTCACGACTACAACCTCCGAGACAATGTCTCCTTGTGTAATTGCCTCGGCCACCAATCCGATGAGAGACCGGCCGCCAATGTTGACAAGAAGCTTATTGCTTGCACCGAAGCGCACCGAGGACCCGGCGGCCAACAAGACGGCGCCGATCTTCGCCATCAAGGTCGTCCGTGCGATGTCTTAACGATATCGGCGAGAATCGAAACGGCGATCTCGGCTGGCCCTTTTGCGCCAATCGGCAGCCCCACAGGGGCCCGAATTCGCGCGAGATCCTCGTCACTGATCCCTTCCGCGCGAAGCCGTTCCAAACGCTTGGCATGCGTCTTTTTGGAACCCAAGGCCCCGATATAAAGGCAGCTTGCTCCCAACGACTCGCGCAAGGCCTCGTCGTCGAGTGCAGCAGCGTGCGTCAGGGCGACGACGGCGGTCCTCGCGTCGACCTTTAAGATATTGAACGAAAGTTCCGGCCATTCGGTGAGGGTCTCGGTCTGGCCGAACCGCTCCTGGCTTGCAAACGCCGTACGAGGATCAACGATAACGACATCATAATCGATCCGCTGCGCGAAGTCGGCTAGCACCTGACCGATATGTGTCGCGCCGACGATGACGAGTCGGACGCGCGGGACAAGGGCATGCAGGAAAGCCGGACCATCGTCGGTCTCGACGAGTCGACTTTCGCCCTTGTGCGCGTATGCGGCGATCTCCGCAGGCATCGATTCTGCGGTATCAAAAAGGTGCCGAGCGCCGGTCGTCAAGCTGGTCAGCACGGCAAGCGACGTTCGGGCGAGGCGGGCGGAGAGCACCGCCTCCAGATAGACGCCGTCACGTTCGCGGCGAAGTGGCTCGACGTAGATCTTGATGGCTCCGCCACAAGGCAGTCCGGCTCTCCAGGCAGTCTCCTCGGCGATGCCGAACTCAAGCAGTTTTGGCCTATCGCATGCCATGACATCTTCGGCCTCGGTGATCACTTCGGCCTCGACGCAGCCGCCGGACACCGAGCCCTCGAAGCTCAAACCGGGCGCGACAACAAGCTGGCCGCCAATTGGCACGGGGGCGGAGCCCCAAGTCGAAACCACTGTCGCAAGGGCGATCTGCCCGAAATCGTCAAGCCAGTCCAGTGCAACTTCGATGGTCCCACGAGACATTCGCCATAGCCTAACATCCCGGACATTCATCGAACGGTCCTCGCGAAGTAATCACAGGCAGGCGATCCCGCCACCCAGGACTTACTCATGGCGCCGCGTTCTCTCCGCTGCCTTGCTTGATGAACCGTCTCGCGGCCGCGAGGCCGATCCCCCGCGTGCCACCGGTGATGAAGACAGTCTTGTCCTTGAAGCGGTCCGTAACATTTCTCCTGCTTTCGGCCTGTGTTCGGACTGAGTCGACGGAGCCGGTATTAGCGATTTTGCTCACGCGGATCGTCGCCCGGATTCAAGTATTCCAGGCCCAACGGACCAATGGCCGTTACCTGGGTGACGTACTCACCGGACTTTGCCCAGTGGAAGTGGGACGTATTTCCGGGCAGAACGATGACGCTGCCCGGCGGATATGCCTCAACCTTATCGCCGTCGAACTGATCGCCCAGGCCGATGTAGAAAACGCCGGACATGACTGTGTAGATCCGGTCCTCCGGATGTCGGTGTGGCATCAGCTTCACGCCGGAGGGCACTTTGACCCTGATCACGTAGGGGCCGGGCTCTGAGGGCAGACCGACGACGACGCCAAGGCGGACCGAAGGTGGGAATGCCGGAAACGGCTTCCAATCGATGTCTTCAGGCAGGACCGATCTGAAAACGGCTTGGCCTGGCTGATGGGTTTCAACCATTGCGGTCCTCCTTATCTGGACGTGATCAATTGAAGCCTCAGATCAATTTGGTGTCCAAGGTGATCGCGGCATTGAGGGCCTTGGAGACTGGGCAGTTCTTTTCGGCATCGCTGGCCATTCGAGCGAAGGCGGTTTCGTCCAGGTTCGGTACTTGGGCGCGCAGGGTCAGAGCCGACCGACTGATGCGGAATCCCTGGCCCTCCGGCTCAAGAGTGACCGCGGCCTAGGTATTGAGCTCTGTCGGAGTATAGCCGGCGCCCTGCAACTGAAAGGCCAGAGCCATGGTGAAGCATCCAGCATGGGCGGCAGCAATCAACTCTTCGGGATTGGTGCCCTTCTCATTCTCGAAGCGGGTCCTGAAGGAGTATGGAGTTTCAGCGAGCACGCCGGAATCGGTTGAGAGATTGCCACCGCCAGCGCGACCGGTGCCGCGCCAAACTGCTTTCGCCTTGCGGATCATGTGAAGTCTCCCTGTTAATGTGGCGATCCGATCACTCCCGCTGCTTCAATGCGGCGGTGTCGATCGCCAGCTTTCGCAAACGTTTTCCTGACATCTGAGTTACCCGGGCAAGGCAGACATGCCCCGTCCGTCCCATCGCACCTAACCGCGCAAAAACAGTCGTTCGTAGAGGCGGCCGCTTAATTTTCTTGGCGTCGCTTCGCAACATCATTGGGCGTCACGGCCGATGCGCTTTTTCCGAATCGCCCGATCAAATAATTTACGACGGCAGCGATTTCCCGGTCTGAGTAGCCTCCTCCAAATTCGGGCATGAATCCCGCAGTCTTCGCGATCCTAAGGTGGGTACCATCGAGAAGAGCCTGCATAGCGTTGGTGCCAGTGGGGTCGTTCACGGCTCTTCCGCCCAGCAGCGAAGCATAAGTCGAGATGGCACCCTTACCATCGAGCCCATGGCAACCAGTGCAAGCGCCGTCGAATACATGCAAGCCTCTATTCGGAATGGGCTCAGGAGGATTCGAATTAACCTCCTGCTGCGAGGAGGGAGTGGGTGCTGCCGCGTCATCTCTAGCGTCGCTATTGGATGGTACGCTTTTCAGGTAGGTGATCATCGCACGGATGTCGGCGTCGCTTAGAAAATTCAGACTGTAGTCGACAACCTCGGCCATCGGTCCACCGGCTGAACCCCGGCCATCGGCGTGGCCTCTCGACAAATATCCCTGTAGTTGCTCGTCGGACCAACTGCCGATGCCCCAGGGGAGGTCGGGTGTGATGTTGTATGCCTTCCATCCTTGAGTAATCGCGCCCGCGAATTTTCGATGGTTGTTGAGTCCAAAGAGAATATTGCGAGGAGTGTGACAATCGCCGCAATGGCCGAACGCCTCGACGAGATAGGCGCCGCGATTCCATTCAGCCGGCTGATCCGTATTGGGCTGGAACCGATGCGCCGGCTTGAACAGCGCATTCCAGAACACCATCAGATAACGTTGATCGAACGGGAACGACATGTTGTTGGGCGGGGGACTATATTTGATTGGCTTAAGACTGAAGAGATAAGCCTTGATCGCAAGGGCGTCGCTGCGGGTCATGAGCGCGTAGGAGGCATAGGGAAACGCGGGATAAAGATGTTTGCCGTCTCTGCCGACCCCGTCGTGCAACGCCCTCACAAATTCATCATCGCTCCATTTGCCTATGCCCGTTTCTGGGTCAGGAGTAATGTTGGCCGAATAAAGCGTGCCGATCATGGGTAGCCTGAAGGCCAAGCCGCCCGCAAAAGGCTTGCCCCCTGGTGCGATGTGGCAAGCCGCGCAATCGGCGGCCCGAGCGAGATACTCGCCACGCGCCACCAAGTCCGCTGCGGCGAGCCTCGCGGGGACGCCGGTCGGGTCAGGGCCGTGAAATTCCGCGAGCTCAACTCGCTTGCCTTTCGCAAAGGCCGTGGGATCGCCTGAGCGAAGCGACAGCCATCCGGCAGCCGCGACTGCCACCAAGACAATTCCCAGGATCACGAGTTTATTGGAACGGCTCATTCTGGGACTTGGCTCCACGGGTCGGTGGTGCCGCCAAAGCGGCCTATGTCGAACGCAATTGATCCTTGATGGGCAACTTGCGGATGCGCTTGCCGGTCACCGCG
Source organism: Methylocella sp. (assembly GCA_035509135.1). Lineage (GTDB taxonomy): Bacteria > Pseudomonadota > Alphaproteobacteria > Rhizobiales > Beijerinckiaceae > Methylocapsa. The sequence goes on from DATJLX010000223.1 coordinate 4,520, forward strand.
AAGATGGCATTGGCCATCGCCGGGGCAATGCCAATTGTACCCGGCTCGCCGATGCCGCCCGGGGCTTCGGCACTCTTGACCAGATGCACCTCGATCAGCGGCGCTTCGTTGATGCGCAAAACGCGATAATCATTGAAGTTGCGCTGTTCGACGCCGCCCTCCTTGAGGGTGATCTCACCCCATAGCGCAGCGCTGATGCCGAAAATAATACCACCCTCCATTTGCGCAACGATGGTGTCGGGGTTGATGATCTGGCCGCAATCGACTGCGCAGACCACGCGCCGGACCCTGACCTCGCCATCCTTCGACACCTCGACTTCGGCGACTTGGGAAAGATAGCTGCCCATAGCAAATTGAACAGAGACTCCGCGACCTACGCCGGCCGGGAGGGGATTGCCCCATCCCGCCTTCTCGACGGCGAGATTGAGCACGCCGAGCACGCGCGGCGATTTGCCGAGCAAAGCACGGCGGAATTCGACGGGGTCTTTCTTCGTCGCGGCGGCCAGTTCGTCCATAAAGCTCTCGACCACGAAGATATTATGCGTGGGGCCGACGCCGCGCCACCAGCCGGTCGTAAGGCCGGGGGGCTCGTCGCGAACGTAGTCCACCAGGATGTTTGGAATCGAATAAGGCAACTCTTTCGCCGCTCCGTTGACGGCATCTTCGTCGAGGCCGTTGACGAAGGCGGGAGGGGCCCAGCGCGCTAGGATCGAGGAGGCGGTAACGCGGTGACGCCACGCGACCAGCCGATCTTGTTCGTCGAGGCCAGCAGTGAACCGATCGTAGTAATAGGGCCGATAGACGTCGTGTTGGATGTCTTCTTCTCGGCTCCACACGATCTTCACCGGTCCGTCGACCTGCTTGGCGATCGCTACGGCCTGAGTGATGCCGTCAACGTCCAGCCGCCGACCGAAGCCGCCTCCGATCAGATGATTGTGCACCTGGACCTTGTCGGGGGGGTGCCCGGTCACTAGCGCCGCCGTGGCTTGAGCCCGGCTGACAACCTGAGTTCCCACCCAGATCTGGCAGCTGTCCCTGGTCACGTGAACTGTGCAGTTCATTGGCTCCATGGCGGCATGCGCAAGGAACGGCATCTCGTAGATCGCCTCGATTTTTTTGACGGCGGCCGGCATCACCTTCTCGACGTCGCCATCTTTGCGGGCGACCACGCCCTCATTCTGCGAGGCGATTTCCATTTGCCGCACGATGCTGTCAGTCGAGACTTTCGCGTTCGGACCGTCATCCCAGTCGATGTCGAGCGCGGCAAGGCCTTGCATCGCCGCCCACATATGATCTCCGACCACTGCTACGGCATGGTCGAGGCGCACCACTTGGCGTACACCCTTGATCGCTTTAGTTTTGCTGTCGTCGACGCTCGCCAGCTTTCCACCAAAGATCGGACAAGCCGCCACGGTGGCGAACTTCATGCCGGGGACCACTGCATCGATGCCGAACACGGCCTTGCCGTTCACCTTGTCAGGCGTGTCGAGGCGCTTGGCCGGCGTTCCGATAAGGGTGAAGTCCTTCGCGTCCTTGAGTGTGACTTTATCCGGCACCGGCAGCTTCGCCGCCGCGTCCACCAAAGCTCCATAAGTGAGTCTTTGGCTGGTCGGCGGATGAACCACCTCACCCTTCTCGGCGCGGCAGGAGGCCGGGTCGACATTCCATTGAGCCGCCGCCGCGGCTATCAGCATCACGCGCGTGACGGCGCCGGCGCGGCGCAGTGGCTCCCACATCCCCATGACCGATGTCGAGCCGCCGGTCACTTGGAATCCGAGCAACGGATTGGCGTAGAGCTTGTCGTCGGGTGGTGCCGCTTCAAGGCTCACTCTTGCCAAGTCGACCTCCAGCTCCTCGGCGATGAGCATGGGCATCGATGTGTACGTGCCTTGTCCCATCTCCACCTGCGGCATGATGAGTGTGATGCTGTCATTGGGGCGAACGCACACGAAGGCATTTGGTCTGAATATGTCTTCGCTCGAGGGCTGGGCTTTTGCCTCGATCCGGGCAGGCACATAGAATCCCAGCAGCAATCCACCACCAGCGGCCGCACCCGTAACGAGAAAGGTCCTGCGCGAAATGCCGGGTGGTACAGTTTCCACCTTGTCTTTCCCGGGTTTCAGTAGTCTCTCGAAGTACACGCTGGCTCCTGTGTGGGGCGTTTCAGGATGACTGTGATGCGTGCTTTATCGCGGCGCGAATGCGCGGATAGGTGCCGCAACGACAGATGTTGCCGGACATAGCCGCATTGATCTCGGCATCGCTTGGGTTCGGATTGTGCTCAATGAGTGCTGCGGCAGACATGATCTGGCCGGGCTGGCAGTAACCGCATTGGACAACCTCCAGACTCAGCCAAGCCTGTTGAATTTTTTTGCCGCTCGGGGTCTCACCGATTGCTTCGATCGTCGTGATAGCCTTGTCAGCGATACTGGCCACGGGCGTGATGCAGGACCGTATCGGACGACCGTCTACGTGCACTGTGCAGGCCCCGCACAAAGCAACGCCGCAGCCAAATTTCGTCCCCGTCAGTCCTAAGACGTCGCGCAAAACCCACAACAGTGGCATGTCATCCGGAACATCGAGGTCGCGCTCCTGGCCATTGATGCGGAGGCTCGTCATCTAGGGCTCCCAAAACTTCAGCTACACGGCCAATTTAGATTGCGCCTTTCAAGAGGCACCAATCCAATTCAAAACCAAATCTCTGAGCCGATCAACATTGGCCACTGTCGCCCTGTTTTCGCTGATGCTAACACCAATTCCTGGTTTGAGTCGAGACTGTGCGCAAGTCGCTTGAGGTTCTTGAAATCGCGCCGCCGGTTATATTCGTCGAAGCGTTCCATCGCCTTGGCTGCGGCGTCCAGCGAGGCCTCGTCCCGTCCTTTTACGTCGCTAAGAAATTGGAGATAGCGCCGTTTGATTCTCTCGTTTGCAGGGTTTCGTTTCAGGGTCATTTGGGTTCCTTTGCGATGGCAACATTTCGGAAGGGGCCAGAGCTATCGGTGATAGTCGCCGCACGGCATCGTTTTCGACGTGGGCTAATTGCGCTTCAATCGCACGGAAGGCGGCTGGCGTATTGCTTGCGCGCATGTATCATTTATTGAAGACGACGTTTGATGTGGCACCGAGCGCTTTCGAGTTTGTAAGACCAAGTATGCACGACGGGTTGTTGGTTGACGTCCTCCATGGCGACCAAGACACGCTCCGCAAGCTCCTTGTTGGCACGGAGCGCGCCAGCTTGGGCGACACGCCTTTCCATGACCAAGAAAACCACGGTCTTCCCAGAGCATAAGCCGTCTCCACCCGCCTCGGCGCACCCGGTGCTCGACACCGTCAACAACGATCGTGATGAGGTCATAGGCGGCTTCAGACTCTTCCATCGCCTCATGGACCTCGTCTTCGCCAGATGCTCTTCCTCTCGGGCGCGGCGATTTTCGGCTTCCCAAGTGAGGGTTTCAAGCGCCTGCAGCGGCGTCAAGCAGGGCATGGTGCGCTCTTCCGGATATTGTAGGCGAGCTCGTCGAGCGGGAAGCGGCAGCGCGCGGCGATGTCCATCGTGCGTGCTAAGGCTTCGGGATAGCGGCTAAAGAGACGCGCCATCTCGTCCGGTTGCTTCAGATGGCGATCGGCATGGCGCTCGCGCCGGAAGCCGGCGTCGTCGATGGTGCACTTATGCCGGATGCAAGTGACGACATCCTGCAGAATGCGCCGCTCTGGGATAGATATAGGATTGTTGCGTCGCCGGCGAGAGATAACGGACCGTCACCTCGATCATGCGACGGCGCAGAGGGCTCATCTCGGCCATCTGGGAGCTTCTGTCCTGGGAGGGGTTGATATGACGATCCACATCCTCTCAGACAGGGGGCTTCACCTCCGAAATCACGCCGCCGCTGCCGCGCAAGTGGCTTTGTTCAATCCGGATTCCGCTAAAAAAACTGCGCGCTCTAGAAGTTCCGGCGGGAAATAGACATTCATTCGATCACGCATCCGCAGCCCTCCTACAGTCCAAGTCCATCACCTGGATCAAGCGACGCCTGGCGCGCGAGACCCCGCACCTGCTGGCGATGCATTTGAGCCTGACGGACATTGTTCTCCGGCTCATCGTCAATGACGGCGAATTCCTCGCGGGGCCGAGAGTCTGTTTCCCTTGCGATCGCCACATGATCAGGGAGTTCCGGCTCGCATCGCAGACCGCCATTGGCGGTGTCCCTCGGATTGCGGGATCGCTAAATCCGGGGCTTAAATAGCCTCAAAGTATCGTCGCTTGTTAAAGTATCGTTGCGCGTTTCCGGTCATCTGTGTTCAACCAGATGAGACGGCATGCCCCATGCCAAATTGCCTGATGCGTCTTAACAATTGAGAGGCTGCGCTCCGTATACGGAATTGTCCTCCCTTCCGGTTTCCCGTACCTCCGCCGGCTGCAGCCTCTCACCTGGGAAGCCGCGGCAAGAGACTTGCCCACAAGTGGTCCGCTGATGCTTCGGTAACTTGGTCTGTCCTGACCGTGGCTGCGGTCATGCAGTTATCGCGGGCGGTGCCAATGCTCCAAACCGGGACAGCCCGCCGCGACAGGCGTAACCTTAAGCAATCCCGGCGATGTCTGCCGGAACCGTGCACGCCACCGTGGCGGGCATCATGGCGGATATGGCAACGATACGCGCCATGACGCGAACTATCACGACGAATTTCGCAAGTGGCGTCTTCGAGGGCGCTGGGACGTTGAATGCATTGGCATCAGCCGCAGCCGGCGTAGGATGGCAAGAGGGATTTATAGTGACACGAGATGAATTTGTAATCGAAGAGGCGGACGACAGGATAATTCTGGTTCGCCATGTGTTAGCTGATGTACGATTTTTGTTTGTGATAAGAGGCCGGAGGCTTGACGGCGCAGGTGCCAATGAACCGAGGCCCTCCGACCTCAGTCTGCGAAATCAAGCTCGCACTTTTGCGCTTCAGGAGGCCCGCATGCACGGCTGGATCGATTGATTCGTCGCCGAAACTGTAAGGGTGGTGCGGCGAAAGGGAAGGAACCAATGCCGAAACGGCTGATACTGACGATAGTGCTGTCATGTTGGAGCCAACTGGTCTGGGCGGATGCGGCTTCCGATTGTAACCAGGACAAGGACACCGGCCTGCGCATCGACGGATGCACGAGATTCATCAAGCAAAATCCGAGAATCGCGGGCGCTTACGAAAACCGCAGTTTGGCCTATCTCGATCAGGGGGATTGGGACCACGCTATTGCTGACGCCACGAACGCCATCAAAATTGATCCTAGATATGGGCCGTCCTATCAAGGCCGCGCATTTGCCTACGCTCGTATGGGCGACTACAACCTTTCCATCGCCGATTCGACCCAGGCGATCAAACTCGATCCCAAAATGGTCGATGCCTATCAAATGCGCGCATTTGCCTATGCGAAGATTGGCGATGACGACCGTGCCATCGCCGATTTGACGAGGGTGATCGCACTCGATCCCAAGATCGCCGCAGCCTACGATAGCCGCAGCATCGCCTATCTTAACAAGGGAGA
>DATJLX010000224.1:0-5091 GCA_035509135.1 Methylocella sp.
AGGAACATTGAGGTAAGGGATATTGGTGTAGCCTGGCGATCCGATATCGGCGCCGATGAAAGCACTGCGGGTCACACTTTCCAAGGCCAGGAAGCCGCCGGGTGTGATGCTGATCCCTTTGAACCAGAAACTCGAAGGACCGATCGTGGGCAGGCCGCGGACCGCCGTCTCGGCAGCTGTGAGGCCGCCGGGGGATGGCTGCGGCGGCAAACCAATGCCAAAATAATAGGCACCCGGGCCTCCTGGTCCCGGCCCGTAGTAGCCTGCTGGGGCTGGCCCCGGCGGAGGGGCAGGCTGCGCCGACGCTTGGCGGAGCTTTTCCTTGCGCGCCTGCTCGGCAACACGATTCTCAAGCTGCTTTAGCCGCTCCTTGAGCAAACGAATCTCGGTTGCCGTGTCATCGGCCTTTGCCGGGATGATCTGGCAGGCGCCAAAAGCACCCAAGGCCATCACTGTGACGGCTAGCTTATTGCCACACTTTTTGACTCGTTTTCTCATGACCTTGCTCTCTCCTTCCATCGGCAATGGATGAAGCGGAGGGTTAGCCGTCGGACATGACAGATGAGCGTCAGCGTGACAGTTCCATTTTAAATCAAATTTTAATTTTTAAACCGGAAAATGACCAACCACTTGAAAACAAATAGATATCAAAATATCGCCATGAATTGGGTCGAGAGCATTACAAACGGGATAGTGGCAAATATATCACGTATTTTACAGCCTAGACGAAGCTGAAAGCTCAATTACTGCGATGGATGGTCCCAGGCGCGGCGCGATAAAATATGAGGCTTTCATGAAACAAACTTCATGAAATGCGCGTATAAATAACTCTATAAAATGCTTATGGATTGAAGCGAGCCAAATCATTTAGTTTATAGAAGCACTCATGTATCAATGCAGACCTTTTGTTCATTCTGTGGATGCGCGAAGGTAATGGCTAGGTTTTTCCAAGAGTGATGGCTTTTTACCATTGTCTTTACTAAGGCTATTGCCACCATCGTACGGACGAGGGTTCTCCATGCCGATCGCGGACCATCTGGCCAAACCGCAGCAAGATATGGGGCAGCAAGATATGGGGCAAGGACATGCTCCGGCGGCTGGTCCCTTTCAAAACGTGCCGGTCCTGCTTGTCGAAGACGAGCCGGATATGGCGACGGACGTCACCGCCACACTTGCCAAGCTTGGCTATCTCGTCCGCGTCGCCGGGACCGAAGCGGAGGCGCTCATGGCGGCCCGCCGCAGCCCTGCCGCGCTTTTGATCGTCGATCGCATGCTCAAGGGGACGGACTGCCTCTCGATGATTGAGACCTTGCGCCATGAAGGCATCCGGGTTCCGGTGCTGGTCGTCAGCGCGCTCGCCTCCGTCGATGAGCGGATTCGGGGGCTTAAAGCGGGCGGCGACGATTACCTCATCAAGCCTTTTGCGATGGAGGAACTCGCGGCCCGCGTCGAGGCGCTTCTGCGCCGGTCGAATAACGCACGGGTCGCCGACCTCCAGGTAGGGCCGCTCAGGATCGATCTGATCGAGCGCCGCGCCGTCCGCGGCGAGCGCGATCTCGATCTGTTGCCGACCGAGTTCAAGCTTCTCGAATATCTCATGCGGCGCCCCAATCAGGTTGTGACCCGCGCCATGCTTTTGGAGGACGTTTGGCATTATCGCAATCTGCCGCAGACAAATCTGGTCGACGTCCACATCGGCAAATTGCGGCGCAAGGTCGATGTATCTGGCGAACCTCCCCTCATTCGTTCCGTTCGCCGCTCTGGCTTTATGCTTCATGTGGGCATTTGAGATTTTCAAGACGGCAACCTTCCGTCTCGCTGTTATCTTTGCTCTCGCCGTATCGGCCGCGACCGCGATCGTCTTCGTGTTTATCTATTGGCAGGTGGCAACTTTCGACGTCAAACGATTGAACGTCATATTGGTTGACGAAGCCGCCCGGGCGGTCAGCTTGCCGGAAGACCGGGTCAAGCGCGAACTCGAGCGCCGGTTCACCAGTGATCTGCGCCAGCTCGACTATGCGGCGCTGTTCGATCAAAGCGGCAAGCTTCAATACGGCAATGTCGAAACATTACCGCAAGGCCTGCCGATCGATGGCAAGGCCCACACGGTCCAAGCGCCGGCGCCTCGCGGTGAAAATAGGGGTACCGAATCCGCGGTCTTCGTCGCCGTCCAGAGACAGGACGGCGGCATCGTGCTGCTTGGCCGAAGTCTTTACGAAGTCCGTGCGCTGAGAGAGGTCGTCTTTCAAGCGCTTATGATTGGCATCGTGCCCGCAGTCCTTTCGGCACTCGCCATCGGGACAATCTTCAGCTTGCGCGGCACCCGCCGTTTGAAGGCCATTAACGAGACCATTGTCCGTATCATGCAGGGCGACCTTCAGGAACGATTGCCGACGCAAGGCAAAATGGATGATCTCAACTATGTGGCAAGCGCGGTCAATCTCATGCTTGACGAGATCGTCCGGCTTCTCAATCAACTCAAAAGCGTCGGCGACAATATCGCGCATGATCTGCGGGCTCCCCTCGCTGTCATGCATGCCAAGCTTGAACGCGGTCTTTCCGGACAATCCGACTTGCGCATCGCGGCCAAAAGGGCCCTGAACGACCTTGACCAAGCCCTCGCCACCGTCTCTGCCCTTCTCCGGATATCCGAGATTGAGTTCGGGCGGCGGCGAAGCGCTTTCCAGCGCGTCGATTTGAGGGAAGTTTGCACCAATGTCTTTGAGCTCTACCAGCCTTTGGCGGAAGCCAAGGCAATCGCCCTGACACTCAAGGCGCCGGCGCCAATTCCGGTCAATGGCGATTTCGACCTCTTGGTCGAGGCGTTCGCGAACCTTGTCGACAATGCGATTAAATTCACGCCAACGGGCGGTAAGGTGAGCATAACGGTGTATGGAAACGCCACCGGATTTAGGGTCTGCATGGCGGACAATGGGCCCGGTATCCCAGCCGGCGAGCGCGATAAGATCTTCAAGAGATTCTACCGGTCCCCAAACTGCGACCACATTCCCGGCACTGGCCTTGGATTGAGTATGGCGGCGACGATCGCCGATGTGCATGGGTTTGATCTTCGCGTCGAGGACAACCAGCCGGGTGCCGTCTTCGTGCTCTCTTCCCGTCAAGCAAACAGGTCCTCTTTTCATGAGGGCGGCGCCGGCGTTCCCCGTTAATGCCGCGAAAACCAGGCCTGGTCTTGGCAAGCCATGCCGCGGGCCATTTCATTCTTAAATTTTATTTTATGAAACAAAATATATGAACATAGTTTTAAACTATACCGGTCTGAAAATCCGGGATCCCGTGTCTATAATACTGTTGGTTATCTGCAACGCATCAGCGAATACTGAAGCGGACAAGAACTGGAGAAATTCGTGATCAACGTGATCCCAAGCGCAAGCGTGCGGCGCAAAATAGCAACGGTAGGACTCGCCGCGGCGACGCTCGCCGCGGCGATGGGGAGTGCTTGTGCTCAGCAGGGCCCGTGGCTCCGGTACAATCAAGAGTTCGGCCTCTATCAGGGCAACTACACAAACCCTGCCGTGCAGGCGTCCCCCTCGCGGACGGATCGCGCCGGTTTCGACCGGTCTGGAACGCGTGGCCGCGAAGGTTTGGGCGCCACTCCAGCGCACCCGGAAGGCCCCGGCGGCGTGTCGAATTGAGAGTTCTCGCGCCCCAAGTCGGCCCGCCTGATTTTTCCGTGCAGTATGGCTATGTCGCAAACCCCGAAAAGGCGAGCGGCAGCCTTGGGGCGATGCTCCAAGGCAAAAATCCGGCGGCGGGCGCACTTCCATGATGGGTCGCGCCGTCGTCCTGAACGCCGGCCTTTCCCGCCTCCGGATTTCGCTTCGGCGCTTTCGATCACAACAAGATCATTGTCTTCTCGCTTGAGGCCCTGTGGAAAATTAGCCGGTGGAGAATGTGTTGGAAACCCCTTTATCTCGCAACGGCCATCTTATCGGCGGCTGCTCGTAAAACCGAAGGCTCGGCCAGGCTTCTGCTGTCTCCCGAAGAAGCGCGGGTGCCGCTTTTCCTGCCCCCCTCTTTTCCGGCTCTCACCTCCACCATCGCCATCATTTCTTAACCTAAGCTACCGCCCCGCTGGTTTAAAAGACTTGCTGAGTTTTCCCGCTGACGTAAACGCCTTTATCGCATGCTCGGCGGTCATCGCGACGGATGTCCTTAGGTGAGAGACGCCGCCAGACGCCGCCCCCGCGATCAACGCGGAAGCCATGACCTCCTCGTTCGGCGCCTCGCTGATGGAGAGGAAATCATATTCGCCAAACGTGAAATAGAGGGCCACAAGTTTGGCTCCCGCCTTTTCCATCAGATCCGCGACAGCCTTCTCGCGGTTCTCGGGTTTGGCCACCATGCCCTTGATCGCATCGGACGTATATCGGCCCTGAGTGATGAAGATTGCCATGAGTTGCTCCCTTCCCTGTTCCTACTTTCTGCGGATTGCACGGGCGTAGTTAGTCGCCTTTCTTGAGTTTGGTAGCTAGCCAGGACTTTTAGAGCCTTGCGCCCGCGCCTCTCGGCGATCGGCGATGTCTCACGCGGCGCCAATGGCGTCGATGGTCCGCTCTTTGCCAGACTTCGCTGGGAAAATTTGGCGACTTCGGCAAGCTCACGCCAGAGCCTCGAACACGGGTTCGAGGAGGAGAACCAATTGGGGATGGAGGAGGCTGCCCGGCGAGCCGTCTCAAAATTGTTATGACCGCTTTGCGCCGCTCACTGGCCAGAGGCCAGTTCTATTTCAAAAACAACAATAAAATCATTGGTGGGGGAGGTAGGACTCGAACCTACGAAGGCGTAGCCAGCGGATTTACAGTCCGCCCCCTTTGCCGCTCGGGACACTCCCCCACACCCAGAGTGTGGGCGCACGCGCTTATGCGAACCGGGCTTGCCGCTGTCAACCAAAAATCCCAAGCTGGAATTGCCGCCATGCAAGGCTATGCGTTGCGTGGTCAGAGTTGGTGTGACAGGAACAAAGCCTGTCTTCAACCGTGCCGGGCCTGCCAGGTGTCGCGCAACAAACCCAAACGCTCCGCCGCGAAGACACGGGCCTCCAGCAAGCACGAAAAAGCGCTGGATTCC
>DATJLX010000225.1:0-5860 GCA_035509135.1 Methylocella sp.
GGCCCGGGCGGGCCAGCTCAAGATCGAGGAGATGCAGGGCGGCACTTTCACCATCACCAATGGCGGCGTCTATGGCTCGCTGATGTCGACGCCGATCCTCAACGCGCCGCAATCGGGCATTCTGGGCATGCACAAGATTCAAGAGCGCCCGGTCGCGGTCGGCGGCAAGATCGAAATCCGCCCGATGATGTATCTCGCGCTCACCTATGATCATCGTCTCGTCGATGGCAAGGAGGCGGTGACCTTCCTCGTCCGTGTCAAGGACGCATTGGAAGAACCGGCGCGGCTTGTTCTCGATATTTGAGTCAGCCATGCATGCAATTCGTTGTTTTGGACATTTTTGGAGCAAGGATGCTGGTTGATATTGAAACAATTAACTCGAAGCTTGACGATATCAGTAAACGCATCGATAAACTCAGCGGTAAGTAACATGAATATCCGCCATGCGACCGCAACAGGCCAAGCCATCGCGTATTTGTACTGCCATGGCTGCTCATGACAATGCCGACGGTCGCGGTTGTCGATGGCGTGAAAATCCAGTTCTATTACGATGAACATCCGCCGCCGCATTTCCATGCTGTATTTGCTGAGTGCGTGGCGCAAATCCAAATCGACCCAACGCAGCCATTGCGAGGATCGCTGCCGCTGGCGAAGCTTGCAGTGGTGCTCGCATGGGCATCGAAGAACCGTGCTGGGTTGATGAATGCCTGGGCCGCCGTCGCGGCCGGTCAGAAGCCAACGAGGCTGCAATGAACGAGATCATTCGCATGAAGTCTGTCGAGCCGGTCCTCCACGGCGTCGTGAAAATCGTCTGGCTCGATGGATACGAGGCCATCGTCGACCTTCGTCCGGTTCTCTGCGGCGGTGGTATTTTTGAGTCTCTGCGCGATTCACAAGAATGCTTTAACGCCGTTAAGCTTTCCGATTTCGGCCACGCAATCTGCTGGTTCGACAGCAAGGGCGACGAAATTGATTTTGGATCGGAATCCTTGCGCCGCCGCGCCGAACGCCAGGCTGAAATTCTCCGGCTCGCGAGCTGATGGGCCACGGGTCCAGGCTCCGGGAAAGATCATCATGACGCAGGGTAAGGATTACATCATTCGCGGCGGCGCCGCGGGGCGCGAGCGGTTAAGGATCCTCGCCCGCATCATGTCTTCGAGCACGGCGGCGCTGTTTGACCGCTTCAGCCTTGAAGACGGGCAGCACTGCCTCGACGTGGGCTGCGGCGGCGGGGATGTGACTTTGGAATTGGCGAGACGCATCGGCCCTCGCGGCCGCGCCATCGGCGTGGACATCGATGCAGCGCAGCTCGACATCGCCCGCCGTGAAGCCGCGGCGGCGGGAATTCGCAATGTGGAGTACCGATTGCTCGACGCCAGAAACATGGACGGGGATTTAGGCCCGCTCTTCGATGTCGTTTATGCGCGGTTCCTGCTGACCCACCTGCAAGACCCATCCCTCGCGGTTGCCGCGTTTTATCGCTATCTGCGCCCCGGCGGGCTCGTCATTGTCGAGGACATCGACTTCAGCGGCTATTTCACCTATCCCGCATCCGAAGCCTTTCAACGCTACAAGGAACTCTATTGTACCTTGGTCCGCCGCCGTGGCGGCGACCCGGATATCGGGCCGCGCCTGCCTTTTCTGCTCACCGATGGCGGCTTTGAGAGGGTGGATATGACCCTGGTCCAGCCGATCGGAACAAGCGGCGAGGTCAAGCTCCTGAACCCCATCACCTTGGAAAACATCGCCGACGCCATTTTGCAGGATGGCCTTGCCTCGCGCCAGGAGATCGACGGCATGGTGGAAGATCTCACGCGCTTCGCCGATAATCCGCGAACCGTGGCAGGGGTGCCGCGCATCATTCAGGCCTGGGGCCGCAGGCCGGCCGCCAGCTAACAGGGACAGACCTCATGGCCTATGATCTCATCATTATCGGAACCGGTCCCGGCGGCTATGTCTGCGCGATCCGCGCGGCGCAGCTCGGCCTCAGGGTCGCCGTCGTCGAGAAGCGCAAGACGCATGGCGGGACCTGCCTCAACATTGGCTGCATTCCTTCGAAGGCGCTGCTTCAGGCCTCCGAAAAATTCACCGAGGCCGCCCATGAACTCGCCGGTTTCGGCGTCATCACCGGCAAGCCGGAACTCGATCTTGGCCTCATGATGAAGCACAAGGACGAGACCGTCGCCGCCAATGTCAATGGCGTCGGCTTCCTGTTCAAGAAGAACAGAATCGATTCCTTTTTCGGCACCGGCACGATCGCGGCACCAGGCGTGGTCGATGTCACGGCGGCGGATGGTTCCACCCAAAGGATCGAGGCCAAAAATATCGTCATCGCGACCGGCTCCGACGCCGTGCCGCTGCCGGGCATCGCGATCGACGAAAAAACCATTGTCTCCTCGACCGGCGCTCTGTCGCTCGCCGAGGTACCCAAAAGGCTTCTCATCGTGGGTGCGGGCATCATCGGTCTCGAACTCGGCTCGGTCTGGGGCCGGCTTGGCGCCGAGGTGACCGTCGTCGAATTTTTGGACCGCATCCTGCCGGGCACGGACGCCGAGGTCGCCAAGCAGTTTCAGCGGATGCTGGAGAAACAGGGTTTTCATTTCCATCTTGGCCACAAGGTGACGAAGATTGAAAAAACGAAATCGGATCTGGCGGTCAGCATCGCGCCGTCTGGTGGCGGCGACACCTCCGCGCTCGCGGCCGATGTGGTCCTCGTTGCGATCGGCCGGCGTCCTGTCACCGACGGGCTTGGCTTGGACGCTCTTGGCGTCGCGCAGGATCGGGGGCGCGTCGTGATCGACCCGCGTTTTGCGACCAATGTGCCGGGCATTTATGCGATTGGCGATGTCGTGCGCGGCCCGATGCTCGCCCACAAGGCCGAGGACGAAGGAATCGCGGTCGCCGAGATCATCGCTGGGCAGCATGGCCATGTGAATTACGAGGTCATTCCGTCAATCATCTACACCATGCCGGAGATCGCCTCCGTCGGCGCGACCGAGGAGGAACTCAAGGCCAAAAACATCCCCTACAAGGTTGGCAAATTCCCGTTCACCGCGAACGGCCGGGCGCGAGCGATGCGGCATACGGAAGGCTTCGTCAAAATCCTCGCCGACGCGGCGACGGACCGCGTTCTTGGTGTGCACATCATCGGCGCGGCAGCGGGGGAGCAAATCGCCGAGGCGTGCGTGCTGATGGAGTTTGGCGGCTCGGCCGAGGATCTGGCGCGCATTTGCCACGCGCATCCGACCCTATCCGAAGCCGTCCGCGAAGCCGCGCTTGGCGTCGACAAGCGCTCGATCCATATTTGAGCAGCCGGCCCAAAGCCGCGCGCCGCCTGCCCGTGCAAGGTCCGCGCAAGAACTCAAAACTAGCTTCGCCGTTGTGACCGTTTCCAATCGGATCGCAACAGCTATTTTCGTCATCGCCGTTCGTTTGATCCAATATTTCAGCATCTTTCTAAGGATCATGCTGTAGCCCTGTCGCTTATTCGAAATCATTCCGCTTTCATCGGGCAGCTTCTGCCGGCCAAAACATCATTTCTATCTCGGAGAATCCAGATGAGCAGTGCCGCTCGCATAAATGATTCCTTGCAGGAACGCCTCGATTTTATCGGTTTGGATCAAAAGGCGCGGGAGATGCTCAGGGCGTTGAGACCGTTCCTTGGCGAGGCTTTGCAGCCAGCCCTTGGGGCGTTTTATGACAAGGTGAGGGTCACGCCCGAGACGCGCCGTTTCTTTGCCGATGAAAAACATATGGCTGGCGCCAAGAGCCGCCAGGAACAGCATTGGGGCATTATTACCGCCGCCGAATATACCGATGAATATGTAAATGCCATCAAGAAAATCGGCGAAACCCATGCTCGCATCGGACTGGAGCCGCGATGGTATATCGCCGGTTATGCATTGGTCATCGAGAAGCTGATCCACGCGATCGTCAAAAAACAATGGCCCAGTCTCATGCAGATGACGAAGGGTCGTCCGGAAAATATGGCGGCGGCGGTGTCGACACTTGTGAAGGCGGCCATGCTGGACATGGATTTTGCCATATCGGTATACCTCGAAACTCTAGACAATCAGCGCCGCCGCGCGGAAGCGGTTCAGGACAGCGCCAACAAGGAGCGCGAGCTTGCCAATAGCCTCGTCGGCGCGGGATTGGCGAAGCTGGCGACCAAGGATCTGACGTTCCGGATGACGTCCGACATACCGGAGGCCTACCGCAAAACGCAAACCGATTTCAACGCGGCGATTGCGCAGCTCGAGGACGCTCTGCAAAGCGTCGCGCAGGGAATAGATGCAATTCATTCCGGGACGCAGGAAATCTCGACGGCGGCCGATGATTTGTCGCGCCGGACGGAGCAACAAGCGGCCAGTCTCGAACAGACGGCGGCGGCGCTGAACGAAATCACGGCGACCGTCAAAAAGACCGCCCAAGGCGCGGTGCATGCGAATGAGATCGTCATCGCCACCAAAAGCAACGCGGAGAAAAGCCGCGAAGTCGTCCGTCAGGCCGTCGATGCGATGAACGGGATTGAAGAATCCTCCCGGCAGATCAGCCAAATCATTGGGGTGATCGACGAGATTGCCTTTCAAACCAATTTGCTGGCGCTGAATGCCGGGGTCGAGGCCGCGCGAGCGGGGGACGCGGGACGCGGCTTTGCCGTCGTCGCATCGGAAGTTCGCGCTCTCGCGCAGCGTTCGGCGGAAGCGGCGAAGGAGATCAAAGGTCTCATCTCGGCCTCGTCCGAGCGGGTGGAGCAAGGGGTGATGCAGGTGGCGGAAACCGGGACGTCGCTCGAACGGATCGTTGTGCAAGTGGCCGAGATCAGCAAAGTGGTTTCCGAAATCACCGAAGGTGCGAAGGGGCAGGCCATGGGACTTCAAGAGGTCAACACGGCGATCAACCATATGGACCAGGTGACTCAGCAAAATGCCGCCATGGTCGAGCAGACAACCGCCGCCAGCCATTCGCTGACGCAGGAGACGGAGCATTTGTCGGGTTTGGTCCGCCAGTTCAAAACGACGGAACGTCACGACCGCGGAGGCCGCGCCGAGCCCAAGGCGGTTGCCGCGAAGCGTAAACCGGCTACGACGGTCCCGATGTTGAAAACCGCTCCGAACAACCGCGCCTCGGCGGCCGCGCGGAAGCTTCAACCCTCAGCCGAGGAGGGATGGGAAGAATTTTGAAGATATCGCGGCCGCCGAGCGATCCTTTCCGCCGCTCATTACCGTTCCGGGCCCGGCGCTCGGCTCGATGAAAGCGGGCGAACTCATCGGGGAAGCCTGCGTCTTGATGGAATTCGGCGGCTCGGCCGAGGATCTGGCGCGCATTTGCCACGCGCATCCGACCCTCTCCGAAGCCGTCCGCGAGGCGGCGCTTGGCGTGGACAAGCGCTCGATCCATATTTGAAAGAGCAGGCCTATGCCCGATACCGGAATTGACGCTATTCGTGAGCTTTTGCACGCCGAGCCAAGGCCGGAAGGCCTCGACGGGCGGCGAAAGCGTCTCGATAGGATTGGGTCCGCCTACCCGGTTGCATCCGACATTTCTTTCGAAACGGGCCGCATTGGCGACCTTCCCATTGAGTGGTCTTTGGCGCCGGGCAGTGATGCCTCGCGGGTGCTGCTTTACTTTCACGGCGGAGGATACTCTTCCGGCTCGATCGCAAGCCATCGCGGCATGGTCGTGGAGGCCGGACGCGCGGCTGGCGTGCGGACACTGGCGGTCGGCTACCGTCTGGCGCCAGAGAACACTTTCCCGGCCGCTCTCGAGGATGCCCGCGCGGCCTATGCCTTTCTCCTCGAGAAGGGCTTTGCGCCACCGCGCATCGCCCTTGGCGGGGACAGCGCGGGTGGCGGGCTTT
>DATJLX010000226.1:0-7069 GCA_035509135.1 Methylocella sp.
ACAAACCCGGCCTGCGGCGGCATCGCCGCCAAGCTCATCGCGGCGAAGAGCGCGCCGAGGCCGAAGATCCAAGAACTTCCGGCCAGAATCCCCCTTTGCACCAGCAAATAGTCGCCGGCGGCGCGATAGACGCCATCTGCCGCAAGAAACATCGCTCCCTTCGCCAAGGCATGTCCGGCAAGGTGAAGGAGGGCGACGGTCCAAGCAAGACCAGCAAGATCAATCAATCCATCCTGCCGGAACATCAAGGCGGCACCCAGCAGGCAGACCGCAATCGAAGCATTCTCCGCTGAGGACAAGCCCAAGAGCTCGCGCCAATCCTCCCGCTGGAAGGCGTAGAGTGCCGACAAGATGGCGCTGAGGACGGCAATGACGACGATGAAGATGCCCGGAATGGAAACCGGCAGGGAATGACCGGCGGGGAGCCATTCGGTCAGCCCGCGGCTCAATCCGAAAAAGGCTGCGTTTAAGACGACGCCGGACAGCAAAGCGCCGGTGGCTCCGCTCCCGGCCCCATAGGCGCCAGGAAACCATTCGTAGAAAGGCAGCAAGCCAAGCTTGGCGCCAAACCCAATCAGCAGCAGAAGGTCGACGAAAAGCTGCTCCGCCTCGGGCATCGCCCGCGCGGCCGACCCGAAATCGGAGAAGGACAAGCTGCCGGTCTGCCGCGCCAGGAGAAGGAAGGCAAGGATCAGCGCCACTGAGCCTGCTTCAAGCAGGCTCAGCATGAACAGGACGGGACGGCCCTTTTCGGGCGCCAAATCCTCGCCCAGGATCATGACGGCGCCGCCCAGGCTCATGATCTCCCAAGCAATGAGGAAACTGACGGCATCTTGAAGGCCAAAGACGCCGAGAGCCCCAATCAGGCTTGCCGCCACGCCGAACAACCAGCTTGCCTGATGGTGTGACGGGGTGCCAAGCCTTGCGGCAAAAATCGCTCCCGGCAGGCCAAAGCCGAGCAGCCAGAGGGCGTCCGGCGAGAGACGAAAATCCGAGCCCGCCTCCCCGATGCCAAGCGGTGTGTGAACGGATGCCATCCCTTCCGGCAAGGTCGTGACCGCAAGGACCAAAAGCAGCAAACCGCCGGTCACAAGAAAAATCCTGGAAAAAGACGCGGCCCGGCCGGTCAAGGCGAGCCCCGCCGCAATGAGCCATAATGTGAATCCCGCGGCCAAAAGCTCATTCCGCAAGATGGCCTCCTCTCACCCGCTGAGGCATCCGTCCAAGGAACATCAGCAGGGCTTCGATCAGAGCCGCGGGATTGGGCGGGCAGCCCGGCAAATAGAGGTCCACGGGCAAGACGCCCTCAAGACCGTTTGCGCACGCATAACCGCCGCCAGCGATGCCGCCGGAGACCGCGCAAGTTCCAACCGCCATGACCCAGCGCGGTTCGGGCATCGCTTCATACGCCCGCCGCAGGGGTCCTTGCATCGCATAGGTGACGGGGCCGGTGACCAGAAGCAGGTCTGCGAACCGTGGCGAGGGTGTGAAGAAAATTCCGAACCGGTGAAGGTTATAGAAAGGATTGTTGAGCGCCTGGAGCTCCGACTCGCAGCCATTGCAGGACCCGGCGTCGACGTGGCGGATATGGAGGCTCCGGCGAAAGCGCCGACGGGATGGTGGTGGTTCCGCGACTTGGTGAATAACGGGAAAGTCACCGGCTAACATAAGGTCCGAGCGGTTGCTGGTTCCGAACGCCCAATCGGAGGAGGCCGTAACCGCATCGGTTGGGCAGGCCTCGACACAAAGCTGGCAGACGACGCAGCGTCCGTAGTCGACTTCCAGCCTAGCCGCTCCGGTTTGATCCGCGCGAACCCGGATCGCTTCGGTTGGACAGACCTCGGCACATTGCGCGCATTCGTCCACACAACGCTGCGGCTCAACCCGCGGCATTCCAAGCACGCCCCCCTGACCATTGTCTTGGCCGCGCTTCGGCCAAGCCGTCGTCGCCTTGCCCTTTCGCAACCCAAAGAGAGTCCAGAGCGGCATAGGGTCTCCTAACGATCGCATCCCGCAACAGTGAGCCCGAAGCTGGCTTCGTTGATGGCATAGTCCATCATATTGCTGTCGTGGACAGTCAATGGAAACACCCGCCAATTTGAAAAGGAAGGCGATTTGATCTTGACGCGCGAAAGCAGGCTGTTCCTGTCGAAATGGACCGCATAGAAGAGCGATCCCCTTGTCGATTCCACCCATCCCAGTCCCTCTGAATGCGGCGCAGGGCTGCAATCGACCCGGACGGGGCCAGCCGCGAGCAGGAGGAGAATTCTTTGGATCAAAGCGATGCTTGCGTCGATCTCGGCGATGCGGACCTGCGCGCGCGCATGGGCGTCTCCGCTCATTTGCACGGGCACGGTCAGTGGCAATGCGCCATAAGCAGCGTAAGGATGGTCGCGGCGCAGATCACGATCGAGACCTGAGGCCCTATCGATGGGGCCCGTCGCACCTTGATCGAGCGCGGCCTGCTGGCTCAAGATGCCTGTCGTCATCAGCCGGTCTAAGTGGCTGTTCGTATTCTCCAGCATCGCCGTGTAGACTGCGATATCCTTACGTAAGTCTTCTACCGCCTGGCTGAGCCAGAACTCAGGGGCCAAATCGCGGCGCAACCCGCCAGGGACCAGGAGACCGCGCAGAAAGCGGCTGCCCGTGAGCCGCCCATTGATCTGCTTGGCGCGCTCTTCGAGCAGCTTGCCCTCGGCCTCGCCAACCTTGAGTGTGGTGGTGTGGGAAAGATGCCCGAGATAATGCAGATGATTGTAGAGGCGCTCGAGCTCCGCGAGCAGCGAGCGAAGCATGAGCGCGCGAGGCGGGACGGCACAACCGGCGGCGCATTCGACCGCCTGACAGAAGCAAAGGCTGTGGGCGAAGCTGTCCACGCCGGAAATCCGCTCGGAGAGGACGGTTCCATGCGCCAGTGACCGGCCCTCGAAGCGCTTCTCCATGCCGCGATGTTTGAAGAAAAGCTGGGGATGCAAGTACAGAATATGTTCGCCGACATAAAAGAAGATCAGCTCAACCGACTCAACGACGTCAGCGCGCACGGGACCGAAAGGCAATCTTTGAACATCGGCATTGTCCAGCTCCGGAATGCCGCCCTCGGCGGCTTCGAAAGGCATCGGCGTCTCGAAAGGATAGGCCCGGTCGAGCGGCGGCTTGACCGGGCTTGCCCCATTATGAAGGATAAGACGGTACGGCTCGGGATGGCCGGTGAATTTCAATCCGAACAAATCGGAGATCTCGCGCTCATGCCAGCCCAATAAGGGGCTGATGCCGGCGACACTTGGAAGCGGACCACGCGGGATACAACGCAAGACGAGGAAATCCTCTTTCACGGCACGGCTCGCAAGATACCGAATCTCGAGGTGGCCGTCCTCAGGCTGCCAGCCATAAACCATTTGCATCCGGCCACCGCTCTTGATCAGCTGGCCGACGGCATCCGGCACATACTCCGGCTCGATCGAAAGGAGCTCGAAGCCGATCATGGCGTCCCCAGATTGAGCGATTGAGCAATCGAGGTCAGATAGTTCCAGGCGCAGGCTGGCCACCACAAACCAAGAACCAGCAGTGGAATGAGCGACAGCCACATCGGCACGGCGCACCAGGCGCTCAGGCTGCCGCCCTTCTCCTCCCCATTGGGCCCTGGCTGGTAATACATGGCCTGGAAATGGTTCATGAATCCAATGAAAATGACAATGAGCAAGATCGCCATGATATAGACGGCCCAGGAAAACGATGGCTTCAGGCCCGCCCGCATGATGGTGAACTCGCTGAGGAATAGACCGAAAGGCGGCGCTCCGGTGATGGCGATGGCCCCCGCAAGCCAAAGCGCGCCTTCGGTTGGAAAGCGGCGCCCGACACCGTGGATCATGGCAATCTCTTTGGTGCCATAGGCGCGCATCATGACGCCCGCGCCGAAGAACATGAGGGATTTGTTCAGCGAATGATTGAGCATATGGTAGAGCGCGCCGGCAACGCCCAGCGCGCCGCCAAAGCCAAAGCCGAGCGCAACGACGCCCATATGCTCAATGCTCGAATAGGCCATCAACCGCTTGATTCCTGGTTGCCGCACGATGAACAAAGCGCCGAGAAAGAGTGACAGCATGCCAAATGCGACGAGGCTCAGTTGCGGCAGCGGCCCAAGGTTGGCGGCCCTTGTGACACCTGTAAACCGCACAATCCCGATCATCGCTGTATTCAAGAGAGCACCAGAGAGCATCGCCGATACCGGCGCCGGGCTTTCGCTATGTGCGTCCGGGAGCCAGCTATGCATGGGCGCTAGTCCGACTTTGGTCCCGTAGCCCACAAGCACAAGCAGGAAAGCGAGCTTTAGCAGGATGGGATTCATTCGAGGTGCGGCATCCGCAAGGACCGCCCATGTCATTGTGTAGCTCGGCCCCAGCACAAAGCTGCCGCCCCAGTAAAAAAGGATCGTTCCAAGCAGCGCCAGGCTGATTCCAGCGGAGACGACCATGATATATTTCCAGGCGGCCTCCATGCTCTCGGCGACGCGTTCGAAAGCGACGAGAAAGGTGCTGACAAGCGTGGTCAATTCGATCGCTATCCAATAAATGCCGACGCTGTTCATGAGCGGTCCGATCAGCGTGGTCAGCCCAAACCCGGCAAATAGCGCGTAAAATTGGCAAAGCCGCCGATCCTCGTTCAGAAGCCGCATGTAGCCGATGGCATAGATCGAAGCGAGGAAATAGACGATCGCCGTGCAAAGGATCACCCAAGCGGACATGCGGTCCAGCATGATGTAGTCGTTCCAGAACACGAGCTGCCGACCGTCAATGAGGAACGGCAGCGGGATGGCGCAGGCGAAGGAGACGGCGCTTGCGATAAGGTTGATGGCTTCGGCGCCGCGAGGCCGGCGCACGGCCATGCAGCCTATGATGGCCAGTGCCGGCGCCCCCGTGAGAGTCAGGATGAGCGCGCCAATCATCACCCCACCAATCGCTTGAGTTCGAGGCTGCTCGTCGTTCCGGCATGGGTCGCGAGATAGCCGACGAGCACACCGAAACAGGCCACGATGATAAGGAGATCGAAAAGGATGACCATCTCGATTAGGAGCGGCATGCCGGGAACGAGGATCTGCGAGCCGAGAAAGATGCCATTCTCCAGCACCAAAAGCCCAAGGATTTGACTGACTGCCTCGTGACGCAGGGCGAGGATGAGAAAGCCAATGAGCTTCATCGACAGCATCACTGTCAGTGCCAGGGTTGCGACAGTGAGCTGCAAATGGAGCTCGGCGGCGACTTGGAACGATACCGAAAGCGCCAGCATCACGAATAAGGCGCCGACGATGAGGCTCGTGCTTGGTTGGACGAGCAAATGGATTTCGCGATCAACGTCCAGTCGCCGAATGATCCGCCATACGAGATAGGGGAGGAGCAAACCGCGAAAGAGCAGAGTGAGGATGGCAATCAGATAGAGCTCGGGATAGCTGCCATAAAAGCCCACCGCGGCGGACAGCGCCGCGATGGTCCAGGATTCCGCCGCGAAGGCGTAGAGATAGTTATTGAGCCAGCGCGATCCCAGCATGACGAATGATAGGAGAAGACATGCGATCGCCAAGAGGCTGAAAAGTGATGAGGCAATTGGACCGAGGTGCTGGACGAGCATGATCGCTAACTCAATTGCGTTCCGACGATCGATAGGATTGCCAAAAGAAAGGAGGCGGCGAGCGGCTCCTGATAACGGTAGAAGCGGAGGCGCGACTGGGCGGTCTCGACGAAGACGACCACGCAAGCGACGAGAACGAATTTGACGATCAAAACAACGGCGGCGCCAGCCGCACCGGTTGCCGTACCCTCGGCCGACAACCCCCACGGCAAGATCAGCACGTTGCAAAAGATTGTATAGAGGATGAATTGCTTCATCGCCGACGCCCATTTGACGAGCGCCAGCAGGGGACCGGAATATTCGAGGATCCGTCCCTCATCGATCATATAGACCTCGATGTGCGTGCTCGAATGGATTGGCATCCGATCCGTTTCGACAAGCAACAGGATGAAGAAGGCCGCCACGAGGAAGAGGTGTGCGGGGCTCCAATAGACTGCCCAACTCGACACGAGCAGATGATTGACGACAAAGGGTAGCATTGCCTTGGCGAGCAGCGTGATCCCAATGAAGACGAGAATCAGCGTTGGCTCGGCGAGAATCGCGACCATCACCGCGCGGCTTGAACCGATGCCGCCGTAGGCGCTCGACGTATCGAGTCCCGCCAGGACGATCATGAACGAGCCAAGGGTGAGGATGAGGCCGCCGCCCAGGATGTCCCCCATGTCGGAGAGCGGCAGCGGAAAGTTGGTGAGAACAGGGATCAGAATCGGCACGACGAGCATGCAGGTGAAAGCGACGACCGGGGCCACAAAGAAGAGCCAGGATGCCGTCTGCGGTGCCACGATCTCTTTGTGGAAAAGCTTCGAGAGGTCCCGGTAAGGCTGGAAAAGTCCCGGCCCTTGAGCGCGTTGGACCCTTTCCTCGAATTGAATAATTATGCCCTGGATAAGGGGTGCGAAGAGCACCGTCGTGAGAACCTGGGCGATTTGGAGAAGGACGTCCCGCTCGTTCATGGGAAAGGTCCCACGCTAGACGAGCGCTCTTCCGCGCGCGTTGGCAGGCGCAGCTGGATTATCCTGGGGGGCCGCTGGGGACCTCTCATGCAAGCTCCTCCTGCCGTCTGAAGACGTGTGCAGGAGTCATCAGCCCCGAGGGCGGTTGAAGGCGAACTCCATCGCCTGTTCCTAGTTTGGCAAGATGAGAATGTATGTCTTAATTGTCAATAGAAGATTGTAAGTTCCCCGCCTGGAGGGAAAACTGGGACAATGACGGGGCCGGTCGCGTTCTGGAAGGCGAGATTTTCGCGGCTCCTTGCGTCACCGCAAGGGATGCAAATCCTGAAAGGCACGGGAAGCGCGCAAGACCCAATAGGGCGCCGATGAAGGGGGGTCAGGCCATCGCCCGCACGCAAACGGCCATGATGAGACCAAGAACGCAAATCTGCCAGGATACATGGACTCCCGCGGCAAAAGTGCCAAGCGCCAGCAGCAGCAAAAGCGCCAGGCCG
>DATJLX010000227.1:0-21281 GCA_035509135.1 Methylocella sp.
ATCGGCCTCATTGCGCGGGTGACGCGGGTCAGTGTCGAGACGCAGCGGATCGCCGCGGCGATGAAGGACGCGGAGCGATAAACCGAAGGCCGCATCGGCGACACAGGTCCAATCATCGCGCCAGGCGCGGACATGGGCCAATGATAACGGGCTGCGGCCAAATCCCTTGTCCCGCGAGGAACTCAATATTTGCGGACGAGATTGACGAGCTTGCCTTGAATGCGGACACGGTCCGGCCCGAAGATGCGCGTCTCATAGGCCGGATTGGCGGCTTCGAGAGCAATCGAGGCGCCGCGCTTGCGCAGCCGTTTCAAGGTCGCTTCCTCATCATCGATCAAGGCCACGACAATGTCGCCCGTCTCGGCCGTGTCCTGCTTGCGGATGACCACGGTGTCGCTATCGAAGATGCCCGCCTCGATCATCGAATCGCCACGCACTTCGAGCGCATAATATTCGCCAGGCGGCAGCATGTCCGGCGGCAGACTGATCGTGTGGCTGCGGTTTTGCAGCGCCGTGATCGGCGTTCCGGCGGCGATCCGCCCCATGACAGGGATCGAGATCATCGAACGATCCGTTTCGTCATCGGCCGGGTTTTGCGCAAAGGCGCGGACGCGGCCGAGATTGCCCTCGATGACGCTCGGCGCGAAACGCTTGCTTCGGCCGCCTTCGGCCGGGGTCGAGGACTCCGGCAGCCGCAAGACCTCGAGCGCCCGCGCCCGATTGGGCAGGCGCCGGATAAAGCCACGCTCCTCAAGCGCGATGATCAGCCGGTGAATGCCCGACTTCGAGCGCAGATCCAAAGCATCCTTCATCTCGTCGAAGGAAGGAGGAACCCCGGTCTCCTTCAGACGCTCGTGGATAAAGCGCAACAGTTCGCTCTGTTTTTTTGTCAACATTGGCCAGGCCCTCTCTTCTACCGCCCCCGCGCAGCGCCGGTATCAGCCCGGCTTTTCATTCTGAGGAAAGAGCGCAAGTTGGATGCCGCGAATCGCTATTGCACAAACGGTGAACGAACCATATATGTTCGCGCTGCGTTCCGCAAGTCCGTCTGCTAACTCTCTCGATTCGCAAGGGTTTTGCGGACGAAAATCCCCGCTGCGCCGTCCATCGGGCGGCCTTCTTCCGGCCTTCATCAGAGGCAGCCGCATGCCGGGTGACAAAGCGGCCGCCCAAGGTCGAGGCGAAGAGCCTCGGAGCCTGTCCCCTTCAAAAACGCGAAGATTTTTGTCGCGGGCTCTACTCCGGCTCGCGGAAAAAAAGCCCGCCGAAGACGCCCGCCACCAAGCCGCCAAAAATCGGCGCCGCCCAAAAGAACCACAGCTGATCGACATAGGCTTTGCCCGCGAAAATGGCCGGGCCGGTGCTCCGCGCGGGATTGACCGAGGTGTTGGTCACCGGAATGGAGATGAGGTGAATCAAGGTCAAGGTGAGCCCGATCGCGAGCGCCGCGAAACCGGCCGGCGCCCCGGCCGAGGTGACCCCGATAATGACCAGGATGAAAAAGAACGACAAAACAGTCTCGATGATGGCGCAGGAGAGAAGCGTGTAATGACCGGGACTCAACTCGCCAAAGCCATTCGACGCGAAACCGCCCAGAACGAAGCCCGGATGGCCTTCGGCAACAATTTTCAGCAGCCCCGCCGCGGCGATCGCGCCGGCCACCTGGAACACGATATAGGGAATGACGTCGCGAAACGGGATCCGCTGCGCGGCCCAAAGGCCGACCGTAATCGCCGGGTTGAAATGGGCGCCGGAAATATGCCCGACGGCATAGGCCATCGTCACAACGGTGAGGCCGAAAGCGAGCGCGACGCCAACGAAACCGATCCCCAATTGCGGATAGGCGGCGGCAATGACGGCGGCGCCGCAGCCGCCAAAAGTCAGCCAAAACGTGCCCAGAAATTCAGCGACCGCGCGTTTGCCCAGATGCATTTTGAAAATCCTCCCTGAGAAGCGAACATCAATTATGATAACGTTCCACCAAGGCGGCTAACGCCGGACGCGTTGGGCGCGATGCCGCCGGGGTAGGCGGTACGCGTCGTGACCTCGCGACGGGATGAAGTCAAGCTTTTAAGGTTGGAGCCGCTCCATAGGCGGAGATGGGTTATCGCGGACACGCTCATGCGTTTGCGCCCCGCTGCAGCCGCGTGCCAGGACGGCATTCATAGTCGTTTTCCCTTCTTTCATCGAGCCGCTAGGGCATTCCAAGACCTTGGTCCATGAAACTTGGCCCATGAAACCCATGAAAATTGGCTCGTGAAAATTGGCCGATGAAGAAAGAAGGGATGCACGGCTTCATCGCCTTCGCGTGGTGGGTTCGTGTCGCGTCACAGCCACACTTAACCGCTGCCGGCACATGGGGTGTGCCTGGCTTAGCGTATCAGGACCATTGTGCCGCCCCTCCGCCGGGGTGGGGTGCTACCCTCGCTTCCCACGCTTGGAATGATCCGGATGGCGATGGCGCCCCGCGACATCACCGGACCCGCCGGCGGCCGATGCGACTGGCGTGTCGCCAAACGGTGTCAGAGGCTCTGGTTTGGGGATGGATAACGATCCCCATAACGATCCCCTGGCGGCAAACCACGCTCAGCGCGGCTTGCCGGTCCTGACGAAAAGCAACCCGAAAGCTCTCATTCTCATGAAACCATCTCCCGAAGCGACCGTCTGGCTCGGAAGGAGCTGAGCGTGGAAAGGGCCAAGTGGGAAGGGCCAAGCGGAAAAGCGCCGCGAGAAGAGCGATGCGGGACTTTCATTAGCTCTGGCGCGACCACAGCTCGGCCTCGAGCTGGGCCCTGGCGAGAAGATGGGCCAAGCTCTGAAAACGCGCACCATTGGCAAGGCTCGCGAGCTCGCCTGTCATTTGGGCAATATAGGCGGCGGTGCCTTGCGCGCCTTCCACAATTTCGGTGATTTCAACGGGTTTTGAAGCCTTTTCCCGCCTGGAAGCATCGTTTAACTTCTGTGCCAAAGTCTCTGGCTTTTTCATTGGTAGGTTCCCCTCTGTTCATTAAATGTTATGGATATGTTCGCACAGCCCGCCATTCTTGTGAAGAGCAAATTACGAAATTTAGTAATTTTTTTTCATATGTGTTTATTACACTTTTGTTGGTTAGCTACCCTCATACGGCGTTCGTTAAAAAGCGGCCTCCCCACCTTGGCGGCCTGAGCTCGCGCGAAGCTGTCGCCGAAATAGGCCGCCGCCCCGGCGCAAGCTTGGGTTCCGGCCGGCCTCCTGACCCGACTACGGAAGCGGAGCGCTTCTGAGACGCTTGGTTTCACCGCGCCTGACCTTCATCTCGAGGCGGCGCGCGCGGGAGGCCAAACTCGGGCGGGTTTTCACGCGCGCTTTGGGTGTCTTTGCCGCCGCCACGATCAAACGGAGCAGTCTCGCCAGCGCCTCGCGCCGGTTCTGCTCGCGCGCCCGGTGGGTTTGCGCGAAGATCACCAGAACGCCGTCCTTGGTGAGCCTTGCGCCAGCAAGACGCGCGAGGCGCCGTTTCAGCGCTTCATCAAGAGCAGCCGAACGCGCCACGTCGAAGCGCAGTTGCGCGGCGGTCTCCACTTTGTTGACATTTTGTCCGCCGGGGCCGCTCGCTCGCACAAAGGAAAAAGCGAGGTCCTGCTCCTCGATGGCAATGTCTGGCGTCACAATGATCTTCGCCATGGCCTCGTCCCATTTCGGCGCCGTTTCAAAATCATTAACCGAAATGCTTTAGCGCCAATTAAGATATTGCAGGCAACTCTTGGCAATGGCGTGTCGCATTCTGCCATTTGCCGCTGCGGCAGCCTTGATGCTGGCGTTGGCTGGCTGCTCGAATTACGAGAGACCGCGCCGGCCGGCTTGGCGGAGCGAGGCGGAAGCTGCCTGCGTCGCGCAAAATCTCGTCCACGTCTCGGCCTATATCCAGCCGGCGCGCGAAATCGACGGCCCCGGCATTTGCGGCCTGACCCGGCCGTTCAAGGTGAGCGCCTTGCTCGATGGCGCGGTGCGTTTCAATGCGGTCTACACGCTCGACTGCCCGATGATCGCCGCGCTGAACGCATGGCTGACGGAGATCGTGCAACCCGCCGCCCGGGCGCGCTTCGGCCAGCCGGTGGCCGAGATCCTGTCGATGGGCGCCTATAACTGCAGGACGATGAACAACCAATGGGGGGCGCGCCTTTCCGAACATGCGTTCGGCAACGCTTTCGACATCGGCGGTTTCCGGCTCGCCGACGGGCGCGAGATTTTGATCGTCCGCGACTGGACGCGGGGCGACGACCAAACGCGGGCCTTCCTTCAGGATGTCCATTCCGGCGCCTGCAGCGAATTCACCACGGTGCTTGGCCCCGGCGCCAATATATTTCATTACAATCATATCCATGTCGATCTTGCGCTGCACGGCAACACCTCCAACGGCCCGCGCCGGATCTGCAAACCGCAGCTCCGGCCAAGTCCGGCGCCCGAACCGCCCCGCGACGGCCTGCCCAATCCGCCCGAGATCGAGGAAGACATGGATATTGCGCAGGCCGGGCATCCGGCCGGCGATGTGCTGGCGTTGCACGTGGGGCCCGGCCCGGCGCCGACCGCACGCATACCGGATGCCTATTTCGCCGCCGCCGCGCGGGTGCCCGCGGCCCGCGCCACGGCGCCGGTCCCGCCGGAGCCAGTGCGCGGCGCCCTGCGCGACGATGACGCCGCCGTTCCCGAGGGCCGGCCGTCCGATTGGGACCTGCCGTCCACGCCAACGCGCTAGACGCCAAGGGTTTCCATAATGGCTTCCCCCCCTTGATGGCGTGACGCACTGGCCGGATGGCGGGGTTCAGACCCGTCACCCGGCCTCGCCGAGTGGGAGAGGTTCGGCAGTGCTCGTCGCAAGGGACGTCGGAGCCGCTCTGCCGAAGCGGTGCACTCCCCGGCTGCGCGGTTTGGCTTGTGCCGATGCTCTGACGTTGCCTCGTTTGTATAACGGTTCTGCTAACGATCCTCCGACAGCCACGCTCCAAAAATGTTGTTCCTCGTGATACGGGTGAAAATGGACTAAAAACGGGTTGCCGCCGCAACTGGTGAGGAACCGGCAAGGCTTGGCGGCAGATATGATCGATGGGGCGAACTGGAGGGTTGCGCATGCGTGAAGGCCATTTCGAGGAAACACGGGCAACGGCGCGATTGCCCAATCTCGACATTGAGATCGTCCATGGCCGCTCGGCCGATGGCGCCGCTGAATATCTTTCGCTCAGCCTGCAGGCGATTCCATCCTTCGCCGCCTTCGGCCGCGCCATGGAAGCGGCAAATCCCTTTTATTTCTGGATGCGTCTCGCGCAAACGGCTTGGGCGCCTTGGCTCGGCTCTAACGCCGCGCGCTTGCCGCCGAAAAACACCGCCCGTCTTCCAGGACCGCCGGAAAGCACCGGACCGGATGCGCCAGCGCCTCGCGGCGGCGGCTGACGACCGCATGTCCCTGGGTGTTCGATCGACGCCGGACGTGGCGCGAGCCTGTGGCGCGAATCAATTCGATCCATCCATGGCAAGGAACGGCGCTGGGCGAAAATCATCATTCCAAAGTCAGAAGGAAATGATTTTCGTTTCGCCCCCGAACTTCGCTCTTCCCTTATGATTCCGCTCTTCCCTTATGAGAAGGGCGGCCGGTCAACCATGGATTGATCATTGCGCGAGCGTTTCAAGAGCCGTGAGAAAGCACCCGATCGCCGTCATGGGAGCCGGCGTGAGGAAATCGTCAACAAACCCCTGCTTGCCGTTGATGGGTTCTAGCCAAAGCCCAAGAATGCCAAACGCCGCGATGGTCAAAAGATCAATGGGATAAACAATTGAGGTCATGTCTTACTCCTTTCCAGAGCCCTGACGATGCCCCCTCCCTCGAGCGGCTTCCCCCTTAAAGCGGAATTTAAACACCTATCCTAAACTGCTGGCGGCGGTGCATGGCATCCTTTCGTGCCCTGCCTTTTCGCATCCGATGGCAATCCCTCGTTTAAGCAAATATCATGCCCAAATGTCGGCGCCAACGAGGCCGATGGCAATCCCTTGCCGCCGGGCGATCTCGATCTTGACAGCCCTCCAATAGCGTGCGGGCCGCCCGCCATCGATGCAGCGCCCCCGGACTCTTTCGCGCGCCTCGAAATAGGCATGCTCGTTGAAACAGTCGATGAGGCGGCGGGCATCTGCCGCGATGGCCGCTTTCCATTCGGTGCGGCGCCGGATCATTGCGAGGAGCATGTCAACCTTCAAAAACCAACAGAGCCCGACCACAGGGGAAGACGACTCAACCATTGAGAGCACAACCTATTTACAATTAATAAGAGAATAAATCAACCCTAAATTACAGAATTTTCAACCAAACGTTGAATCTGATGGCCTGAAAGGCCATCGCCGGTCTCTGGGCGAAATGCGGAATATATGATCAGGCGCGGGCGCGGCCGGCGTGGTTGTTCGCTTGATTCGTCTCAATTTATACCATGGGCTCCAGGCGGCGGCCCGCGGTGGCCGTCCTGAATTCCTGCTTATCCAAAGGATTAATGCCTTGATCCACGCGCAAGGGGCGGGCGCCGCAGGAACAGCCCGCCGCGTTTTGGCGGGGACCCCGGTTTATGGATTATTCATAAGTGTATATTTTCAGAAAAACATGTTATTTCTATAGAAATGGCAAATATCATAAAGAAAAATAGTGTGATATTCAAATATAAAAATCTATATAATTCATTAGTCCGGTTTCAATTTAAAGCTGTGTATGATCACGCGATTCCACGTGGAGAATATCTAGGCTGGAATTGTGATACAATTAAAATTTAGGAGTCTTCATCATGCGTCATTTGTTTCATCGCTTTCTTGCCGATCAATCCGGCGTTACGGCTGTCGAATACGGCCTCATCGCCGGTTTGATCGCCGTCGTCATTATCGGTGCGGTCACCACGCTTGGAACGACGGTTTCGTCCAAGTTCACTGCGATCTCCAATGCCTTGACCTGAATCGCCGCCACCCTGAAGACGCCCTCTCCGCGCAAGCCCGCACTGGCATGGAGTCGCCAGGACGACGGCTTTCGCTCGGGGGGGCGATCAAACCACCGGAGATTTTCCTTATGGTGACGTCATGGATCCGCTTTGCCCGGGATCAGTCGGGCGTTACCGCCATCGAATATGCGCTCATCGCCGGCTTCATCGTCATTGGCATCATCGCCTCCGTCGGTCTGATCGGCACGACGATTTCAACCAAATTCTACGGGCCGCTTGCGAATGGCTTTAGTTGATGACACCGGCCTCGCATCCGTTTGCGGCCGGGCCCTCGTGGCAGGCGCGCTCGGGTGGCGGCCGCCCGGCGATCCTTCCCCCCTGCACCTCATCCTCCGTCTCGTCCTGAATGGGACCTTTTTGGACTTTGAAGAAACATGCTTGAAGCCGCGACGCTTTTCATTTTTCCGGCCTTGATGGTCTTCGCCGGCCTGTCCGATCTGTTGACGATGACAATTCCCAATCGTGTCTCGATCGCGATCGCCCTGCTCTTCGTCGCCATGGCCTTCGCTTGCGGTCTGCCCACGGCAGTCATTTTGCGGCATCTCGCCTGCGGGGCTTTGATGCTCGTCCTGACCTTTTTTATGTTCGCCCGCGGCTGGATTGGCGGTGGCGATGCGAAGCTTGCGGCGGCGACCGCGATCTGGCTCGGTTTCGATCATATCGGCGATTATGCGGTCTCGGCGAGCGTGCTTGGCTGTCTGCTCACCCTCATCATCATCGGGCTTCGAAAATGGCCGTCGCCAAGCCTTGGAATGACGAGCCGGTGGGCCATGTGCTTGCTTGACCCCGGCTCCGGCATTCCTTATGGCGTGGCTCTCGCCAGCGCGGGCCTGATCCTTTATCCCGGCACCGCCATCTGGCTTGGAGCCGCCGCTCTGCATTGATGGACCAAATCCATGTCATCCCCTTTTGGGGTTCACGCCTTCGCTGACGCGGCTGAGGTCCACCGCGGCGAGGCCCATTTGTGATGCGGGCATGAGACGCTTCCGCCCACGCCCTGATGATGCTGAACCCCTTTTTGATTTCCTGGCATTTTCGCTAAATTATGGCATAGTAAATGCTTCGAGCCCATGCCGCCCCCTCGGATGCGGGCGGCCCGTTTGGCTGCAGAGGAACGCCTCTGATTCTTCGCTTGGTCCCATGCAAGAGCAAATCTCCGGATAATGCCATGCGGCCGTCCATTCTCCGGCTGATAGGATAAGGAGCGCGGACAATTGCCCGAAATCCAATGTTTCGATGAAATGACCCTGGCGGACGGCTCCATCAGGCCGGTCTATGGCAAGATTGCGAGATGGCTCGCTTCCACACCGGCCGGTGTGCTCGCGGCGCGGCGCTCGCAGGCCGAGCTTTTGTTCCGCCGGATCGGCATCACCTTCGCGGTCTATGGCGAGGGTGAGCAAGACGGGGCGGAGCGGCTGATCCCTTTCGATATCATCCCGCGCATGATGCTGCGCTCGGAATGGACCCGCCTCGAGGCTGGTCTCGTGCAAAGGGTGAAAGCCCTGAATCAGTTCCTGTCCGATATCTATGGGGCAAGGGAGATCGTCAAGGCGGGACGAATCCCAGCCGATCTTGTCGCCAGCAACGCCGAATTCCGGCCGGAAATGGTGGGCTGGCGGGTGCCGCACGACATTTATGTGCATATCGCCGGCATCGACGTTGTCCGCACCGGCGAAGATGATTTCTACGTTCTCGAAGACAATGTGCGCACCCCGTCCGGGGTCTCCTACATGCTGGAGAATCGCGAAGTCATGATGCGGGTAGCGCCGGATCTCTTCGCCGACCACCGGGTCGCCCCGGTGGAGAATTACCCGGATTCCCTGCTCAACGCCCTGCGTTCGCTGGCGCCGCCGGCGGCGGCCGGAGAGCCGACCATCGTGGTCTTGACCCCAGGCCGCTTCAATTCCGCCTATTATGAGCATTCCTTTCTGGCGGATAAGCTTGGCGTCGAACTGGTCGAGGGCGGCGATCTTCTCGTCGAAAACGACGTCGTTTATATGCGCACCACGCAGGGAGAGAAAAGAGTCGATGTCATCTACCGGCGGATTGACGATGCTTTTCTCGACCCGCGCGCCTTCAAGCCCGAGTCGATCATCGGCGTTGCCGGCTTGATGGATGCCTACCGGGCCGGCAATGTGACCCTCACCAATGCCGTCGGCACCGGAATCGCCGATGACAAGGCCATCTATACCTATGTGCCCGACATCATCGATTTCTATCTCGGCGAAAAGGCGATTTTGAACAATGTGCCGACCTGGCGCTGCCGCGAGCCAGACGCCTTGCTCTATGTAAGGGAGCATCTTCCCGAGCTTGTCGTCAAGGAAGTCAATGGTTCGGGCGGCTAT
The DNA here is from genome assembly GCA_035509135.1 of Methylocella sp. Classification (GTDB taxonomy): domain Bacteria; phylum Pseudomonadota; class Alphaproteobacteria; order Rhizobiales; family Beijerinckiaceae; genus Methylocapsa. The sequence continues at coordinate 9,351 of DATJLX010000227.1, forward strand.
GGCATGCTGGTCGGGCCGCATGCCTCGAAATCCCAGATCGAGGTCTTCGCCGAAAAACTGGCCCGCGATCCGAGCAATTTCATCGCCCAGCCGACACTCGCGCTCTCGACGACGCCGACGCTTTGCGACGCCGGCATTGCACCCCGCCATGTCGATTTGCGGCCCTTCGTTCTGACCGGCACGAATGGCATGCGGGTCATGCCGGGCGGCTTGACGCGGGTTGCCTTGAAGGAGAAATCGCTCGTCGTGAATTCGAGCCAGGGTGGCGGCACCAAGGATACCTGGATCGTCGAGGATTCGATCTTCGACGATTTTTCCGCGGCGCGAGGTCAAACCCGGATCATGTGATTTTGAAATGCGCTCCAGCTCTTGGCCTTCGTCCTCGCATCCCATGACTCGAAAAAGACGCCATGATAAAACCGCGCCTTGCTTTCCTCAAAGTCAGTCCTTAGAGCGTCAGGCAGGAGCGGCATCGATGGCGACGGATCCCATTGCCTTCCTGCTCCGGGCACTGTGCCGCGAACACGGCATTCCCCTTTTGTCAAATCGTGTTATGGGGACAGGCGATGCTTTCCCGCACGGCGGATAACCTTTACTGGCTTGCGCGCTACGTCGAGCGTGCGGATTTTCTCGCTCGCATCATCAAGGCGGCACAACGTCTCGCCACCCTGCCGGTGAGCTATTCCGGAACGGGCACCGAATGGGAAAGTGCGCTTGAGTCGTCGGGAGCGGCGCAGGGTTTTCGCGCCACGCGCGGGGCCGCAGAAGAAGCCAGCGTCGTCGATTATCTGACCTTCGCACCGGACAATCCGTCCTCGATCCGCAACTGCATCAAATTCGCCAGGGCGAATGCGCGGGCGGTGCGCACCGCGCTGACCGCCGAAATGTGGGAAGCGATCAATGGCGCCTGGATCGAACTCAGCCGCTTCGAGTCAAGCAATCAAGGCCTTGGCCGCTATGATCGCGAGGCGCTCTCGCATTTCTTCGAATTTGTGAAAAAGACCTCGCTCGACTATGACGGCTCGGTCGACCGCACGATGTTGCGCAACGACGCTTATTGGTTCTCGCGGGTCGGCCTTTATATCGAGCGGGCGGACAATACCGCCCGCATCCTCGACGTGAAATATCACGTGCTTTTGCCAGACGAGGAAACGGTCGGCGGGTCGGTTGACTATTTCCAATGGACCGCGATTTTGCGCGCGGTCTCGTCGCTGACCGCCTATCATTGGGTCTACCGCGAAAGCGTGAAACCTTGGCTTATCGCCGATCTTCTCATCCTCAAGAAGGAAATGCCGCGTTCGCTGATCGCCTGCTACGACAATCTCGTCCGCTTCCTCGATGCGATTGGCGATGCCTACGGCCGCAAGGGGATTTCGCAAAAACAGGCGCATGATGTGCTGGCACGCCTTGAAAACGCGACGACCAACGAAATTTTTAAGATCGGCCTGCATGAATTCATCACGGCCTTCGTCGAGGACAATGACAAGCTCGGTGAAACGATCAGCGAACAGTATCTTTTGCATTGATGGCGTCGAATAGTCGCGGCTCCCGCTCATCCCGAGCTCCTGAGCCATTGGCAAGGGGATCGGTTGTCCTTCCATGAAAATGCGCCCCCCGCCGGAGGGGAATTTTGACGTCTTTGGTTGGTCATTTCATAAGTTTACACAGAAAATAATTCCATCGTCAGAGATTTCCGTTGCCATACTCTCCATATCATGGTGCGGATTCTGCCGCGAAAGCAAAACGATCTCGCAGCCGCTGCAGCAAATGCCATCGCGCCGCAAAATCTTGTGGTTTTTCCAATTCGCTTGATCGCCGCCCAGGACCTGTGGGCGGCCAAGGTGAACCGGAATTATAACGATTTTCATTCCGGAGTGAGCATGACGGTTTTGGTGACTGGAGGCGCGGGCTATATCGGCGGCCATATGGTGCTGGCCCTTCTTGACGCTGGCGAACAGGTCATCGTCTTGGATGATCTTTCAACCGGCTTCCGCTCAGCGGTGCAGCCTCCGGCACAACTTATCGTCGGCGATTTTGGCGACACGGCCCTCGTCGACTCGATCATCCGTGAGCATGACATCGACGCCATCGCCCATTTCGCCGCAAAGATCGTGGTGCCCGAATCGGTCGCCGATCCCCTCCGCTATTATTTCAACAACACCGCCAAGGCACGCAATCTGCTCGAATGCGCCGTTCGCCACAAAATCAAGCATTTTATCTTTTCCTCGACGGCGGCGGTTTATGGCGAGCCTGAAACCGACCCGGTTGACGAAAGAGTTCCGCTGGCCCCGATCAATCCCTATGGGCGCTCCAAGCTGATGACCGAATGGATGCTGCAGGACGCAGGTCAAGCCCATGGTCTTAAATATGTGATCTTGCGGTATTTCAACGTCGCCGGCGCCGACCCCAAGGGACGCCTCGGGCAATCGACCCCGCAGGCCACCCATCTCATCAAGGTCGCGGTGCAGACGGCACTTGGATTTCGTCCCGGTCTTGAAGTCTATGGTGCCGATTATCCAACCCGGGATGGAACCTGCATCCGCGACTATATCCAGGTCACGGATCTCATCTCGGCGCATCTGATGGCGCTCGATCACCTCCGCAAGGGCGGCGACAGCCTCATTTGCAATTGCGGCTACGGCAAGGGCTTCTCCGTGCTTGAAGTCATCGATGTGGTGAAACGCGTGTCTGGCGTCGATTTCAATGTGAAGATATCCGGCCGGCGCGCTGGCGACCCAGCCTCCCTCGTCGCCGGTGCCGAGCGCATTCAATCGACGCTCGGATGGACGCCAAGATATAATGATCTCGCGACAATCGTCGCCCAAGCGCTCAATTGGGAGCGCCGGCTGCACAATCAACCGGCCGCGGAAGATTTGCCCGTTTCAAATTCCGTGTCGCACGGAACGGTTTGATCCTGAACCGCCATGATTGCTCCAAGAGCCTGATCACGTATTCATGGATTCGAAGAAGGTTGCATTGCCCTTCGGGGTTTCCCGCAATTTGCCGAGCAGGAATTCGATGGCATCGACCGTGCCCATGGGATTAAGGATACGGCGCAGCACATACATTTTCTTCAAGATGTCAGGCGGCACCAGCAATTCCTCCTTGCGGGTCCCAGAGCGCGTGATGTCGATCGATGGGAAGGTCCTTTTATCGGCGACCTTGCGGTCGAGAATGATTTCCGAATTGCCGGTACCCTTGAATTCCTCGAAGATCACCTCGTCCATGCGCGAGCCGGTATCGATGAGCGCGGTCGCGATGATTGTCAGGGAACCGCCCTCCTCAATATTGCGGGCGGCGCCGAAGAACCGCTTTGGCCGCTGCAGGGCATTGGCGTCGACGCCGCCCGTCAGCACCTTGCCGGAGGAAGGAACGACGGTGTTGTAGGCACGGCCCAGTCTCGTGATGGAATCCAGAAGGATCACGACATCCCGGCCATGTTCGACCAGGCGCTTTGCCTTTTCGATCACCATCTCGGCGACCTGCACATGCCGCACCGCTGGCTCGTCAAAGGTGGACGAGACCACCTCGCCGCTGACCGATCTTTGCATGTCGGTGACTTCTTCCGGCCGTTCATCGATCAAAAGCACGATCAAATAGCATTCTGGGTGATTGGCAGTGACCGATTGCGCGATATTTTGCAACAGCACCGTCTTGCCGGTGCGCGGCGGCGCGACAATCAGGGCACGCTGACCCTTGCCGATCGGCGCCACAATATCGATGACGCGGGCGGACAGATCTTTTTTGGTCGGATCGGCGACCTCGAGTTTCAACCGCTCATCGGGATAGAGCGGAGTCAGATTGTCGAAATGCACCTTGTGCCGGATTTTTTCCGGGTCCTCGAAATTGATCGTATTGACCTTGAGCAGTGCAAAATAGCGTTCGCCTTCCTTGGGACTGCGAATTAACCCTTCCACCGTGTCGCCGGTGCGCAAGCCGAAACGGCGAATCTGAGAAGGCGAAACATAAATGTCGTCGGGCCCGGCCAGATAATTTGCATCGGGAGAGCGCAGGAAACCGAAACCGTCCTGCAGAACCTCGATCACTCCCGCGCCGACAATCTCGATCTCGCGGCTCGCCAATTGTTTGAGAATGGCAAACATGAGCTCTTGCTTGCGCATGATCGAAGCGTTCTCGACTTCGTGCTCCTCGGCAAAGGCAAGCAATTCGGTCGGCGACTTAAGCTTCAGGTCCTGCAGTTTGATTTCCTGCATTGGGATGAAGTCCTTGGAAGGGCAGCGCGACTCTTCGCGCGAAAGAGAAAAAGGGGAGTGGCGCAATCCGATCCTGCAAGACCGGTGCAAACGCTCTTAACGCGGCGCGGCAGCAGCAGAACTATATGAGTTCATGCGAGGGGATAAACCATAAATAAATCGATTTAAGGGTTTTGACAAGCCAAATGATTTCAAAAGACTCGCCTTGTGATCAAAATGGTTTGAAAACGACGAGAAAAACGATTCCCATCATCAGGATTGTTGGACCTTCATTGACGATTCGGAAAAAACGCGGACCATGCTGGTTTGTCTCATTCGCCAAATCCTTGCGAAGTTTTGCAAAATATCCATGCAGCGCACTGAGGCCAATAACAAGCGCAAATTTTGCGTAAAACCAGCCCTCGTGCAGAAAACCAGCCCAAACCGCAAGAGCGAGGCCGGTGGCCCAAGTCACGAGCAGGGCGGGCAGCATGATCAGCCGCATAAGCCTTGCTTCCATCACGGCGAAGGTCGCCGCTTGCGGCGAACCACGTGGCGTTTCGGCGTGATAAACGAAAAGACGCGGCAGATAAAGCATCCCAGCCATCCAGGAAATCACGGCGAGAATGTGAAGAACCTTGATCCAGAGGTAAGCATGGCTCATTTCGTCGCATCTTTGCGAAGCAATTCAAGCAGAAGCGCGACATGATGCAAGGGAGTCTGCGGCAAGATGCCATGGCCAAGATTGAAAATATGCGGCCTGCCGCGAAACGCGATAAGAATTTCGCCTAGTCCCCTTTCCAGCGCCGCGCCACCGGCGACCAGTGCCAGCGGATCAAGATTGCCTTGCAAAACCAAGCTCCGGTCAAAGGTCCGCGCCGCCCATCGTGGATCAATGCTGCTATCGAGCCCAAGAACATCCACTTCGGTGCGGGCCGCAAAATCCATCAAATGCTGTCCAGCCCCTTTTGGAAAACCGATCACACGGGCATTCTTATGGCGAAGCCGTAGACCAGCGACAATGGCCTTGACTGGCGCCGTGCACCAGCGCTCGAATTCGGTGGAGGGCAAGACGCCTGCCCAAGTGTCGAAGATTTGCACAGCCTCGACCCCGGCTTCGATCTGCCAGGCGAGACAATCGATCGCCGCTTCGACCAGCCGGTCAATGAGACGCTGAAACAGATCAGGATCACGATAGGCAAGAAGACGGGCCGGTGCCTGGTCTTGCACACTTTTGCCGGCAATCATATAGCAAGCGAGCGTCCATGGGGCACCGCAAAAGCCGATCAGTGCAACGTCCCCCGGCAGTTTCTGCCTGACCCGTTCGATCGTCTCGAAAACCGGTGAGAGCCGGTTGCGATCAATCGTTTCGTTCAGTTTGGCGAAATCCTGCCCGGTTACAAGAGGATCGAGTTTCGGTCCTTCATTGGGGTCAAAACGGACTTTTTGGCCAAGCGCATCGGGAATGATCAAAATATCGCTGAACAGAATGGCCGCATCAAATCCGAAGCGCCGTAACGGTTGCAGGGTTGCTTCGGCGGCAAGTTCCGGTGTGTAGCAAAAATCGAGAAAGGAAGGGGCTTTCATACGGATTGTTTGATATTCCGGAAGATAGCGGCCAGCTTGCCGCATCAGCCAGACAGGGGGCGGAAAACAGGCTTCCCCCTCAAGGACTTTGAAAAATGGTTTTGTTTGAACCTGTGTTTGCCCGTCCAAATCCAAAATCCTCTAATAAATCCAAGACTCTTTCTTAAAGACTTTTTTTATGTCTCCTTGGCAAGCGCATAAGGCTTATTCCCTGGTTTGCACAAGCAAGCGTCAGGTTTGCGGTTCATCCGCTTTATTCACATGCACGGTCGAACAGGGTGCGCCTTAACTTTTTGTTAACCATTGAAACGGGATAGCGGGGTTATTGAATCTCGAATTCAATGGATTTTCTGTTTTCCCCTGGCCTCACAGCCGCGCCTCATTTGTTGCTCAGCCTTCGGCGCTGGTGCATGGACAAGCTTGGCCCGGCTTCATAAAGGGGTTGCAAGGGATGCCGAGGGCCGGTTATCCCCATTTTTCCCCTGTATTCCCTTGAAATCATGGGAGGCTGGCGAGGCGCGAAAACAGTGGGGAGGCACTACTTTCATCTGCATCTTGTCTCCGATTCGACGGGCGAGACCCTCATTGCGGCGAGCCGTGCGGCGGCGGCGCAGTATGAAGGGGTGTCGTCGATCGAGCATCTTTATCCCCTCGTGCGCAGCAAGGGTCAGCTTGACAAGGCGATCGCCGAGATTGAGCTCGCACCCGGAATTGTCTTGTTTACCCTCGTCGATCAGGAACTGGCTCAGCATCTTGACGAGGCCTGCAAAGAGGCGGGGGTGCCTTGTCTGTCGGTTTTGCAGCCGATCCTGGACTTGTTTCAATCCTATATCGGGACGACGTCGAAGCATCGACCCGGCGCCCAACACATGCTCAACGCGGATTATTTCCGGCGCATCGAAGCCTTGAATTTCACGATGATGCATGACGATGGACAACAGGCCGAGAATTTCGAGGCGGCTGATGTGGTTTTGTTGGGCGTCAGCCGAACCTCGAAAACGCCGACGAGCATCTATCTGGCCAACCGAGGGATCAAAACGGCCAATATTCCTCTTGTGCCGGATATTCCTTTGCCGGAATCGGTCACGGCTTTGCGAAAACCACTGATTGTCGGATTATTGGCTTCGCCGGAACGAATCGTCCAGATCCGCGAGAACCGCCTGCTTGCCTTGAAAGCCAGTCCGGACTCCCCCTATGTTGACCGGCTCCTGGTCGCCGATGAGGTCAAGAGAGCGCGCAAGCTTTGCGCCATGCATGGCTGGCCGATGATCGATGTGACACACCGTTCGATCGAGGAAACCGCGGCGGCGGTCATCGATCTCTACAAAGTGCACCAGCTCAAGTTCATAGCCTCCTCATGACAGCGCTTTGGCGCGGCGCGACGCCGCTCGTGCTTGCCTCAAAAAGCGCTGCCAGAGGAAGACTTCTCGCGGCGGCGGGCATTCCTTTCGAGATCTGTGGCGCGGCGATCGATGAGCGCGCGATCGAGGCTTCACTCGTGGGAGAAGGGGCAGGGGCTAACGCCGTCGCTCTGCATCTTTCGCGCGCCAAGGCCTTGCTGGTCAGTGCGCAATACCCAGGCCGCCTCATCGTTGGCGCGGATCAGACGCTTTGCCTCGAAAGCCGTGTTCTTGGCAAACCGGCGGACCGCACGGCGGCGGCGGCGCAACTTGCCGCCTTGTCTGGCCAGATTCATGAACTCCATTCCGGTTGTTGCATCGCGCGCGATAAAATCATTCTTTTCGAAACGGTCTGTGTGGCTCGGCTCGGCTGCCGCAGCTTTTCGCCGGAATTCATCGAAAACTATGTTGCCCTGGCGGGCGATGCCGTTTTGGAGAGTGCCGGATCCTATCAATTGGAAGGCCTTGGCATCCATCTCTTCGATCGGATCGAGGGCGACCATGCGACGATCCTGGGACTCCCGCTTTTGCCACTCTTGAAATTCCTGCGCCAGGAAGGAAGTCTTCTTTCGTGATGTCTCCTTTCGCCCCCCCTCCGGCTTCCGGCAAACCAAGAGTGTGTGTCATCGGCTGGCCGGTCGCCCATTCCCGTTCGCCCTTGATCCATGGTTTTTGGTTGAAGAGCCTCGGGATTGCGGGATCTTATGAGCTGGCGGCGGTCGCACCCACGGAGTTTCCAGACTTTGTGCGCGCCCTCGAGGACCATGGTTTCATCGGGGCCAATGTAACCTTGCCGCATAAGCAAACGGCATTCGCACTCTGCGATGTGACGCTTCCTGCGGCGGAACGGCTGAAAGCTGTGAATACCCTGTGGATTGAGGCGGGAAAACTCTGTGGAGATAATACCGATGCCGCCGGTTTTCTCGGTGCCCTGGATCAGGATGCACCGGGCTGGGACGCGGGCGCTGGCACGGCGTTGGTTCTCGGCGCGGGAGGCGCCGCCCGGGCAATTGTTCACGCGCTCCAATCGCGGGGGATGACGCGCATTTTGCTGGTCAACCGGACCCTGGCCCACGCGGCAAAACTTGCGGCGGATTTTGGCGTGCCGGTCGAAGTTGTGGATTACGGGGATCTTCCGGACGCGATGGCCAGCGCCCGCGTTCTCGTCAACACGACCTCGCTCGGCATGAAAGGCCAGCCGCCGCTCGCCATCGATCTTGCGCCCCTGCCGCCACAGGCGGTCGTCAGCGATATCGTCTATGTCCCGCTGGAAACGGAGCTGATCAAGGCCGCGAAGGCGCGCGGTTTGAAGACCGTATCAGGGATCGGCATGCTTTTGCACCAAGCCGTGCCGGGGTTCGAGCGCTGGTTCTGCATCAGACCTTGCGTGACGGCGGAGCTCTGCCGCTTGGTCGAGGCGGATATTCTGGCGGCGGGCTGATGTTCGTTTTGGGCCTCACCGGGTCGATCGGCATGGGAAAATCGACAACCGCCGCGATGTTTCGCGCCGAAGGAATCGCGGTTCATGATTCGGATGCCGTGGTCCACGCCCTTTACAAGGGCGAGGCAGCGGATGCGATCGAAGCGACTTTTCCTGGCACCACGCGCGATGGCGAGGTCGATCGCGGGCTCCTTGCCGCGAGGGTGCTCGGAGATCCGGTGGCACTTGCCCGGCTCGAGGCGATCGTGCATCCGCTGGTTGCCGGAAGCCGCCAAGCTTTCCTTGCCGAAGCGGCGCAAAAAGGCGCCCGCATCGTTGTTCTTGATATCCCTTTGCTGTTCGAGACAGGGCTTGACCGCGAGGTCGATGCGGTGGTGCTCGTGACCGCGCCGGAAACTGTGCAAAAAGCCCGGGTGAGCCAGCGTCCGGGCATGACGGCGGAGCGGCTTGCGGTCATATTGGCGCGGCAGATGGGAGATTCGGAAAAACGCGCGCGGGCCCATTTCATCATCGACACCGGCGCTGGATTGGCGAGCGCCGGGCGGCAAGTGCGCGGAATTGTGCGGGCCCTCGCGGGAGCGCAAAATAGGCTTTGAGCAAGAGGATTCACCGTGAATCGCTCTTCGTTTCTCTCTTTTTTGACCGCGGGATCGACCAAAACTCTGCAACTTTTGGATCATGCCCTGAGAAAGCCAGATGCGGGAAATCATCCTCGACACGGAGACGACCGGGCTCGACCCAGCCAAGGGGCACCGCATCATCGAGATCGGCTGCGTCGAGCTTTTGAACGCAATTCCGACCGGCGAGACCTTTCACGTCTATCTCGATCCTGAACGCGATATCCCTGAGGAAGCCTTTCTTGTGCATGGGCTCTCCACCGAGTTTCTCGCGGGCAAGCCGGTTTTCGCAAAAATCGCCGATGATTTCCTGACGTTCACAAATGGCGCCAAGATCATCGCGCATAATGCCGAATTCGATTTGCGCTTTCTCAACGCGGAACTGGCTCTGCTGGACCGGGAGCCGATCGCGGGAGATCGTGTGATCGACACGCTGGCCTTGGCGCGCCGCAAATTTCCGGGCTCGTCGAACAGTCTTGACGCGCTGTGCCTGCGTTACGGCATCGACACCTCACGGCGGACCAAGCATGGCGCTTTGCTCGATGCCGAAATTCTGGCGGAGGTCTATGCCGAATTGACCGGCGGCCGCCAGGCGCATCTTGTCTTTGGCGCCGGCGCCGGCTCGGCCGGGACCGGTGGGGCAAGCCTTCTTACGCAAAGGCCGCACTCCCTTCCGCCGCGGCTCAGCCCGGAGGATCTGTCCCGCCACCACGCCTTTATCGCCGCCCTCGGCGCCGCGCCGCTCTGGGACCTTTATTTCGCCGGGCCAACTCTGGAGGGGAAAGTGAAACAGGCCTAACGGCTCTTTGTTAAAGAAGAGGCCTGCGATCGTTTCAACATATCCCGAGCCTCGATGTGTCGCCGACCCCCAAGCTCGATCCGGGACTGATTGGCGGTTGCACGGCGAGGAGAGCCTTGCGGCAGCAGCTCACTCTCGATCCGGGCGAGATTGCGTTACAGCCTTCCTGCATATACGGTGACTTCTTCTATGCAGTGATGTTGGTGGCGGACGGATGACCTTTCGAATTCCTGTGTACCAGCCGGATCTTTCTGGCAATGAACGAAACTATGTCGATGAGTGTCTCGAATCCACTTGGATTTCTTCGAAAGGCAAGTTCGTTTCTGCTTTCGAGCAGGGATTCGCGAGCTATATTGGCGTCGAATTCGCGGCTGCTGTTTGCAACGGCACGACAGCCCTGCATTTGGCGCTTCTCGCCCTGGGGATCGGTCCAGACGACGAAGTCATCGTGCCGGCCCTTACCTATATCGCGCCTGCCAATGCGGTGACATATACGGGGGCTCGCCCGGTTTTTGTCGATTCGCTTCGCGAAGATTGGCAGATGGATCCGGCTGACATCATACGGAAAATTACGTCACGCACACGCGCGATCATGGCGGTGCATCTTTATGGGCATCCCTGCAATATGGATGAGATTTTGGAAATAGCGAAAAAATACAGTTTGTTTGTCATCGAGGATGCGGCGGAGGCGATCGGGAGCCGGTTCAAGGGCCGGCATGTTGGCGGTTTCGGGGATATCGCCGTGTTCAGCTTCTATGGAAACAAGACGATCACCACGGGCGAGGGTGGCATGGTGGTGACGCGCGACCCAACGCTTTACGACCGGGCCAAGCATCTGAAGGGTCAAGGGCTCGCCGAGCATCGCCAATATTGGCATGATGTCGTCGGCTATAATTACCGCATGACGAATATTTGCGCGGCCATCGGTGTTGCCCAGCTCGAGCGCTGTGAACAAACCTTGCTGCGCAAACGGCAGCTGGCCCAACGATACGCGAAAAATCTAGAGAAGGTTCCGGTTGAAATCCATCGAGAATCATCCAGTGTGGTTCACAGCTATTGGATGATCTCGATCCTCGTTCCATCGTTGCAGGATCGTGACCCTTTGCGGGAGGCCTTGGCGCAGGCGGGCATCGAGACCCGCCCCGTCTTTTTCCCGGTTCATACCATGCCGATGTACTCGAGCCGGTTTCAGCGTCATCCCGTCGCGGAAGATATCGGCTGGAGAGGGATTAATCTTCCAAGCTGGCCCGGCCTCAGGGATGAAGAAATCGACGAGATTTGTGCCATTGTTGCGCGCTACTTCGAAGCAAAACGCTAGGCTGGTTCGCAACATTGAAGACATGAGGAAATCGGTTGACCAACTACAATGCTCATTTTTTGTCTGACGAGGAATTGCGCCGCATGCCTTTCAAGGCGCTGGGTACGGATGTATTGATTGATAGAAATGTAAGTCTTGTAAATATTGAAAACATTTCAATCGGCAGCAATACAAGAATTGATGCGTATTCTACATTGATCGCAACGGGCCGCATAGCGATCGGATCCCACGTGCATATTTCGGCCTTTACTTATTTTGCTGGCAGAGGCGGGATCGAATTATATGATTTTTCTAACCTATCTTCTGGCGTGCGGCTATACAGCGTGAGCGATGATTTTTCCGGAAGAACATTGACGAATCCGACGATTCCGGAGCAGTTCAAAAGCCTGGATTTAGGCCCCGTGACAATAGGAAGACATGCTGTTATCGGGACTGGAACCGTCGTGCTGCCAGGCGTAAAAATCGGTGAAGGATGCGCCATCGGATCCTTATGCCTGGTCAAACAGTCGACGGAACCCTGGAGCATGTATGCTGGCATCCCAGCGCGGCGGATCAAAGAACGATCGCAAGCATTAT
>DATJLX010000228.1:0-5703 GCA_035509135.1 Methylocella sp.
CACGCCAATTTCGAAACGGCCATGAAAGTGGGCGCACCCGTCGCCCGGCAAGCGGCGAAGAGCGGCAAGGCTGTCGTGACCTCAGAATGCCCGCTTGCCGGACTCCACATCGCGCAAGGAATTGAAGCGCAGGATGGCACCGGGGACCAGCCGCGCCTCGTCGGACATCCGATAGAAATCGTGGCTGAGGCCTATGGGCTTGACAAATGATCCATGCAGAGCGCCCGCGGCCGCGTGTGGAATTTGGAGCACCTCATGAACCAGAAGCATAATCTCACACTGGGCGATATTCTGGCACCCGAGGAATACGGCAAGATTCGCGCCGAGAGCCGGAGGAAGATTTCCGGGCGCAAGCGGAACCGGCGGGTCGAGGTCGGCCCCCATGTCACATTCTTTTTCGAGAATTACGAGACAATGTGGAATCAGGTCCATGAAATGGTCTATATTGAAAAAGGCGGTGCCGAACAGATCGAGCAGGAGCTTGAAGCCTATAATCCGTTGATCCCAAAGGGGCAGGAGCTCGTCGCGACCTTCATGATCGAGATCGACGATCCGGACCGGCGCAAACACATTCTTGGGGGTCTTGGCGGAATCGAGGCATCCGCCTTCCTCTCCATGGGTGGCGAGCGCATCATGGGCGTGCCGGAGACCGATCAGGAACGCACCCGCGCGGATGGCAAGGCCTCGGCGGTCCAGTTCGTCCATTTTCCGTTGACCCCCTCGCAAATCGAAGCGTTCCGCCGCCGGGGCGCCGAGGTGACACTCGGATTTTGCCATCCCTCTTACAGTCACATGGCGATTTTGCCGGAAACGGTGCGGGCCGAACTTGCCGGCGACTTCGATTGAGGCAACCATAAACGGGGTGTTTCGCGGCAGCCTGCATCTTTGCATTGGCCAATTTATTCGCTATGAAGCGGCGGTCATTTTTTGATTTTTCCCAACCCAGGGACATTATGGTGATTGAACGCACGTTTTCCATTCTGAAACCCGACGCCACGCGGCGAAATCTCACCGGGGTGATCAACGCCCTCATCGAAAAGGCGGGGCTGCGCATCATCGCGCAAAAGCGCGTGCGAATGACGCGCGAACAGGCGGAGACCTTTTACGCGGTCCATAAAACGCGGCCTTTCTTTGGCGACCTCATCGGAACCATGACGGCGGGTCCCGTGGTCGTGCAAGTCCTCGAAGCCGAGAACGCGATCCAGAAATACCGCGACGTGCTTGGCGCCACCGACCCCGCCAAGGCCGAGCCGGGGACGATCCGCAAGGAATTCGCTGTTTCGCTCGGCGAGAATTCGGCGCATGGCTCGGACAGTCCCGAGACCGCGACCGTCGAGATCGCGCTATGGTTTTCCGGCAATGAGATCGTCGGATGATGTCCCGTGACCGGAGAGCGATAGGCGTCTTGCTTTCCAAACCTAACCGCTGAACGGAACCCGCAAGGGCGCCGGCAGAGTGGCGGGATCGCCAACAGAGACGCGATTGCCTTCGACGCGCAGGCGCCCTTCGGCGACGCAGGCCAGCGCGGCTGGATAGATCGCATGCTCCTCCACGAGGACGCGGGCGGCGAGCGAAGCAGCCGTATCGGAATCGAGCACCGCGACCGCCGCCTGCGCGATAATTGGGCCTTCGTCGAGGGCCGGCACGACGAAATGCACCGTGCAACCATGGATCTTCACGCCATCGGCCAAGGCGCGCGCATGCGTGTCGAGGCCGCGATAGGCGGGCAGGAGCGCCGGGTGAATGTTCAAAAGCCGCCCCTGCCATTGGCCGACGAACCAGGGCGTCAGCATCCGCATGAAACCGGCAAGGCAGACAAGCTCGACCTGATGCAATTCGAGCAAAAGCTGCATCGAACGTTCGAACTCCTCGCGTCCGGCATAAATCTTGTGATCGGCGACGGCGCAGGCGATGTCATTTTCCTTGGCGAAGGCGAGACCTGCCGCGTCGGGCTGGTTTGACACAACAAGGACGATTTCGGCCGGGTAGGACGGATCGCGCGCCCGCTCAATCAGAGCCCGCATGTTTGAGCCGCGTCCGGAAATCAGAATGGCGGTGCGCTTGCGCCGGACTGTCATAGCGAAAGCCGACCGGAAAAAATAACCCGCTCGCCCGCTTCAACTGGAACGATCCGGCCAAGTGGAACCGGATCCTCGCCAGCCGCATGAAGGGCTCGCAAAACCGCGGCGGCCTTAATGGCATCTGCGATCACAATCATGCCGATGCCGCAGTTGAAGGTGCGCAGCATTTCACTCGGGGCGATGCCACCCATTGCGGCAAGCCAGCGGAACACGGATTGAAGGGGAATCGCCGAAACATCGATTGTGGCGCCAAGGCCTTTTGGGAGGACCCGGGGAAGATTATCCGGAAAGCCGCCGCCGGTAATATGGGCCAAGGCCTTGACGCCATCCGACTCGGTCAAAACGCGCAGAATCGGTTTCACATAGATGCGGGTCGGCGTGAGCAGCGCTTCCGCCAAGGCTTTTCCCGGCGCGAAAGGCGCGGGGGCTGTCCAGGCGAGCGACGTTTGGGCGACGATTTTGCGCACCAGCGAAAATCCATTGGAATGAAGACCTGAGGACGCCAAACCAAAAACCAAATCGCCTGCCGCGACGTCGCCTCTTGGCAGAAGCTTATCGCGCTCGACCGCGCCGACGGCAAAGCCGGCAAGATCGTAATCCTCACCACCGTACAGCCCCGGCATTTCGGCGGTCTCACCGCCTATCAGCGCCGCGCCGGCCTCAATACAGCCTTGTGCGATACCGCCAACGACGCGTGCCGCGGCATCGGCATCGAGCTTTCCGGCTGCATAATAATCGAGAAAGAAAAGCGGTTCGGCGCCTTGCACGACAAGGTCGTTGACGCACATGGCGACGAGATCGATCCCGATCGTCTCGTGAATGCCAGCCTCGATCGCGATTTTCACTTTGGTGCCGACCCCATCATTGGCGGCGACAAGGAGAGGATCGCGAAAGCCCGCCGCCTTGAGATCGAACACGCCGCCGAAGCCGCCAATCTCGGCATCGGCACCGGGCCGTCTCGTTGCCCGCACGAGCGGCTTGATTTTTTCAACCATCGCATGGCCGGCATCGATATCGACGCCAGCGCCCGCATAGGTGAGACCATCCTTGTTCATCATGAAAGCCCCGCAGAAGCGAAGCAGGGCTAACGTCTCGCGGCGCGCAAAGCAAGGTCAGCGGGGGCGCTGGCCGCTGGATCTCGGTCAAGACGTGCTCAGCCCGCGAGCCAAAATTGCCTTGCCGCCCCTAGCCGGAACCATATGAGAGGATCGGGCAACCAGGAAGTTGGCAATTTTAACATCTGGCAGACTAACCTGGTTGTGCCCTATGGCTTTGGCCCCCTGCATGATAGTTTTGGTGCGGCGGACCATTGAGTCGCCCCAACTCACCGGCCTCAATGCGTTACACACCCTACCGCAGTTTGCCAAATTTGATTTCGCTTGGGCGCCTCATGCTCGTGCCCGCGATTATCGCGATGATCGCCAACCAAAGATGGAAAGAAGCTTGTATTTTATTCATCATTGCCGGAATTTCCGACGCGGTCGATGGCTGGATCGCCAAGACTTTCGATCTGAGCACCGAACTTGGCGCCTATCTCGATCCGGTGGCCGACAAATCGCTCATCGTGTCGATCTATGTGGCGCTTGCCGTTGTCGCGGTGCTGCCTGCGACAATCGCCATTCTCGTCGTCGCGCGCGATATCATGATTATTGGCGCCTTCATGATTTCCCTCATCCTGCGCAAACCGGTGAAGGTCAAGCCGCTGATGATCTCGAAGGTGAATACGGCGGCGCAAATCATTTTTGCGGCAATGGTTCTCGGCGACAGGGCTTTCGGTTTTCCCGCCGGCGGCTGGTTCGACGTTTCGCTTTACACCGTAGCGGTTTTGACCCTCGCCTCGATGGTGGCCTATTTCCATCAATGGATCAAACACATGAATGTTTGACCTGAAAACGCGCGGATTCGAGGCGTGGCCCGTGGCTGCCGACACTGGTCTATGGGAAAAGGCATTGGCGGCAAAAGCTGGTGGAAGGCGGCGGCGATGCGGATCGAATGGCAGATCTCTTTCTGGATCGGCGCATTCTTGCTCCTTGTTCTTTTGCTGTGGCTCTTCAGCGGCGTGCTTCTGCCTTTCGCCGCCGCCGTCGCTATTGGCTATCTTTTGAATCCTTTCCTCGACCGGCTCGAGCGACTGGGCTTCAACAGACTCGGAGCGACCCTTCTCATCCTGGCCTGCTGCGCACTAATTTTCGGGCTGATCGCCGTTTTGATCTTGCCGGTTCTTTGGCGTCAGCTCGCCAGTTTCATCGAGGCGATGCCGGCCTACGCCACAAGGCTGGAGGACCTCGTGTCACGCCTTTCTGAAGACTATGGCGGCATTCTGGCGAGCAAGCTTGGTCTAGGGAGCGGGAAAGGCAATGAACTGGCATCCGCCGCACATGATCTCGTCGCTCAGGCGGCGCAATGGGCGGCTTCCTTTCTGAACTCCCTTTTGACCGGTGGCGCGGCCCTGATCAGCCTCGTGTCGCTCCTCGTTGTGACACCCGTCATCGTTTTTTATATGCTGCTTGATTGGGACAAGATGATCACCACGATTGATGGGCTGGTGCCATTGCGGCATCGCGAGACGGTCCGCTCACTCGCGCGCGAAATCGACGCGAGCATGGCGGGATTCTTGCGCGGCCAAGCCCTTGTTTGTCTTTTTCTCGGTGTCTGGTACGGAATTGGACTATCCGTCATCGGTCTCAACTTCGGCCTTTTGATCGGAATCACGGCAGGGTTCTTAAGCTTCATTCCCTATGTCGGCTCTTTGATCGCCTTGATCTTGTCTTCTGCTGTCGCCATCGTGCAGGATTGGCCGCAATGGAGGCTGCTCGCCCTGTCGCTCGCGGTCGTCTTGACCGGCCAATTTTTGGAAGGCAACATTCTATCGCCGAAGCTCGTCGGCGACTCGGTGGGTCTGCATCCGGTCTGGCTGATTTTTGCGCTGCTGGCGTTCGGTGACCTCTTCGGCTTCACTGGCCTCATCACCGCCGTTCCTTTTGCCGCCGCCGCTGGCGTGATCTTGCGGTTTGCAGTCAGGCGCTATCGCGAAAGCGATCTTTATACGAGCCCATCCGGCCCCAACCCTAAAATGCTCGAATCGCATGATCTTGACGGCGGGGACCAATGAAATGAGTGGGGAGACGCCCCGTCTGCCACGCTCCGCAAATCCTCAATTGACGCTGGAGTTGGCTCCAGAGCCAGGCTTTGAGCGCGAAAATTTCGTTGTGTCGGGCTCGAATGAACAAGCCTATGCGATGATCGAACTCTGGCCGGACTGGCCGGATCCGATGCTGCTCATCCTCGGCCCGCCGGGCGCCGGGAAAAGCCACCTTGGCGCGATCTGGGCTACGATGTCCAAGGCCGGTGTTCAATCAGCCGTGTCCTTGGCGGCGGCCGATATTGAGCAGCTTGCGGCAATGGGGCCGCTCCTTCTCGAGGATGCCGATGCGATCGGCGCCGCCGAAGCTGAGCTTTTTCATCTTGTTAATCTGATGCGCGAGCGTGGCACACCGCTCGCGATCACCGCGAAAACGCCACCCGATTCCTGGGGGTTGCGGACAGCCGATCTTTTGTCGCGGCTGCGTCTTGCGCCAGCGGTCGCGATCGGGACCCCGGACGATGCCTTGATGCGGGCCGT
>DATJLX010000229.1:0-16038 GCA_035509135.1 Methylocella sp.
CAACCGGGACAGACATAGCGAATCTCCATCGTTCGCCATGGTGAATCATGCCGCCGCCGGTTTGAAAACCCTCAACGAGTCAGAATTTCAAGGACGGGGTATTAGCCGGCGGTAAGCCGTCAAGTGAGTGACCGACAGGAGAGCGTGAGATTCAACCGAAATCCGCAGACAGGCACGCCCTATTTGGGATACGCGCAAAGATGCGCAGCCCCACTCCAGTCAACACACAGGTTCGCGCGCATTAAAGCCGAGTCCAGTCTTCCAGCACTGAAACAACCGCGCCGGTGAGGCGGGCCAGATCCTCCTCGCCGATCGTGAAGGCGGGCGTTAGATACACAATATTGCGGAAGGGCCGCACGAACACGCCCGACTCGACAAACCGGCGTTTTATTGCGCCAAGATCCGCGATGCGGTCGAGTTCGACGACGCCGATCGCGCCTTTCACCCGAACATCGCGCACATGCGGCAGCCCGCGGGCTGGTTCGAGACCCCGCGCGAGGGCCGCTTCGATCGCCGTGACTTGTGCCAGACGCGGCTCCGTCTCGAAGAGATCGAGGGAGGCATTGGCGGCGGCGCAGGCGAGCGGATTGGCCATGAACGTCGGCCCATGCATCAGCGCGCGATCGGCTTCGTCCGACAGAAAAGCCTCGAACAATTTTTTCGTGGCGACCGTCGCGCCAAGCCCCATGGTTCCGCCGGTCAAGGCCTTCGACAAAGTGATGATGTCCGGGGTCACACCCGCCGACTCGCAGGCGAACAGGCTTCCAGTGCGTCCAAAACCGGTAAAAACCTCATCGAAGATCAAGAGCAGGCCGTGCCGATCGGCGGCGGTCCTCAGATGCCGCAGCACGTCCGCGCCGTGAAACAGCATGCCGCCCGCGCCTTGCACCAAAGGCTCGACGATGATGCCCGCGAGCTCTTGCGCGTAACGCTCAAGAAGCGCGTCAAACCTCTGCCGGGAAGCGGGATCCATGGGAAGATCGAGGATCAATTGCCGCGGCAAGACTTTGGCGAAAAGGCCGTGCATTCCTTCCTCGGGATCGCAGACCGACATGGCCGCGAAAGTATCGCCGTGATAGCCGCCCTTGAATGCAACGAACCGGCTGCGCTGGCTGTCGCCCTGGTTCAGCCAATATTGCACCGCCATTTTCATCGCGACTTCGACCGCGACCGAGCCGCTGTCGCAGAAAAAAACGCGTGTCAGTCCGTCCGGGAGCAGGGCCGCGAGACGCCGCGCCAGTGCGAGCGCCGGTTCATGCACGAGACCGCCGAACATGATATGCGGCATCACCTCGAGCTGCCTCGCGACCGCGGCGCGAATATGGGGATGATTATAGCCGTGACAGGTGGTCCACCAGCTCGCGATCCCATCGATAAGCACGCGGCCATCGGCGAGGATGATCCGGCTTCCTTCCGTGCGCATGACGGGAAGCGGGTCAGCCGCAGTCTTCATTTGCGTGTAGGGCAGCCAAATCTGTCCGATGCCATTAGCAAACCAGCCCGGTGCCTTGCTCTTCACCTCGTTTAGCCTCTAGCCGTTTGTGGCGCGGCCTCTCGCGCCGGCGCCGCTCGCCCGGTTCTTTCATCTTTCATTGAAAGAGAAAACCAATGAAACCCATGAGCTTCACACAGCCGCTCAGATGTCAAAGGACTGGGAACGATTTGGCTGGACATGGAAGGTAGGGCGTGGCCGCCGGATGAAGGAATGGCATGCCGCACCCGCCGCGCCCCTGCCGGACCGGGCGGGGTTGATTAGCCGAAGTGCAAACGGCGAAGTTTATAGAGACACGCAATAATAGAAGCAAATCCTATAAAGACTAAAATCATTCCACCAAGTGTATAGAGTCCAGTAAGAAAGACTGCAACACCAGCAAGAACGAAAATCACCTCCAATCGTCCCTGCATGCGTCTGATAAAACATGCTGCCCCGCCGACGATTATGATCATTGCGATCAGAGTCGCCATCGTTCCCCTCCCTTATAAAGGTCCGCCCCGTAGGATCCGTCCGGCCGCGCCACGCGCACCTCCCCTAAAAGATGCTGACGGCCACCGGCCTACGGAGCGGTATGCATTTTGTGCAGCTTAGCACGGGAGCATTTGATCTAGCGCAAATTGTCTGCGGGTGCGACACCGTGGCTCAACTTTTGGCGGCAGATCTAAAAGGCCTTGGACCCCGCGCCGAAGGACTATCCAAGCACCCGTCATTCGCTTATGTTGCCGGCGATTTCGTTGACACGGGGCAAAGGGTCATGGCTGCGCACAGCACTCCGCATTTTCATAACCAGCCTGGTGTTCCGCAAGTGCGGGTCGGCGCCCGGGAATTCATGTGCGTCGGCAGTTTGCCGCCTTTCGATCACCCGCATATTTTCATCGACATGGGCGATAGCAATGACGCCATCTGTCCCTATTGCTCCACCCATTACGCTTATGACTCGACCCTGCACGGGGGCTGCGAACCGCCGGAATGTGTTTTCGATCCAGGCCGTGATGCCGAGGCTGGGGCAAAGCCTGCCCTTGCGCATGGCTGAGCCGCTGCGTTCGAGAGAGTGACGCCTCCGCATGCGGTGATCGCCGGTGCCGGCATCGGCGGTCTCAGTACGGCCTTATGTCTCGCCCGCGCCGGCTGGCGGATCAGTCTTTATGAAAAAGCCGCCGTTCTCGAGGAGAGCGGGGCTGGGCTTCAGCTTTCGCCAAATGCCTGCGCCGTCCTGCGAAAACTGGGCGTGATCGAACGTCTGATCCCCTTCGCGCTGAGGCCGGAAGCGATTCGAATCCGCCGCGCCAGGGACGGCGCGACCCTCGCGCTCATGCCCCTCGACGACGCTGAAAGACGCTGGGGTGCACCTTATCTTGTCGTTCACCGCGCCGATTTGCAACGCGCGCTGCTCGAAGCGATCGCGCGGGAAGACGGTATCCGGCTCACGACGGGCGCCGCCGTCGCGGGTTTCGCCGCCGGGAAGGAGGGGGTGGCTGTGGCACTCGTGCAAGGCGCGGTCCGGCTGAAAGTGGAAGGCGATTGCCTGATCGGGGCCGATGGGTTGCGCTCCTTTGTGCGGCAAAGGCTTCACGCCGATTCCTTGCGATTGTCCGGGCGCACGGCTTGGCGGGCGATTGTCGACGCCGCCCGGGTCCCGGCCGCGATGGCCCGCAGGGAAAGCAATCTTTGGCTCGGGCGCAAGGCGCATCTTGTCCATTATCCCTTGCGCGGTGGCGCCATCATCAATGTCGTCGCGATCGTGGACGAGGATTTCCACCCAGACGCGGAAGCGTTTTGGTCGAGCCCCGGCGATCCGAAGTGTCTCGAAGCGCGCTTCTCACGCTGGGACGAGGCGGCCAGGACTTTGATCCGCGCTGCTCCCGAGTGGCGGAAATGGCCGCTCGCGGATCGCCGTCCGATCGAAAGCTTTGTATCAGGCCGGGCCGTGCTCGTTGGCGATGCGGCGCATCCCATGCTGCCATTTCTGGCTCAAGGTGCTGCCCAGGCGATTGAGGACGCGGATGTTTTGGGCGAGGTTTTGACGCCCGGCCGAGACATCGAAGCGGGCCTTCTTGCTTATCAGGAGGCGCGGCTGACCCGCGCGGCGCGCGTGCAAAAGGAATCGCGCCGGCAAGCCATGATCTATCATCTGGGCGGTCCCGCCGCTTTTCTAAGGGATCGCGTCATTCGCGCGCTCGGGCCTGAAAGCCTGCTTGCCCGTTACGATTGGCTCTATGATGCGCACCCTGCGAATGGCGGCGCGCCGTGACCGATTGAAACGGAGCTTCGATGGCGCCCTTTGCGTTCATTCAATGGACGTTCTGATGACCCACGCTCCAAACATAGGCGGCGACAGCGGCGATATCGGCTTTTGAGAGCTGGACGCCTCCCATTGGCGGCATTGCGCCCGAGTGCTCTTTCGGATCCGGGACGCCATTGGTGATTGTTTCCGCGATCGCCGACAGGCTGCCATCACCCCAGAGCCATTTGCCGGTTGTGAGGTCCGGGCCTACCGGGGTGCCCTTGGCGTCGGATCCGTGGCATCCTCCGCAGGTCGCGCCGGCGACCTCGCCATGGTAGATACGGCTCCCCAGCGCAACCTGCTCCTGCGTCACCCCGGGGGGCAACGGGAGAGCGGCTGCTTCCTTGCCGGCTTCCTGATGGATGCCTTCCGGCGGCAAGACATCGCGAGCGGCCAAGGCACTTTCGCTTGTGACCGGCGAGGGGGCAGCCTCGATCTTTGTCACATCGGCACCCCCCTTGAAGGCGATGCGCCAGATGCGCCCGTGCACATCATCCGTGACGAAGAGGGCGCCATCCGGCGCCACGGCGACACCCGAGGGTCTGAATGCGGCTTTGCCGGGATCCTTCACGGCCCCGGCAAAGCCGTCCGCGAAGACCACATAGGGACCGGAAGCCTTGCCGCCAGCAAGCGGCTGGAAAACGACATTGTAGCCGCCCTGCGGACCCGGCGCGCGATTCCACGAGCCATGAAAAGCGATAAAGGCACCGCCCCGATAAGGGGCTGGGAACTGCGTTCCATTGTAGATCTTCATATCGTTTGGCGCCCAATGCGCGGGGAAGAATGCGACGGGCGGCCGCTTTTGCGCGCAAATGCCGGCTGTCTTGCCGCCGTCGCCGCCATATTCCGGGGCGAGCACGAGCTTCTGCTGGTCACCGTCGAAATAACACTCCGGCCAACCGTAATCGGCGCCGCCTTCGAGCTGCACCAGTTCCTCGGCGGGCTGGTTTTGACCTTGCTCCGAGCTATAGAGCTGAGGCCAATCTTCCGAAAGCTGATCGCGGCCATGCTGGGTGGCGAAGATCCGGCCCGAGGCGTCGAAAGAGAGGCCCTCGCCGTTGCGCAATCCGGTTGCGAAACGCTCCTTGGGCGAGAACCTCTGTTCCGTTTTATTGGCGTCGTAGCGCCAGATGCCGCCGCGCGTTGTCAGTTCCTCGCAAGGTTGCAGTCCCGGCGCCTGCGGCATCCGGTTTTTTCCCTGGCAGGCATTGGTCGCGGAGGCAAGATCGACGAAGAGGCCGCCCGTAGAATCGATTGCGAAGGGATGCATCGGATGATCACCCGTAAGGGGCAGGCCGGAAATCATTGTTTCCGGTTTGCTTTCAGGGGCGATCTCGCCGTCGCTCAAAGCATAGCGGACAATGCGATCGTTGATCTCGGCAAAAAGGCCATTTTTGTAGAGCCAGATGCCGGTCCCGCCATGGCCACCGGTCGCGGCCGTCTCGCCGAAACGGACGATCACATCGGCGTGGCCGTCACCCTTGGTATCCTTGAGCGCGACCAGAAAGCCGCCGGGCGGCGTATCGTTTTTGTAATAGAGGCCGCTCCAGGTGTTGACGTAGACGACACCATCGGGCGCCACAACAAGTTGCCGCGCGTGGCCAATATTGTCCGCGAACACCGTCGCGCAAAATCCGCGCGGCACGGTGATGCCGCCGGCGTCCCCCCTGCAGGCGGCGCCCTCTTGAGCGAAGGCAGCCGTGAGCGGCAAAGCGCCAAAAACGAAGAGGGACGCGGCTCCCATCCGCATCCGCCCAAGCCCCATCAGGCCATTCGTCATTTGCGAGACTGGCTCCTCAATAACCACATCTGGATGGCATTAAAATGTGCTTTCCCTGCGACAGGTTCCGACCCGCTCGAGTAGGCAACCGTTAAGGTCCCGAAAGCGGCACGGCATAGACCCGGAACGGCAGCCTTGGCGCCTCTCCCTTGGCTTTATAAGCAAGGCTTGAGAGCTGGCCTTCGCTCACAAAGGCCGTGTCTCCCACCCGGGTGACGCTCGTCGGCTGCACGAACCCGTCCTTGACCGTCTCGATCGTGGCGCTGTCGCCGGTTACGGTCACGCGATCGAGACTGCCGCCGCCTTCGATCATCAAAAATTGATTGCCCTGAAGCACCCGGAGACCGTCCGGGTGGGAAAGCGGGCGCGAGGTCTTGAGCTTGGTGACTTTTGCCGCCGCCCCGTCCTTCACATCAATCCGGAACAATTCGCCCGGCGTGAAGGTGTTCACATATAAATTCCCGTCGCCGCCGAAGGCGATCCCGTCGAGCCCAGCGCCTTCCTTAGGCGGCGCGAACTGCGGATCGGTCAACCAGACCTCCAATTGCTGGCCGCCCGGCGGCAACAGCAAGATCTCCGGGGCAAAAGAGTTGGTCACATAGACCGATCCGTCTGGGCCAACGACCATATCGTTGCAAAGTGCGCGGTCCCGGCAGGGCTGTGCTGATTTTTCCCTCGCCCGTCCTGAGATCAAATCCCTTCAGAAAGCTGCCTTTGACGCTGCTCGGTCCCGGCACTCCCAAGGCCGACGCATCGTTCGAGCAAACCCAAAGCGTATGGGAATTCACGTCGGCAAGCACGCCGAATGTTGAGCGGCTATCGTAGGCTCCGGGCTTGATCCAAGGCTCTGCTTGCGATTGCTCGGGCCTGACGCGGAAAACGCCGCCGCTGGCGAGGCTGCTGACATAAAGCGTTCCATCCGGCGCCGATGTGATGCTTTCGGGAAAGGCGCGATCTCCCGGAAGCTCGATGACCGGCGATGCCGCCCTCGTGGCGGCGCTCCCGCCAAGGGCGAAAAGGGCCGCCAAGCAAAGGCTTCGGCCCAGTGAGCAACAATCGATCATCCGGCTGTCCTTTGGTTGCGTATGTCTTGGCCAGGACGAAGACTTGCCAGCGCCGACAAAACGATCGCGCCGTTCACCCGGACAAAATGTTGAAATATTTTGTCCGGCTGGAGCCGAAAATCGAACACGGCCTTATACACCACGCAGCGGGGAATGTGTAAGAGCGCGCGGGAAACCGCGGCAGCAGCCTAAAGACCAGGAAATATTCCGTTTTGGATGAGAGCGATCCCGCCAGCACTGCTCAATGGGAATAGCAGCGCCCTGACGAGCGGTTGCTGCATGAATGGACTGAAGGCGCCATAGTTCAGGCGATCGACACGGTTCAGTAAGGCTTCCAGCTGCTCCGCGAAGAAAGCATTTCCCTCGGAATCCTTGGCGCGAATGATCGCATCCGTTAAATTTTGTTTGGCCGTGTTCCGGGTCGCCCTCGCCACCCACCACAGCCCTACGGCGCAGCCGAAAACGACAGTGAGGCTGATCCCTTGCGCAATGAGGATCGTCAGGCTCGGGGCGTAATTGGCGAACACCGTGGTACGGGATACGATAAGCAACGCAATCAGCACGAAAGGAAAATAGATGAGCGAGCCAATGCACAGCGTTCGCTTCGCAACGAAGTCAAGGCCGATCCAATCATGAACGAGATTCGGTTGCAGCCGCAGGCGGTTCTTGTAGACCCCCATTGTTGTCAGCGGCCATTCCGTCCGGCCATGGCGCAGTTTGTTGACGAAGAGCAGGCAGGACAGCGTCGCGTCAAAAACAAAGAACGTTAAAAATTGCATGAGGAAAACGTCAAACCGTGTCGTCAATATATAGAGGTTGAAAGCAAGCACGCCCCGCGCTGGAACGGCGGGCTTGCCGAACATTGGAAGCAGGACATAGAGGAAAATCCCAAACATGATGAAGGTAGCAAACGTGACGCGGATACAGCGCGGCCAGAAGCGTTCCTGAGCGACATAATTCTCCCAGGTTTGCTTGATGCTGGGCTGATCGCTACCCTCCCGATGATCAAATAAGCCGGCGACATATTTGTACAAATTTCTGATATCTACGTGGATTCCGATGACCTCCCACGACAAAGACACCGGTTTTGGCTCGAGATCCAAGGCCGTGCTGATCTCGTTTAGGTCCTTATGAAGACTGCGGAGAGCTTGTCCAACGAAGTAAAGAGACAGGATCACCCCGAGAAAGCGAAGGGCCACTGTTGGCCAGACACTCACGCCTTGCAGAATGATGATGGGTTCGCCCTCACCATATTCGGTCAGAAACTGGGCCACCGGTTCCCAAAAAGCACATGTCAAGGCGCCGGCGAAGAGACACAGGGCAATAAGCCGAACCTCGAAGCGTGCGCCCTTCGGCACGACGCGGAAAGCCGAAAGGAGCTCCAAAAGCATGGCAAGGAGAGCAAGTCCCCAAGCCAAAGTACGGCGGCTGTTTTCCTCATATGTTGGATAAAGAGTCTCGATGACTTTCAAGCCGTTCGGATGAGCCTTTAACTCCGTAAAATCAACCGGCTGAATGTAACCGCATTGGCTCGCGTCATTGCCCTTCCAGCACGGAGTTCCGGAGCGCTCTTCTGTGAGGGGATCGTTGACCGCAATCTGCGGATTGTCTTCGTGATTTTTTGGTGAGAAAGCTGCCGGTATGCCCCAGGCAAAGGGCAAGATCTCGCCGTTTCGTTCGACTTCAAATAAGCGGGGGGCCCTGAGTTGATTAGAAAGATTTCTTGGTGAATAGTTAGGTGTTTGCAAATCGGCAAGATTTCCGGCCGCGAGCTGCGTGGCAAGAAAGGCCGAGGTTTCATAAGTATCCCGAAAAAATGGAATATCGCCCTGCAACCAATCGCTGAGGTTGGGGCCGAAGCTTGAGGAGATGATGAGATTGCGCGTGAATGGGAGTTCGCTCTTGATCGTATAAGCTTCGTCGAAATCCGTAGTGAAGAATAACGCCTCTGGAAATTCAGGCTTAAGAGCGCGCAGGATCAGCAGTTTGTCGAACACATCGCCGCCGAGGATGCCGATGGCCCTTATTTTTTTGCCGGGCCCTTCCTTCCGGAGATCGCCGTCGATTTTGTGCAAATGCCAGCTGATCCGCCGCAGATAGTCGAATTGGCTCTGGCCAATCGGACGCTCAAGGCTTTGGGTGTCGGTCTCGATTTTAAAATAATCCGTCGTGCTTCCAGTTTTCTCTTCTGACGAAGCCGCTTTATCTTCCTTCGTTTCTTCCTTGCTCTCCGCCGAGGGCAACAGGCCATCGAGGCCTTTCAAATAGGTAAATTTATGTATCCAATCATGATGAGGTGCATCGTCTTTGGCTAAGTTGCGTTCCATGACTTTGGGCAGAGTCTGTCCATAAAACGTATCCCATTCGGAAATGAGCGCGACGTCGTTCCTGTGCTCAGGGCCGGAGTCTGGGTAAACCCTCCGGCGATTGAGTTCCGTGACTATGCCGCTGGCCAATGTTTCATCGGTGGAAATCGTTCTTTGCAGCTGAATCCCGAACCGATTCAAATAGTCCTGGATGCTTTGAGGCTGATTGCTCAAGGCCCCAAGAAGCTGATCGTCAACGGCGCTGGTGCCATAGGCATAGAAAATGACGTTCTTCAACTCAAACCAGTTGCATGACCGGCTGCTGTTGTTCTTGTTCTCGTCACAGGCGACGCCGTGTAATTTTCTCGGTGCCTCGCGGGCCATATCATGAAGTATATCTGATGAAAAAGGTCCGATAATCCTAATATTGTTCTCGTTGAAATTGCCGTTGTTTATAAAATTAAACAAGGAAGAAAATCTTGTCAGGGGCTCTTCTCTAAAAAAGTCTTCTCTCAGCCAGAGAATAAGGACACGCTTCGTTGCATCTTTTCCCTCCGGTTGACCGTCTTGCGAAGTCTTTTCAAACCACTCATAGGGAACTGTCGTAGATTTCGCGGGCAGCGAGGTGGCCAGATGCAAGCTTTTGTCCTGTAATAAGGCAAATACCGGCAGTTTTGGCTTAATGGCGGAATGAGTGCGGTTCCCGGCGGGAGGCGGTCCCCAAGATACGAGCGGCATTGCTGGCGGAATTTCCAGCTGGACGGACAAAGGCGAATGCACCCAAACAAAATAGCCAAGGTGGCGCGCGTCTTTGGGCACGAATCCCGCCTGTTCAAGACCCGCCAGTACCGCATAGCGTGTGCGCCGCCGGCGCTCCGCATCTTCCTGATAGGGAGGACCAGGCACGGTGACGCCAAGCACGAGCGTGCCCTCATCCGCCTCCTCCAAAGGGGATTTGCAGGGGTCTTGCGGACTCGAGTGTTCCTCGCACTGTTGTCGCGCAATGGCCAGCTTGCCTAATTTGTCCTGAGTTTTCTCGATTGCCTCGAAGGGATCCTGCCATAAACGCGCGACGATTGTCTGCGGCGTTACTTGTTCATGGATGCCCGCCGCTGTCTCCGCTGGCCGCGTGTCGACAAGTGGCGCTTCCCGATGGAAATAATACAGCCCCATTGCGGCGAGGGCGGCTACCACGACGCCACTGCTTGCTAAATTTGTTTTATTGTCGTCTGCCATGAGCGTGCCCCCAACGCTCTCTAGCTGGATAAGCGAAGTCCCGGCGTTTAAGGCTCACCCATTGCGGTGTCGCTCGGCCCACGCTGGGACACCTCCTCCGGCCGGAGGCAAAATTGCTTACGTTTATCGTCAATCCAGCTCGAGGAATAAAACTTTATATATTTGCCTAAAACATTTGCCGGAATAGTTTGGTTCCGGCACTGCGTCGTGTTTCATTAATTTCAGTTAACCATATCGACAATAATTAACTGTGTGCTGGCACACTCTTCCATGCTTCCCCGAGGCTGGCGGGCAGCCGAAGCTGATGGAGACTGTTTTTCCCTTTTCCCGCAGCCGATTTCGTGTATAAGCGCCCCTTCACCGCATCCGCGTGAACCCCGCTGGACGACATCCCGGCCGGGCCGCGCGGATCGTAGTACGACTTTACCCAACCCAAGATGAGGTTTCCGATGTCGATTACCGCCGAGCGCAAACAGGCGCTTGTGAAAGACTACGCCTTGAAACAGGGCGATACGGGCTCACCAGAAGTTCAGGTCGCGATCCTGACCGAGCGGATCGCCAATCTGACCGAGCATTTCAAGACGCATGTGAAAGACAATCACTCGCGCCGGGGACTCTTGAAGCTCGTGTCGCAGCGCCGCCAGCTGCTCGACTATGTGAAGTCGCGCGATGAGCCGCGCTATAAATCCCTGATCGAGCGGCTTGGCATTCGGCGCTAAAGCGGACCAGCCGGGTCTTTTTATCGCGTTTTACCCGCTGAACATGCCGTCCGCACGGGTTTCACACCGCGGAGCTTGTCCTGCATGAGGAACCCGATGATCGGAAAAAGCATACAAATTTAAAGAGTTGGAGCTTGTCTCTTATCTAGGATTTTAGGAAATATTTTCAAAATAGGCTCCAAGTCTAAGATAATATGAGACAAAGCCCGTAACGGCTTGTATTTTCCGGACGGTGGCGGCAGTGGGCCGCCGCGCCGAATCTGGCGAAGACCAATCCATGTGGCAGGATCGCCAGCCGCTGTTTCGCAGCTGCTCGCCGTCTTGCTCTGGCTTTGGGCTTCGCCTTCACCCAGAAAGACACCCATGTTTGAAATCCATCGTGAAGAACTCAATTGGGCCGGGCGAAAGCTCGTGCTCGAGACAGGGAAGATCGCCCGCCAGGCTGATGGCGCCGTCGTTGCAACCTATGGCGAGACCACGGTTCTCGCCACCGTCGTCTCGGTCCAGGAGGTGAAGGCCGGGGTCGATTTCTTTCCCCTGACCGTCAATTATCAAGAAAAGGCTTTCGCGGCGGGGCGCATTCCCGGCGGCTATTTCAAGCGCGAGGGCCGGCCCTCGGAAAAGGAGACGCTTGTCTCCCGCTTGATCGATCGCCCAATCCGGCCGTTGTTTCCAGACGGCTATCGCAACGATACGCAAGTTGTTGCGACGGTGCTCTCGCATGATCTTGAGAACGATCCCGATATTTTGGCAATGGTCGCTGCTTCGGCGGCGCTGACGCTCTCTGGCATCCCCTTCATGGGTCCGGTCGGCGCGGCGCGCGTCGGCCTCATCAACGGCGTCCTCAAGCTCAATCCGGCGCTGGAAGAATTGAAACAGTCCTCGCTCGACCTCGTTGTCGCGGGGACCAGCGACGCCGTGCTGATGGTCGAGTCCGAAGCCAAGGAACTCTCCGAGGCGGTGATGCTCGAAGCTGTTATGGCCGGTCATGCCGGTTTCCAGCCGGTGATCGACGCGATCATCCGGCTCGCCGAGAAAGCTGCCAAACCACCGCGCGAACTTGCCGTGGCAGACAAGAGCGAAGCCGAGACGGCGGTGCGCCAGATCGCCGAAACGGACTTGCGCGCGGCGTACAAGATCACCGCGAAACAGGATCGCCACAACGCGATTGACACGGTGAAGGCGAAGGTTTTCACGGAGCTTTTTCCGGCGGGCGCGGAGCCGAAGTTTGCCAAGGAGCTGGTTGCCGAGGTCTTCCACGATCTGCAAGCCAAGGTTGTCCGCTGGAACATTCTCGACACCGGCATCCGGATCGATGGCCGTGATGTCAAGACGGTCCGTCCGATCGTCGCGGAAGTCGGCATCTTGCCGCGCACCCATGGCTCGGCGCTGTTCACCCGTGGCGAGACGCAGGCGCTTGTCGTCGCGACGCTTGGCACGGGCGATGACGAGCAATTCGTCGATAGTCTCGAAGGCACTTACAAGGAACGTTTCCTGCTGCATTACAATTTCCCGCCCTATTCGGTCGGCGAGACGGGCCGGATGGGCTCGCCGGGGCGGCGCGAAATCGGCCATGGCAAGCTTGCCTGGCGCGCCATTCGTCCGATGCTGCCGACGGCGGCGGAATTTCCGTACACGCTTCGGGTGGTTTCCGAGATCACCGAGTCGAATGGTTCCTCCTCCATGGCAACGGTTTGCGGCTCGTCGCTCGCCTTGATGGATGCGGGCGTGCCCATGAGACGGCCGACCGCGGGCATCGCGATGGGCCTGATCCTCGAGGGCGAGCGCTATGCGGTCCTCTCCGACATTCTCGGCGACGAGGATCATTTGGGTGACATGGATTTCAAGGTGGCGGGCACCGAGGAGGGCGTCACCTCGCTCCAGATGGACATCAAGATCACCGGCATCAACGAAGAGATCATGCGGGTCGCCCTGGATCAGGCGAAGGCCGGCCGGCTGCATATTTTGGGCGAAATGGCGAAGGCGCTCACCGGGGCGCGGGCGGAATTGGGCGAATTCGCGCCGCGCATCGAAACCTTGAAGATTCCAACCGACAAAATCCGCGAGGTGATCGGAACCGGCGGCAAGGTCATTCGCGAGATCGTCGAGAAGACCGGCGCCAAGATCAATATCGAGGACGATGGCACGGTGAAGGTTGCCTCATCCGATGGCAATTCGATCCGCGCCGCGATCAATTGGATCAAATCCATCGCGAACGACCCGGAAGTCGGCCAGATCTATGATGGCACGGTCGTGAAGGTGGTCGATTTCGGCGCCTTCGTGAATTTCTTCGGCGCCAAGGATGGGCTTGTCCATATTTCCCAGCTGGCCAAAGGTCGTGTTGCCAAGACCTCCGATGTCGTCAAGGAAGGCGACAAGGTCAAAGTGAAGCTTCTCGGCTTTGACGACCGGGGCAAGGTGCGCCTTTCTATGCGCATCGTCGATCAAGTGACGGGGGAAGACCTCGAGGCCAAGGAAAAGCTCGAGCAGAGGGAAGCGGGGGAGTAATATCAGCCGCTCTAAAAATTGACCTGTCATTACGAGGAGCGAAGCGACGAAGCAACCCAGACTACGCTTGCGACTCCTAGATTGCTTCGCTTCGCTCGCAATGACGGCCAGTCCTAACGGGTCATGATTGACGGCGGTTGGTATAAGGGCTCCGCGAGACCGAACCGCAAACCACAAAGGGCGCCTTGGGCGCCCTTTGCTCTTTTCTACATGGTCCGCAATCCCGGCTCATCGAGGATAATGAATTTCGACTCAAGAAAATTTGCGTGGCACAAACAAATCCCCAAAAGTCTGGCGCAAAAGATTCTTCTGCACCTTGCCCATCGCATTGCGCGGCAGGTCATCGACGAAGATCACACGCTTTGGCAGTTTGAATTTGGCGAGGTTTCTTGCCAGCGCTTCCTGCACCGATTGCTCGTCGAGATCGGCACCAGGCTGAGCCACGACTATCGCCGTGACCGCCTCGCCAAAATCTCTGTGCGGCAGGCCGATAACAGCACTCTCAATCACGCCGGGAAGTGCGTCGATCTCGGCTTCGACCTCCTTCGGATAGATGTTGAACCCGCCGCTGATAATCAAATCCTTGGCGCGCCCGATGATCCGCACATAGCCGTCGGCATCGATATTGCCGAGATCGCCGGTGATGAAAAAACCGTCCTTGCGAAATTCCGCGGCGGTCTTTTCGGGATTGCGCCAATAGCCTTTGAAGACATTGGGTCCCTTGACCTCGATGACGCCGGTTTCGCCTTGGCCCAGCACATGTCCGGTTTCCGGATCGGCGATGCGCAGAGCCACGTCCGGCAAGGGCAATCCGACGGTTCCGGCCTTACGGGCGCCCTCATGGGGATTGGATGTGGTCATGTTGGTTTCGGTCATTCCGTAGCGTTCGAGAATGACATGTCCGGTCCGCTCCAGCCAGGTGCGGTGGGTCTCTTCGAGAAGGGGCGCCGAGCCGGAAATGAAAAGCCGCATATGTGCTGTCGCCTCGCGCGATAAATTTTCGTGCCCCAAGAGCCGCGTGTAAAAGGTTGGAACGCCCATCATCACGGTCGTGTGCGGCATCAGCGCCAAGCAAAGGCCCGCATCGAATTTCGGCAGGAAGAGGATTTTGCCGCCGCTCAAAAGCATGGTGTTGACGGCGACGAAAAGTCCATGCGTATGATAGATTGGAAGCGCGTGAAGCAGCACGTCGGCGGGCGAGAAGCGCCAAAGGGCGGCGAGCACCGCCGCGTTGGAGGCGAGATTGCCATGGGTCAGCATGGCGCCTTTCGAGCGGCCGGTGGTGCCGGATGTGTAAAGGATCGCGGCGATATCGTCCGGCCCGCGCGGGGCGTCGACGAAAACTGGCGCTAAAGCTTCACTTCGATCGGCTAAGGAGCCCTGGCCATTGGCGGCCAGCGTTGCGACCGATCGCACCTTCGCTCCAGCCGCGAGCCCTTTCAAGCCGTCGTGCCGTGTCGGATCACAGACAAGGATTGTGGGTTCCGCGTCGCCGAGAAAATACTCGAGTTCGGCGTCCGTATAAGCCGTGTTGAGAGGGAGAAAAATCGCCCCGGCGCGAATGGCGCCAAGATAAAGCATGAGCGCCTCCGGCGATTTCTCGACCTGAGCGGCGACCCGGTCGCCGGGCTTAACGCCCAGTCCGGTGAGGGCCGAGGCATAGCGGGCGGAAAGCGTCGCGAGGTCGGCATAAGTCCAGCTCAGGCCAGCTGGGGTTTCGAGAAAAGCCCGGTGTTCCCGCCCGCGCATCGCTTCTCGGATTTTTTGAAAAAAATGATTTGTCATCACTGGCGGGCTGGCTTCAAACTTGCACATTAAGTTCACGCACGCCATTTAATGTCGCAGCGATGCCGTTTAATGTCGGAGCGATGCTGTCGAGTCATGACAAGGGGGTGCCCGAGCGGGCGGAGCAATTCAGGCCTTATCAGCCTGTTGGAGCCTTGCCAAGGGGTCTTGATCTTGATTGGAGGCGGCTGTCGTTTTGGCAAATCTAAACTAGAGTAAGTGGCAATTATATTTTGGAACCATTGTAATCTGCGATTCTCGTCTTGTGTATGCTTCTATGGTGAGTTAGATAATCGTGAGGAAAAGCTTTGTCTGCCCCTTCAGCTGGTGCCTAAATGATCGTATGTTCATGCAATGTCCTGACCGACACTGAAATCAAG
Source organism: Methylocella sp. (assembly GCA_035509135.1). Taxonomy (GTDB): domain Bacteria; phylum Pseudomonadota; class Alphaproteobacteria; order Rhizobiales; family Beijerinckiaceae; genus Methylocapsa. Next base: position 15,558 of record DATJLX010000229.1, read on the forward strand.
GATGTGGTCATGAGCGGGAGCTGCCCGCGGACGCCAGGCGCCGTTTACAAATGTCTTGGTTGCAGCCCAAATTGCGGACGATGCATTGCAACTTTGAGGGTGATCATCAACGAGGCCATGGCGGATACAGGGCCCGCGAGCCCCTTATGTCAACAGATTTTTGAGCCGGACGTGGACGTGGAATCTCTTTGCTGCACGGCGTAACCAGTTTTTGACTTATCCCACGCCGGAACGAGGCCGTTCCGTCCAGCCGTCTTTCTCGCCAGTGATTCTCCCTCTATAGTGCCGCTTGTAATGCCGTTGGGTTTTCGGCCATCGCCGTGGCTTGGCGGGCATCATTACACTATTTCATCATCATCTAGGATAAGAAGCTCATCTCAAGGAGACCGCCATCATGAGAGGCGACGATAGGGTCCTCGACTATCTCAATCGCAGCCTGCGCAGCGAGCTGACGTCCATCAATCAATATTGGCTGCATTAT
>DATJLX010000230.1:0-10808 GCA_035509135.1 Methylocella sp.
TATGCGCCACCGTGTGGTTTTACGAATACGAGGACTGGCCGCGCGGACGCGTCGTCTGTTCATGCTGTACGCCGATCGCAAGCTCTTGACGCCGGCAACGATCGCGCGCATCGAAACCCACTTTCATTTGCCGGCGGAACGCACCGAGGTCCAAAGCGATTGGCACTACCAGAGCACAGAGACGCCGAACGGGCTAGGGAAATAATCCGTTCAGCCCTAAATGACACTTGAGCGCACCGCGCTCATCGAGACACAAAGTCGAACGTGTTAGAGCGTTTTTCGTTCAGGTTGCATCGTAACCTGCGGCGGCGAAGAAGTTTGCGCATTCCTTCGGCGTGAAGAGATCGATGAGGCGGCCGATGGCGTCCCAGAGGCCGCTGACGGTCCGCTCTGCGGCCTTTCGCAGATGCGCTTTGAGCTTCGAGAAGGCTTTTTCGATCGGATTAAAATCGGGACTGTAAGGCGGCAGATAAAGCAGGCTGGCGCCTGCCGCCTCGATCATCGCACGGACGGCGGGGCCCTTATGGCTCGACAAATTATCCATTACGACGACATCGCCCGGCTTGAGTTCGGAGACGAGGACCTTCTCGACATAAACCTCGAAGGCGTTCCGGTTGATCGGACCATCGAGGACAAAGGGCGCCACAATCCCGCCGGTCCGAATCCCGGCGACGAAGGTCGTTGTCTTCCAGTGTCCATGCGGGACGCCGACACGCAGCCGCTCCCCGCGCGCGCAGCGCCCATGTGTGCGGGCCATATTCGTCGAGGTCCAGGTCTCGTCGATGAAAACGAGGCGCTTGGGATCAAGGTCAAGCTGACCCTCGAACCAGTCCTCTCGTCGCTTCAGGACGTCGGGACGATCCTGCTCGCTTGCGTGTGCGGTCTTTTTTTGCGCGTCAGTTTGTGGCGCTTGCAGAAGCGCCACAGCGCAGCGATGCTCAACTGTGCCCCCGACTTTGCCAGCCGCTCTTTCAGCTCCGGCAAGGTGATGTCGGGCGTCTCGACAAGAAGAGCCCGGATAAGATCGCCATGCTGCTCAGTGCGCCGTGACAACCGATCACCACCTTGCGGCTTGGGACGCCCGTCGCCGCCCAACCGGCACAGCGCCTGCCAGCGGATGGCGCTCGATGCACTGACACCAAATTGCGCCGCAGCCTGACGGCACGACAAGCCTCCAGCAATGGCGGCCAGAACACGCGACCGAAGGTCAAAAGAAAGAGACTTAGGCATGAAGGCCGGCCTCCTTCGCCAGCCCTCATGCTGAATCAGATCAAAGCCGATTCGGGAATCCCAAAACTGATTCAATCAGCCAGAATTCCGCTCTAGTGGAGGGACTCATTGATCATCGCCAGAAGACGACGGCTGCGGCGAGGCAGATTGCCGACAAATAGGTATGGGCGCAACGGTCGTACCTTGTATGGATGCGGCGCCAATCTTTGAGCCGTCCGAACATGTTTTCGATCTTGTGGCGTTGCTTGTAGAGGCCGGCGTCATAGGTGACGGTTCGAGGCGTGATGGATCAAACTTTGGGCGCAACCTCGCCCCTTTAACCCGCTTCGGACGCCCAAAGCGGGAACCGGCAACGACAAACGCGGCGTTCAAGCATGAATCGCCGCTTCTTTAGCCCCCGACTTTTTCACCGAAATTACCGATTTTTGACGTGATCCCACATTTCCAAGGCGCCAGGTGTGAATGCCATGGTTTCCCCATCATCGGCCCTGCGCTATTCCGCCGGCGCTTGCCGCAGGGCATTCTTTACAGCCTGCGATTCGCCCCTGCTCTGAGGGGCTTGAAACCGCCGCAGCCGCAGCGCATTCGAAACGACGAAGACCGAAGAAAAGGCCATCGCGCCAGCAGCAAGCATTGGCGATAGGAGAATACCGAAGGCGGGATACAGAGCACCCGCCGCAACGGGAATCAAGATGATGTTATAGGCGAAAGCCCAGAATAGATTCTGCTTGATGTTACGCATCGTTACCCGGCTCAGTGCCACGGCTGTGGCCGCCGCTCTTAGATCGTTCGTCATCAGCACGACGTCGGCCGCCTCGATGGCGACATCGGTTCCCCCGCCGATCGCCAGGCCGACATTGGCTTCCGCCAGCGCCGGCGCATCATTGATGCCATCACCGACAAAGGCGATCGCTCGATGCCGCTCGCGCAGCTCCCTCAGGGACGCGAGTTTGCCTTCTGGCAGCACATCGGCGACGATCGTGTCGATCCCTACAGCCTTGGCGACGGCTTCGGCCGTGCGGCGATTATCGCCGGTCACCATGATGACTTCGAGGCCTTGCTCGCGCAAGGCACTGACCGCCTGCCGCGCATTCGGCGCAATGGGGTCGGCGATCACAAGGAGGCCAGCGAGCTTGCCATCGATCGCCGCATAGAGCGGAGATTTCGCGTCCGCGGCGAACCGTGCCGCGGGATCGGCGAAGCCCGACACGTCGATACCTTGCGCCGCCATGAAGCGATCCGCGCCAATTGCGACGTGGTGCTCTTCGACAAAGGCTTCGACGCCAAGGCCCGGTCTCGCCGTGAAGTTCTCCGTTTGCGCATCACCCCCAGCCAGCCGCGAGCTCTGTCGCGAAAGATTTCGCCAGGAAAAAAGCGTCCGCCACGTCATTGCCCGGCGTGACGCGCCAGAATCCGGCGGAACATCAGAGCTGACAGCCCGCTTGCCGACAGCCCCGGCCTCCTTCGCCGCGGCGGTAATCGCCACTGCAATCGGATGTTCGGAGCGCGCCTCCACCGCAGCGGCCAATGCAAGAACTTCCGCTCGATCAAAACCCGGCGCAGCCAGAAAATCGGTAAGTTCTGGCCGGCCCTTGGTGATCGTCCCGGTCTTGTCCAACGCGATCGCACTCACATTCGCGAGGGCTTGCAAGGCATCTCCCTTGCGGAAGAGGATCCCCAATTGCGCGGCACGGCCAATCCCAACCATGATCGAGGTCGGCGTGGCGAGGCCCATGGCGCAGGGACAAGCAATGATAAGGACAGCGACCATCTGGATGAGCGCATAGTTCACCGCAGACGCTGGCCCGAGCCAAAGCCAGACCACGAAGGTCAAAGCGGCAATGCTCATAACGGCCGGCACGAACCACGCCGTCACCTTGTCGGCCAGCGCCTGGATCGGCAGTTTCGCGCCTTGCGCCTGTTCGACCATGCGGATTATCTGCGCCAGCATAGTGGAGGCGCCGGTTTTGCTCACCCGGAAGGAAAAGGTTCCTGTTGTGTTGAGAGTTCCGCCAACGACATTGGCGCCAGCCGCCTTAAGCACCGGACTTGGCTCTCCCGTCAGCATCGACTCATCGACAAAAGAGGAGCCTTCGACCACTTGGCCGTCGACGGGCACTTTTCCGCCGGGCTTGACCAGGACGATGTCACCCACGGCAACGTCCTCGATGGCGACTTCGGCCGGGGCCCCCGCTCGGAGGACGAACGCGGTCCTGGGCTTGAGGCCAATCAAATGTTCGATGGCCGCGCCGGTACGCCCCTTGGCCCGCGCCTCCAAGCTGCGTCCGAGTAGGATGAGCGTCACAATGACGGCGCCGGATTCGAAATAGACATGCTGCGTTCCAGCCGGGAACAGTCCCGGTGCGAATGTAACGAGCGTCGAATAGACGAAAGCAGCGCCCGCGCCGAGAGCGACAAGGGCGTTCATGTCAGGCGCGCCGCGCCACAATGCTGGCAAGCCAGCCGTGAAAAAACGCAGTCCAGGCCCGAACAGGACCAATGCCGTCAACACGAATTCGGCGATCCGGCTCGCCTGCATGCCGATGGTATTCATGACAAACTGGTGAAAGGCAGGAAACAGATGGGTGCCCATTTCGAGGGTGAAGACGGGGGCGGTCAAAACCAAAGCCAAAATGAGCGCGCGAGCGAGGTCTTGGGATTCCTTGTCACGCCGCTGGGTCACGGATGGACTAGGCGCGTCTGGCTTGATTTCATGAGCCGGATAGCCCGCCGAGGCGGCCGCCTTGGCGAGTGTCTCCGCATCGGTGGTCCCGGCAACGAAACGCACCGTCCCCGTGTTGGTGGCGAGATTGACATTGGCCTCGACAACGCCGGCGACACTTTTGAACGCCTTTTCGGCGTGATTGACGCAGGATGCGCATTTGAGTTTCTCGACATCGAAACGCGCCGTTTCAACCAGCGCCTCGTAACCAGCCTTGCCGATCGCAGCGACCACGGCCTCTACCTCGGGCGGTCCCGAAAAGCCAACCTCGGCGCGCTCCGTCGCCAGATTGACCGCAGCCGAGGCAACGCCTGGCGCGGCGCGAATTGCCTTCTCGACGCGCGCCACGCAGGAGGCACAGCTCATGCCTTTGACCGGGATGTTCACAGTGGAGTTGGCTGGGTACGAGGACATCGATGATTTGCCTTATGCCAAGTTTGACGATCTGGCGTTCTCGACCGCGCATTCATAGCCGGCCTCGCCGATCGCGGCGATGACCGCCGCTATATCGGGAACGCCGGAAAACACCACTTCGGCGCGCTTTGTCGCGAGATTGACCGAGGCCGAGACAACGCCCGGTGTCGCGCGGATTGCCTTCTCGACCCGCGCCACGCAGGCTTCGCAGGCCATGCCCTCGACGCGAATGCTGAAGGGGGTGAGTTTCTTCGAAGAGGGGAAAAAAGAGAACATTGACACTTTCCTTTAAAGCCAGTTCAGCGAAGGACAGCCCGTTGAGTGGGAGATTTGGTTTGCCGGATACGAAAACAAGGTTGATCGAAGCAAACCAATGACCAAACAATCATTTCGCTTTTTCCATTCTTACCATTGCCGGGCTATTCGGCAGAGAAACAATTTGGCCTATTTTCAATTTCTTGGGATCGAGATGCGGATTGGCCTTTGCGATCTCGCGCCATTTTGCCGCGCCTCCATAAAAGTGAATGGCAATCTTGGCGAAGGAATCACCCGCGACGATTGTGTAGGTCTCCGGCCTGCTTTCCGCCGCGAGCGAAAGCTGATCTGGGGTAGCCGGCGGCTGCGCGGTTGTGACCGCGGAAGGCCGCGGCGGTAAGGAGGAATCGGTTACACCGCCCGCGGGAATTGGTGAATTCGCAGCGACTTGCGATTCATCGACAACCTCGAATTGACCGTGCAGCATACCCATCCAACAACTCCAGGGTATGAAGATGTCGCCGGGTTCCTTGGGTGTGAACTCGATGGTCTGAACGCCCTTTTTGATATCGAACTCCAGACCGAGTTTGGGAACGACGATCCGCCTATTGCATTCCGTGATTTCCTTACCGTCAATGATCCATTTGACTGGAACTCCGCGGCGCAAGACGAAATGATTGGGTTGATATCCCGATTTGGTGACATTCATTTGGATGATTTGAACATTGCTCTCAACGGATGAAGTGGGTTGAGGCGTTTCAGCAAAACCAAGTCTGTTCATTGCCAATGTTAGGGTTGATTGCAGATCGTATCCCGTGCCGGTCAAGATCAGTCCACGATTGATCATGACCGTACCCAAGAGAATCAAAATTACCCCGGAGGCGCGCAACAATTGATGGGTCAGGGCCCCTGAGATCATGCTGCTCAAAATACCAAAACCGAGCATAACTGGCAGCGTACCGAGCCCGAAGGTGAAGAGCATCTTCGCGCCTTCAAGGGGGCTGCCGGTTCCCGCCGCCATCACATACATGGCTTGCAGCGGGCCGCAGGCGATCATCAGACCATTCGAAAGGCCAATCACCAATGGGCGGTTGCGGCTACGGCTGTTCTGACCAGCAAAGCTCGCGACGCCAGCCGGGAGCCTGAACCGTATTTTGCGCAGAACCGGAAAGAGGTTCAGCATGTTGAGGCCGAACAGGACCAGAAACATCCCGGCAGTGATGCCCGCGATGCCGCGCAGCATCGGCGTAAAGGCGATGATGGCGCCGAGCAGGCCGAACATGGCGCCAATGACTGAGTAAGAGAAGGTCTTCGCCGCTCCATAAACCACATGCGACAGGTAGGAGCTTTGTCCTAAGCGCGCGTCATCTGCCGTGTAGCTCAAGACAAGGCCGCCGCACATGCCAACGCAATGAAACCCGGTCAGGAGCCCAAGAACAAAAATGAGATCATAGCCCATGTGCCGGGTTATGTCGGGCGCCCCACTCTGGCTGATAAATTTGGTATCGAGAAAAATAATGAGGAGAATTCCGGCGAATCCCAGGATAAGGGCAGCCAGCTTTCTGAATCGATTGCGCGGAGCTTCACCGGCATCCCCTAAAGAGCAACGGTAGCCTTTCCGCGAGACTGCGGCGCAGATATCCTCGATATGTGTCAACGCCGGATCGAAGACGACGGCGACCGTCTCAGCCGGATAGTTAGCTTTGACCTGCTGAACGCCGGGAAGGCGGCGCACTGAGTCTTCAATGACACGCTCGCAGCCGGAGCAGTGCATGCCGCGGGCATGAAAGCTAACGCCATGCTCGTTCATGACCTAATCCAACCCGCTTTAGAAAGTCTCTGGCAACGTGCGATTGCCTTGTGCGTAAGGCAACGACGTTGTTCTGGGTGAAGAGGCGCTTGCGCCCGAGCAGCGTCAGACTGCGCTGCGAATTCTCAAGAAGCGCCCGGCAATGCCGAAATCAGATGATTTGGGGCGGGCCGCGCGCGCCGAAATAGACTTTCAGCGGAAGGCAAGACGCAATTGCTGGCGTCACCGACCACTTAATGGCCGAAGCGATGCGGGTGGGTAAAATCGCCACTCCTGACGCTCCCGCGAGAGGAACGTTGCTGCAAGCGGCACAACCCAGAATGCAGCAAACTCCGTGACAATGCCGATGTGCACCACGGGGCAAGTCAGGCCGCAAACCAGCGTCCATACAGGTGACGCGGGCCGGGGAATCGAGTGTTGCAATGGGTGCGGTCGCGGCTACAAAAGTCTGAAGCACAAGCGCAAAAATCACGCTCACGCCGAGCCCGGCGCGCTGAGCACTCCACCCTTGGCGAAAGCGATGCATGGCTATCGAAAGTGTAGCACGGGCTGGGGCGATTGCAAACAAACCGCACTGTTGCAATGATCCCATCAATTCTGTGCCGCCCGATGCGATCCGGCGATGGGTGCCGGACCGCAATTTCTAGATCCAAAATGTCCGCTTGAACGCAAGCGGCCGTTGATCAAATTCTGATTTAGGCAGCGGCGGCCTTGGCGCATTCCGCGGCGCAGGCCTTGCACGACTCGCCGCAGGCTTTGCATTCGGCAACCTTTGGGTACTTCTCGCATTCGGCTTGACAGTCCTTGCAGATCTGTTCCACGCCTTTGGCGACGGCACCCACATGCGGCGAGTTGACCGCCGCCAGCGCTTGCAGAGCGCCACAGGCGGCGACGACTTGATAGGCCGCATCGGCGCAACCCGCCATGCTCGTGTCTTTCATCGCATACATGCCAAGGCAATGCCGTAGACAATCGTTGCCGGTTGCAACGCAATGCGAGGCCGCTTCCTCGAGCGCCTTGTATTTCGGTGGATGCATCATCGGCTCCTCGCCCATTTGTGCGAAAGCCTGGGACGCTGTGGCGGCAGCGGCAACGGTGCCGGCAACAGCAATGAATTCACGACGGTCCATGGTTATCTCCTTCGAGTTCGGCAACTTCAACGCGCTTTAAGCGTCGTCCGAAACAGGCAAGTTTTGCGCCGAGCCGGATTGGGGACAAATAGTGCCAGAGTCCAGCCGTTCTACCCCGGCACGGGCGGATTTCTCACTTTTGCTTGAAACTGATATTGTCTGATCGTAAGCGTCAGGACACGAACCAGTCCGTGAGATTGAACAGGTTTCGCCGTCAACGAATAGAGCTTGACTCTTGACGCGGAAAGTTCGCAGTTTCGATTGTGTGCGGGGACCAACCAACTACTCAAGGGCATAGCGTGCGAATGGCCGGGCTATGGCCAAACCTGTGTCGAGGCTGGACGCGGTCGACTCGATGTTGGCTGGTTCTCACTGCATGCCTCGCCCAATTATGGATGCCCGCACAACACCGGCTCGCGCCTGTTGCCGCGCATGCGGCCGGCCCGAATTCAGGCGTCGCAAACTCCGGCCTCGCCCTGTTTGGCGCTGATGGTGGGAAATCGCGAGTTCACTGTTCTCTGCTCGACGCCGATGCGAGATCCCATAATGGTGGCACACCTCTGCCGTGCCAAAATGACAATTGCCCTTGCTGCCCAATCGTGCATGCCGTGGTTGGCGTTTTGCCGCAGACAACGGCGGGAGCGGTCTATGTAGCGCATCTTTCTGCGATGGTCGCGCCACCCGCACTCCTTGGCTCACTAACGAGGTCTGTGGGCTTTGCCGGGCAGCCGCGCGCGCCTCCAATCCTGATCTGATCGGGCACTCGCCCAGCGCCGCCATCAGTCATTGGCACCGCCTATTTTTCTCCTTCAGATCGAGGATTCATCATGTCAGACAAGATATCCAAGGCCTGCGTGGGCGCACTCGCCGCTGCGGTCACTCTCAGCCATATCGGCCCCGCACGTTTCGTCCTTCCAGCGGCGGCTGAAGACAGCTTCGCGACAATTCTGGCGCCCGCCGACGGCGCGAAATTGGAGGCAAAACACACCTATAAGGTGGAATATGAAGTCAAGGCCGCGCCAAAGGTGGATCATGTCCATTTATTCGTTGATGGTGACGAGGTCGGGATGGCCCATAGGCTCAAGGGCAGCTTTAAGCTTGTGGCGCTGAAGCCCGGCGACCACAAAGTTTGTGTCAGCCCCGTTAACAAGAACCATACGCCGATTGGGGCGCAGGCCTGCATCACTGTGACAGTCCAGTAGCCACAGAATGGAAGCTGAGAACATTCTCTACAGCGGCGTGCAGATCGCCCATAATTTCGGCGCGGCCGCGGTCACCGGGCTTCCCGTTGCGGCCCTATGGTTCAAACCGGCGGCGCCGGTGTTGCGCAAGATGGCTTGGCTGACCTTGCTTGCTTGGCTTGTACAGGCTTTGAGCGGGGTGGGCTTCGGGACGGTCAGCTATTTCCAGGAAGGCGAGCTTCCCCAGATCCACCATCTCGCTTTGGCGGCGCTTTGCGTGAAAATCGCTTGCGCTGGACTGGCAGTTACCCTGCTCACATTTTATTTTATGCGGCGCATCACCGTTGCGCGGGGGGATGCAGTTTGGCGGAGCCTTGCGGTCCTCGGCGTGACCGCACTGACCTGCGCCGCGGTGTTGCGCTGGTTCTCGTGAACGGCGGAGCAAAGAGCCATCTACAGTCACGCTCGCCTGATTCACACCGGGGGCTTGGCGAAATTCGCCGACGCTTTGTCCCAATTGACCGTGTTCCACCATGCCGCGAGATAGTCGGCCCGCTTGTTTTGATATTTGAGATAATAGGCATGCTCCCACACATCGACGCCCAGCACCACCCGTTGCACGCCTTGTTCGAGTGGCGTGTCCTGATTGGGCGTTGAGATGATCGCGAGCTTGCCGTCCTTGCCGACGACGAGCCACGCCCAGCCAGAGCCAAAGCGGCCGGTCCCGGCGGCATTGACTTTCTCAATGAGCTGGGCTTGCGAGCCAAACGTAGAATCGATCGCGGCTTTCAGAGTGCCGCCAGGCTCTTTCGCGCCGCCCGGCGTCATCAACTCCCAAAAGAACGAGTGATTCCAGTGGCCGCCGAGATTGTTGCGCACCGACGCCCGCACCGCTTCCGGCACAACCGTGAGATCGGAGAGCAACACAACGGGTGGGGTGGTGGCAAGCTCTGGATATTTTTCGACGAGCCCGTTCAAGGCCGCGACGTAGGCCCCATGATGTTTGTCATGGTGAATCGTCATGGTCAACGTATCGATATAAGGCTCGATCGCGCCATAGCCATAGCCGAGCGGCGGAACCTTGAACACGGGTTCGGCCGCGCGAGCGGACGATACTAGAGCAAGCCGTGTCGCAGTCCCCGCCCAGCCAGCCAGAGACAAAGTCAATTTCAAACCATCACGTCGTGTGAGCATAAAAATCTCCCTGGGAAGATATTGGCAAGCCTACCGTATTTTAGAGCATCGCCTGGGTCTCGGCGCTATCGTAACCGATATCGACAGAATGACCGTCTTGGTGAAGGTGAGATTGCGGCTTTCGACGGATATTGGCAAACAAGACAGAAGCCCACGAAAGCCTAAGACTATGGGCTCGCGCCGAGATGCTGCAAGACCTCCTTGATAAGATGATTGTTCGGCGCCAACGCAAGCTGGCGGCGATAGTCGGCGATCGCGCTTTTCACGTCTCCCTTTTTGGCATAGGCGAAACCGCGGATTCCGTAGGCGAGTGCGAGTTTCGGGTTGAGATCAATGGCTTTCCTCGCATCAACAATCGCGCGATCATAGTCACCCATTTTCGTGAAGGCCAGGCCGCGGCTATTATAGGGCGCCGCCAGCTTGGGATTGAGATCAATGGCCTTGGTCGCATCGGCGATGCCGCGGTCGTAGTCGCCCATTTTCACATAAGCCCAGCTTCGGGTATTATAGGCTGCGGCGAGCTTGGGATCGAGTTCGATGGCTTTGCTTGCATCGGAGATGCTCTGTCCGTAGTCGCCCTTTTCCGAGTGAGCGGCGCCACGCCTATCGTAAGCTGTGGCGAGTTTGGGATCGCGTTCGAGGGCCTTGCTTGCATCGGCTATGCAGCGGTCCCAGTCACCCTTGTCAAAGTAGGCGAGGCTGCGGCTATCGTAGGCTGCGGCGAGGCTGGGATCAAATTCGAGGGCCTTACTGGCGTCGGCGATACTTTGGTCATAGTCCCCCTTTTTCGCGGCGATGACGCTGCGCAATTGATAGGCGGTCGCCTTCCGAGGGTTGAGTTCGACGAGCTTGCTGGCATCGGCAAAGCTGCG
>DATJLX010000231.1:0-11065 GCA_035509135.1 Methylocella sp.
TTTCCCAACTCATTTTCTAGTCTGGCCCCGGCAGGCTTTCCGCTTGCCGGGACCCGGACTTGCCTGACAAGTCAACCGGGAAGAACATACACAATTTGGAGGGTGTGCGGATCGATGATCAAGAGTTTGTTGTCGACGACGACATAATCGAAACCGCGGTACTGAGGAGCGATGGCTATGATCGATTGGGGAACACCGTAAATCCGCACGCTGCGCGGAACCTTTGTTCCAACCGTAAGCGGAAAAGCCGCACGGTTGACGCTCTGCAATGTCCCGCCCTTGACGATGTCCCGGAGTTTCGTCTTCTGGTCGGAAGACAAATCAGCGGTTGCCACGGATCGCCGTTCTTGAAGGACATGTCCGCTTTCAGGTCCTCTCGACCCCATTGCGACCTGGACGCGCGCATCCATGCCTTGCGTCGAGCGGAGAGTATTTGTCTGGTTCTGTGGGAAGCCGTGATCGACGCTTGTCACGCGATCTGGTGAAAATTCCATCGGAGCCGCGGCGAGGCTGCCGCTAGCGAGCAACGCCATTCCCGCAATCGAGCTCAACAACAATGTTCTCATCTGGGAACTCTCCTTGGGTTTGAATTGTCACGCCGGGCAAACGCGAACTCCAAGGTATTGTTCCAGAACCAAATCCAGGTGTTCCTGTGGACTGGAGAGGCAAACGCTGTCGAGGTCTGGCTCGATCTCCCGATGCATGGCCCCCACGGTCACTCCCGCCGCAGGGGCCAAGGGCTGACACTTAGTGTCGACTAAGCTCTATGCCCGTCAGGCCGGAAGAACGGCCACGATTTGGAGCGTGGCTGGATCGATGATGATCAGATCATGCTTGACGACGATATAATCGAAGCCGCGATATTCCGGGATAATTGACACAATCCTGGCGGGAACGGGATAGACCCGGACAGTATTTGGGATAGCAGTTCCGACCGCGAGATTGAAATCGGCGTGACCGACGCGGTGGATGTCTCTGCCTATGATGACGCGATGGATCTCAGTCTTCTGATCCGGAGACAAGGTAACGGGCGCAACGGATCGATGCTCCATTGTCCCGGTCCTATTTTGTTCCGCAGCGGACCGGCCTTGAGTCGGGTTGTTCTCCATCGCACCCGGCTGGCCAGAGCGATTCTGCTCGGTGGCGGACCGGCCTTGGGTCGGGCTGTTCTCCATCGCATCCGGCTGGCCAGAGCGATTTTCCATTTGCCCAGAGGTGCCATACTGATCATCTTTGGTCTGGGCCACTTGCGCACTTGACTGGCGCTCGGATGACCGCCGATGAGGTTTTTGTGTTGCTAGGCATGTTGGTTTGGGCCGTCGCCAAGCCGGCACCCGCCATCAGCGCCGCTGCCGCTATCGTAGTTAACAAGCTTATCCTCATCCGGAACTCTCCTTTATGTTAAGTTCTAGCGTATTGACGGACGGCATAACGCGACTCTTTAAGGATTGTTCCTTCATTTTGTATTACATTGATTAGCTATAGGCAAAGCACCTTAAGCACATGCCGTAATTTAGCACGATTTAACTATTGTTAAGCATGAAATCTGCAAACTTATAGCCTGTCATCATAATATACTAGAGTCGGCATAACTCCTGGGCGTGTTCCTGGGCATGTCTTTCCCGCTTGGCCATGAGTTTGTTGGGCCATTCGATAGGCCCTTGCCGAGGAACCAGCGTGTCAGGATCGGCGCTCTGGCCGGGATCGATTTACAGACTTCGGCAAGCCTCGCGGCACGAGCGCGAAGATCGCGTTGAAGATCGCATCGACCGGGCCGTTCCCAGTGGGCCGGATGGGTTTTCCGACTCCGATTTGTATCGCGTCATTTTAAAAAATATAAAGCCTTATCCGGCGAGCTTCTCTAACTGCTTTGAAGCCCGTTTTGGATCACACCCCTCTCAATCGTCGCCGTGACGTTTCTTCTTGCCCTGCTTCTTGTGTTTGTCATCGTCGTCATCTTCATCCCCGTCATCGTCGACCTCATCGAAGGCAATCGCTTTCTCGAGGGCGATCGCGGGGACGACGCCGGTTTTCACCTCGTCCGCCGCCTCCGCGTACCAAACGCACTGCACGCCTTCTTCCTTCACGCCGATGACCGTCATGGCCGGACCGCCGGATTTCAGTGCGACGACATCGCCGGGTTCGAATGAAAGTGATCCGGTCAACGGCTCGATCATGGGACTGCTCCTGTGTTGTTTCGCGGTCATAGCGGCGGGACATGACAGCCGTGTTTCAGCGCCGAAAGCCCAGCCGCCCGTTTGTTGATGCGCGGGTTGGCGGTCTCAGCCCGTCAGCACCTCGGGACGCGCCTTGCCCCGCTTCACCATCAGCTTGTTCAAGGAGGCGATATAGGCCCTTGCCGAGGCGACCAGAGTGTCGGGATCGGCGCCCTTGGCGGTGACCGTCTTGCCATCCTCGGCAAGCCGCACGGAGACCTCGGCCTGCGCGTCGGTTCCCTGCGTGACCGCATGCACCTGATAAAGTTCGAGCACGGCTTTGTGCGGCACAAGCGCGAGGATCGCGTTGAAGATCGCATCGACAGGGCCGTTGCCCGTGGCCTGATGGGTTTTCCGCTCGCCATCGACATCGAGAGTCAAGGCCGCCGATTGCGGTCCCTTCGTGCCGGCGATCACCGTCAAGGCGACAAGCTTGATGCGGTCATGGGCATTGGCGATCTCATCGTCGACCAAGGCGGCAAGATCCTCGTCGTAAACGATCTTCTTGCGGTCGGCGAGATCCTTGAAGCGGGCAAAGGCGTCTTCGAGGGCGTTTTCGCCAAGCTCATAGCCAAGCTCCCTCAGCTTTTCCTTGAAGGCATGGCGGCCGGAATGCTTGCCCATGACGAGCGAGGTCTTGCTGACACCGACGCTCTCGGGAGTCATGATCTCATAGGTCCCGGCATTCTTCAGCATGCCGTCCTGGTGAATGCCGCTCTCATGCGCGAAGGCATTCCGCCCGACGATCGCCTTATTGTATTGCACCGGGAATGAGCTCACCGCCGAAACGAGCTTCGAGGCCCTTGTCAGCATCGTCGCGTCGATGTTCGTATGATAAGGTAGGGTGTCGCCCCGCACCCGCATCGCCATCACCACCTCTTCCATGGCGGCATTGCCGGCGCGCTCGCCCATGCCGTTGACCGTGCATTCGACTTGCCGGGCGCCACCTTCGATGCCAGCCAAAGTGTTAGCAACCGCAAGCCCGAGATCATTGTGGCAATGGACGGAAAAAACCGCCTTGTCTGAATTCGGCACGCGTTGCCGGACGGTTTCGAACAAGGCGCGGTATTCATGCGGCACCGCATAGCCGACGGTATCCGGGATATTGATCGTCGTCGCGCCCGCCTTGATCGCGGCATCGACGCAGCGGCAGAGAAAATCGATCTCGGACCGCGTGCCGTCTTCCGCCGACCATTCGACATCCTCGACAAGGTTGCGCGCCCGCGCCACGCTTGCCGTGATCATTTCGAGAACCTGGCCTGGCTCCTTTTGCAGCTTGTATTTCATATGCAGGGGCGAGGTCGAAATAAACAGATGTATGCGCGGGCGGAGCGCCGGGCGGACCGCTTCGGCGCAACGGTCGATATCCTTGACGGCCGCCCGGGCAAGGCCCGCGACGCTCGCCCGTTTCATGCGCTTGGCAATAGCGGAAACGGCCTCGAAATCGCCGTCCGAGGTCACCGGGAAACCGGCCTCGATGATGTCGACTCCCATCGCATCGAGGAGATCGGCGACTTGCAGCTTTTCCTCGAAGGTCATCGAGGCGCCGGGCGATTGTTCGCCGTCCCGCAAGGTCGTGTCGAAAATCACGACGGCTTGGGAATTCTGCCGCGCCGGCGCGGCGGAGGAAACTGTTTGGGTCGTCTCTGTCATGGCGCTAATCCAGGATTGTCTGCGAGACAATGATTTCAAGACATCAATATAGTGTCTTCGAAAGCGGAATGTCTTCGTATGGTTGGCTTTTAGGCGGCTTTTCTCGGATGGCATCCCCTGAGCGCCCAGGCGCATCGCCCGGCCGGCTCTCAGGGGCGGATAAGCCTAAGCAATCCCGGTGCGAACAAAGCCGTGCGGCCTGCGGCCAAACGCCTGGCCACGCCGCCTTGCAAGGAAATAGTGCCAAAACCCTCGATCATGATCCGCAACTCTAGCTGAGGCCTTGGCCAAAGGCAAGGGCGGGTGCGCGGCGGGAGTTGGTTGGTTTGAATTTCCGCTTCGCGCCAAGATTCGCTCCAAGATTTGCGCCAAGAGCGGACATGACGTGTTAGCTGCGATTGGCCGACGCTTCCCTCATGTTCGGGGGAATTCGATCACGCCTTCCCAGCGGGATTCAAGGCGACGGCGGCCTCGGTCGTGAGCAAGAGGAAAGTGAATGTCTCCTGCAGGTATAGGCGAACGACGGAGTCCGTGTGGCTCAAGTAGCCGATGGACACGTCCTGGCCAAGATGAAAGTCGAAGTCACCGCCGCGGGTGGTGAGCACGAAGGCGCCCGCGATCGCCGGCGCCCAGATGATCTCACCGTCCACAAGCCGCTTGATGTGCTCCAGCACCGGATATCCATGGTCCCTGCTCTCGCTGAGCTCGGTATAGGCGTCGGCGCTCAGCAACACCGAATAGGGACCGTTGACGCCGGCAAGACGCAGCTCGCTTACCGCTTGGGCAATGACGTCGGGGTAGCCGCGCACATCAGCGGGAAGGGTCATACGCGGATTGCTGGTCCCTTGGCGGACGCCTTTGATGCCGGCGGCGGCGTAGCCCTCGAAGATGGCCCGATCTTCCGCAAAGGCCAGTTCGCGCGCGGCGTCTTTCGCAGGCTGCCAGTCTGAGTCATTCGCGCCGCGCTCGACGTCATCGATCTGTTGGCGATCAAGATCGAATGGAATGCGCAATTCGACAAGCGCTTTCACCTCACGCTGGCGCGCCAAGATACCCTCTCTGGGTGGTTCGATGTTGCGGAGATGGCCGGTGCCGACGGCAGAGAAAGCGACACCGGCCGGTCCCCGCACGTCAACGACGCGCCGTCCGGCGAGGTGGCGCTTCAGGGTGCGCGAGGTCTCCTCCTCGATATCAGCCCAGGCCGCGTCGGAGATCGGGGCAAGCTCGCGGTGAAGGTTATTCATGGGACGGATCTCCTTTGAGGGAACCGATGCCGAGCGAACCATCGCAGGCGGGCGCAGCCGACCGCGCGGGCGCCACAGTGGATGTGGAAGGAGCGGCCGCCGCCGCCTCCCCGACGCTCTCCAGGAAGGTCAAGGACGGCACGAAAAAGAGATTGCCGCTGATCGCCCGGCTGAAATCCAGCAAGCGGTCGTAGTTGCCGGGCGGACGGCCGACGAACATGTTTTCCAACATCTGCTCGATCGTTCGGGGCGAACGGGCGTAGCCGATGAAATAGGTGCCGAATTCGCCCCGTGCGGCCGAGCCGAACGGCATGTTGTCGCGGAGAATCTTGATCTCTTTGCCATCCTCGACGATCGTCGTCAGCGCATTATGTGCGGAGCTCGGCTTGACCGCGTCGTCGAGCTCAATGTCGGAAAGCTTGGTGCGGCCGATGATGCGTTCCTGGGCTTCGGTGGATAGCGCGTCCCAGCCTGCCAAATCGTGGAGGTACTTTTGTACGATCACATAGCTGCCGCCCGCGAACGCGGCATCCTCCAGGTCCACCAGCGTGGCGTCGATTGCCGCTTGGCCGGCCGGGTTCTCTGTTCCGTCGACAAAACCGATGAGATCGCGGTCATCGAAATATCGGAAGCCATGCACTTCGTCCACGGGTGAAACCGCGTCGCCGAGCCGCGCCATGATCTGCGTCGCCAATTCAAAGCAGAGATCCATGCGCTTGGCGCGGATGTGGAACAACAGGTCACCGGGCGTCGAGACGGCATGGCGAGATCCGGCCCGGATTTCGCGGAACGGATGCAGTTCCGCCGGCCGCGGCAGCCCGAAGAGCCTATCCCACGCCTCCGATCCAAATGCCATCACACAGGAAAGGTTTCCCTCGATGTCGCGGAAACCCACAGCGCGCAATAACGCAGGAAGGTCCCCGCAGAACGATCGGACTACGCCGCGACTGGCGATACCGGGGTTCATCGTCACGACCAAAAAGATCGCAGCACGCGTCAAGGGTTGAACGACTGCCTGTGGGACGGCAGGCAAGCCATCTTTGCCTCTGGGTGTGGTCAAGAATTGGACTCCGGGATGGCACGATCCGCCAAGCGTGTGAAAATTCGCCCTTTGCCCCTCGAATATCACGACGCGGCAGCCGAAACTAGAGCGTGCGGCAGCCTGGCGGCTGCTGCCCTCATCACTGCGCCGCCAGAAAAGACGATCGGAATCGTCCCGGTCACCGTGTGGCCGCGATGACCGGCAGCCAAGGACGAGCCATTCTCGCCCCTTCGCCTCCGTCCGACGCTGCGCAATCCGTCCCTGCCGGCTTCGCTTCCCCGCTTGACCGGAACGGTTTCGCTCGCCGGGCCATGGCCGATTTCATCGAAGAGATACGCGTTGGACGTCACGTTTGCGACATTCGGCGCGCGTAGGGCGCCTCTCGGAGAGCTTCCGGCTGGTCCGCAACTTGCGTGTCGCCTCTCAGACGTTCGTTTTCAGAAGGCGACCCCGATGGCGTTCACTTTTATCTGTCACACGAATGCCGTGAGTGAAGGGAGCATGGGCTTCTTTCAGGCCGGCCGCAAGAGCGTGCTCCTGGTCTGGCCAACGGGCGGTGAGCTCAAGGCTTATCGCGGGCGCTGTCCGCATGCGGATATGCCGTTGAGCGACGCTATCTTCAAAGAGCAGACCATCACCTGCCAGCACCACCAATGGGGTTTCGACTGCGCCAGCGGCAAGTGCGTGACACACCTCGTCCGCAACACGCTCCACCCCTACGCCCTGCGCGTGGAGGGCGACGAGATTCACGTCGACGTCGGACCGATCAAGGCGGCGCATTCGCCGGCATAACCCGCCAACCAGCCTCAGGAGGACTTCTTCGCCGGTCGTCCGCGCAACACGCCATTATCCTTGGTAAGGCCCGCTTCATCAAAAGCGGCGCCAACGTCAAAAGATCCCGCCCGAGCCGTTAGAGTAGCGTGCCAAGTGCGTGCCACGTGTCAAGAGTCTTGGCGAATTACTCGGGAGATCCACCGCTGCAACTGAGCCGACCGGCCTTGATATTGGCTGGGAGAGCCCAAAATGAGGCCTTGAGCGAAGAGTTCTTCTCCGCGGCCGCTCTCTGGGATCGGGTCCAGGGCCACGACGCCGCTGGCCAAGAAGACACGCATCATTGTGACGAGAAGGACTCGGGGCGCGAGGCCCGAAACGCGGGTCCCAAATCAAGCCGAGAATCTGAGCCTTCCGGCCGCGACCCGCAAGGCGGCGAGCCCATCCACCCGGGTCACTCTTCAATGACTATGGAAAGGAGCGGATCATGAAAGTCCTGATGGTTCTTACCTCTCACGACCAGCTCGGCAACACGGGGCGCAAGACCGGCTTCTGGCTGGAGGAACTCGCGGCGCCTTACTATGTCTTCAAGGATGCCGGCGCGAAGATCACCCTCGCATCACCCAAGGGCGGGCGCCCGCCGCTCGATCCCAAGAGCAACGAGCCGAGCTTTCAAACCGACATCACCCGCCGGTTCGAGAAGGATGCCGACGCCAACGCCCAGCTCGACAGGACGGCGCGCCTCGACAGCGTCAAGCAGGAAGACTACGATACTGTCTTCTACCCCGGTGGTCATGGGCCGATGTGGGATCTCGCAGAAGACGAGAACTCGATCAAGCTGCTCGAATCCTTCCTGGCCGCCGGCAAGACCTTCGCGGTGGTCTGCCACTCTTCCGGCGCGCTGCGTCATGTCAAGACCCCGGACGGCAAGCGGCTCGTCGCGGGCAAGACCGTGACCGGCTTCACCAATGGCGAGGAAGATGCGGTCGGTTTGACGAAAGTGGTGCCCTTCCTTGTCGAAGACGAACTGATGAGCCTCGGGGCCATCTTTTCCAAGGTCAAGAACTGGGGTGTTCACACGGTCGCCGACGGCCAGCTGATCACCGGCCAGAATCCGGCCTCGTCGGGACCGGCTGCTCGGCTTCTGATCGATACGCTGAAAAAGAGGGGGAAATAATCAGGCCCACGTCGGGGGTGGACAGGCGCGCCTTCTTCACCTTTGCTCGCCCTTGGTTTCTGGAGGTATGACCGGTTCCGAGTCGAACATCCGCGAGGACGACGGAGAGACGTGTATCAGCACGATCGGCGGCGCATCCTTCCGGCCAACCTCTCGGTAGAGGCCCACACCGTCGACCTCGATACGATGATTGCAACACTAGAGGGAGGACGACGCGGCTTGCCCGATCCCTTCGCGCGGCCTATAGTCACCGGCTCGCCATGGGGTGCTGCCGGAGACGGCGGCTGAGATTACACCCGTAGAACCTGATTCTGGGTAATGCCAGCGAAGGGACCGGCAGCCAAGGACGAGTTCCATTCTCGCCGCTTCGCATCCGCCTCCCGCCCCGTTTGGAGACGCCCGCCGCGGAGGATCGCGATGAATATTCGGGAGAAGCCGCAAAACCGCGTGCCGCAAAGCGTGACCTGCGGGCCGCTGCCGGGCTCGAAAAAGATCTATCATCATCCGAAGCGCAATCCGGGCCTTGCGGTGCCTTTCCGGGAGATCGCGCTCGACCCTTCCGCCAACGAGCCGCCGGTCCGAGTCTACGATCCCTCCGGACCTTATACGCAAGACGCGGTCTCGATCGATTTGTCGGCGGGCCTTGCCGCCATTCGCGAGCCCTGGCTCGCGGCGCGCCAGGGACTTGAACGCTATCAAGGGCGTGCGGTGCGGCCGGAAGACAATGGCGGCGTTGCGGGAAACCGCCTGGTGCCGCCCTGCCCGGCGAACCGCTCGCCCCGCAAGGGCCGCCAAGGCCTCCCCGTCACCCAATATGAATTGGCCCGCGCCGGGATCATCACGGAGGAAATGATTTTCGCCGCCGCGCGGGAAAATCTCGGCCGTGAACAGATGCCTGAAGGCGGCGAGGCGCGGCTCCAGGACGGCGAGAGTTTCGGCGCCGCGATCCCCGCCTTCGTCACGCCAGAATTCGTTCGCGACGAGATCGCCCGGGGCCGCGCGATCATCCCTGCCAACATCAACCATCCAGAACTTGAGCCGATGATCATCGGCCGCAATTTCTTGGTCAAGGTCAATGCCAACATCGGCAATTCGGCTGTAACCTCCTCGGTTGCCGAGGAAGTCGAGAAAATGGTCTGGGCGATCCGCTGGGGCGCCGATACCGTGATGGATCTCTCGACCGGCCGCAATATCCACAATATCCGCGACTGGATCCTGCGCAATGCGCCGGTGCCGATTGGCACGGTGCCGATTTATCAAGCGCTCGAAAAAACCGATGGCGATCCGGTCAAGCTCACTTGGGAGATTTTCCGCGATACGCTGATCGAGCAGGCCGAGCAGGGCGTCGATTATTTCACCATCCATGCGGGCGTGCGCCTCGCCTATGTGCCTCTCACCGCCAGGCGGACCACGGGCATTGTCTCGCGCGGCGGCTCGATCATGGCGCGCTGGTGCCTTGCGCATCACAAGGAGAGTTTTCTCTATGAGCGTTTTGATGAGATTTGCGACATCATGCGCGCCTATGATGTCTCTTTCTCGCTGGGCGATGGCCTGCGTCCGGGCTCGATCGCCGATGCCAATGACCGCGCCCAATTCGCCGAGCTTGAAACACTTGGCGAACTGACGAAGATCGCCTGGGCCAAGGGCTGCCAGGTGATGATCGAAGGCCCCGGCCATGTGCCGATGCACAAAATCAAGATCAATATGGAAAAGCAGCTCGAAGAATGCGGCGAGGCGCCCTTCTACACACTCGGGCCGCTGACGACCGATATCGCGCCGGGCTATGACCACATCACCTCAGGCATTGGCGCCGCGATGATCGGCTGGTTTGGCTGTGCCATGCTCTGCTATGTGACTCCGAAGGAGCATCTTGGCCTGCCGGACCGCGACGACGTGAAGACCGGCGTCATCACCTATCGGATCGCGGCGCATGCCGGCGATCTCGCGAAGGGGCATCCGGCTGCGCAGATCCGCGACGATGCGGTGTCGCGTGCGCGGTTCGATTTCCGCTGGCAGGATCAGTTCAATTTGGGGCTCGATCCCGACACCGCGCGGCTCTTCCACGATGAAACGCTGCCGAAGGACGCCCATAAGACCGCGCATTTCTGTTCAATGTGCGGCCCGCAGTTCTGCTCGATGAAGATCACCCAGGATCTGCGGGAAGAGGCTTTGGCGATCGAAGAACGCGAAAAGGGCATGGCGGAAAAGAGCGCCGAGTTTCTGGAAAAAGGCGGCAAGCTTTATGTGTAGGCATATTACTTGCTTGCCTAAACTTTAGGCGTTTCATAGCGAAGCTCAAAAGCTTCGATGAAACGGCGTCACCAAGGAAGGCCCCCGATCCTATCTGTCGATCCCGCCCTCTTGCGCGCTCGATACGCAAGGAGTGCGCGGATTGCCCCAACTGATGGCGGCTTCACGACAAAAGGATCACAGATGACAGCCATTACCGACACGCCTTTCGCCAAATTGGAGGCCGAAGGCCGGCTCCTGAAGCCAGCCTTGAAGGCGGACACGCATGTCGCGGGCCGCTTCGGCTTTCGCGGCGACATCTCCTACGATGGGCCGGAGACCGTTATCAAGGATGTTTTCACCGTCTCCGAAAGCGGCAAGCCGGCGATCGGCTTCCTGGCCGGCTCCATCCAGGACTATGAAACCCTGCCGAAGCTCGTCGAGACCTTCGGCGATGCGCTCGATGGCGAAGGCAAATATCTCATCTATGTTTCCAACATTCCGCTTGGCTGCCGGTGGTATATGCCGATCGGCGCCGCGAAAATCTTCGTCGTCTCGTTCGATGATGAGAGCGTCTACAATACCCTGCTCGACACTTTTTACGTCGATAAGGTGAAGCTCAAGAAATTCGACACTTCGGCCAAGCTCGATGCCCTCGCCGACGTCGGGCTGAAATATAGCGCGGTTTCGGACTATGAGGCGATTTCCTACGAAGAAGGTTTGAAGCGCAAAA
>DATJLX010000232.1:0-13740 GCA_035509135.1 Methylocella sp.
AGGCCGGTGCATTTTTAGGCAAGACCGAGGCACAAGTTCTTCAGATTGTCGCCGATGCTCCGGCTGATATTCGTCACGCAATCTCTTCGCTACTCGATGAGCTAAGACATGGTCATGTAGGAGGTAACTCGCCAGGTGCGATGGCTGATCACGCCGCCATTATAGAGAGACGAGACCATCGAAAGGACGGGAAATAGCACCATTGTTTGCTAATTCACAGACAACCTTCCTTAACCAGCACGGCCTCACTGGAGCGTGAATGGCTTTTGAACTCAAGGACCTGCGGCCAGCTCCGCTGGCGGCCTACGGCCGTCCTTGACTTCAAAATCCCTTCACGCTGAGGACAGCCGTTCCGTTTAAGCCCAGCTCCGCCAGCGGCGCTTCGGCCTCATTTCTACCTTCAACCTCTCGCAATGGAACCGGCACTGGCGGCGGCTCTCGCTTCGGCCTATGACGCTATGAAATTTCGCACACCAGCAATCGGATCGCATGATGGTTTTCTTTTCCCGCTTCGGATATTTGGTCGCCGTTTTCTTTATCGTTGCCGTTTTCATCGCGGGGGGACTGGGCACCGCTTTTCATTTGAGCCGGGAATCCACGAGTGTTTTGCTGTTTTTGTTCTGGGGGCCTCCTTGCGTCTATTACGGGCGGACCCTCGACCATCCCGGCAAGCACAGCAATTTCTTTGGGCTTCGCCTCGACCATTGGGGCTATGGGCTTATCGCCTTCGGGCTGCTGAACGCTTTCCTCAACTGGAACAGCCTCGCGCGCGATTGGCTCGCCGTTGTTTAGCGGCTTGACACGGAGCCTGTGTTCTTTCGTGTCCGAGGACATTAAGGACGGCCAAGTGATTTCCGGCTTGCGGATCGCCAATCCCTTCAACCTTGAATTTGGCAAGCATCACGCGGCGCCATAGGACACATCTTTCATGGGTTTCAAATGCGGCATCGTCGGTCTGCCCAATGTCGGCAAATCGACTCTCTTCAATGCGCTGACGCAGACGGCGGCGGCGCAGGCGGCGAACTATCCCTTTTGCACCATCGAGCCGAATGTCGGCGATGTCGCGGTGCCCGACGCGCGGCTTGAGACGCTGGCGAAAATCGCGGGCTCGAAGGAGATCATTCCGACGCGGCTCACCTTCGTCGATATCGCGGGCCTCGTGCGCGGCGCCTCGAAAGGCGAGGGACTCGGCAATCAATTCCTGGCGAATATCCGCGAATGCGACGCGATCGCCCATATCGTGCGCTGCTTCGAGGACAGCGACATCACCCATGTTGAAGGCAAGATCGCGCCACTCGACGATATCGAGACGATTGAAACCGAATTGATGCTCGCCGATCTCGAAAGCCTCGAAAAACGCGTTGCTGCCTTAGAAAAGAAAGCCAAGGGCGGCGATAAGGAGGCAAAGGAGATCAGCGATCTCGCGGGGCGCTGCCTCGCCTTGCTGCGCGAGGGAAAGCCGGCGCGGCTCGCGCAGGTCAAGGAGGACGAGCAAAAGCTCTTCAAGGGTCTCGGGCTCCTGTCATCGAAGCCGGTGCTTTATGTGTGCAATGTCGAGGAAGCCTCGGCAAGCGGCGGCAATGCGTTTTCCAAGGCCGTCGAGACCCGCGCGGCCGAGGAAGGCGCGGTCGCGGTCATCGTTTCGGCGAAGATCGAAAGCGAGATCGCGGTGCTGGCCGAGGATGAGCGCAAGGACTATCTTGAAGCCGTGGGCCTTATCGAGCCGGGCCTCAATCGCGTCATCCGGGCAGGCTATGGGCTGCTCAGGCTCATCACCTTTTTCACCGTGGGGCCGAAGGAAGCGCGCGCCTGGACGATCCCGCAAGGCACAAGGGCGCCGCAGGCGGCGGGCGTGATCCACACGGATTTCGAAAAGGGATTCATCCGCTCGGAGACCATTGCCTACACGGATTATGTCGCCTGCAACGGCGAGGCGGGGGCGCGGGAGGCGGGAAAATTCCGGCTTGAAGGCAAGGACTATTGTGTCGAGGACGGCGACGTGCTGCATTTCCGTTTCGCAAACTAAGGGGCGGTCCTCGGCGGGGGAACGTTCGGATTTATAAAATTGGTTTTGGGAGGCGGCGGTGACGCGCGGGGCAGGGCAGGGCAAGCCGCCGGTGTTCGACGGCGCTTTTCGCGCCCGCTTGGCCGATCTTTTCGCTTGGCGCCGGGACGTCCGCCGCTTCAAGCCGGATAGCGTCGCGGCCTCGCTGATCGAGGAGCTGGTTTGCCAGGCCGCCCAGGCGCCCTCCGTCGGCAATAGCCAGCCCTGGCGCTTCGTCAGTGTCGAGACGGCGGCGGCGCGGGAGGCTGTGATTGGAAGCTTTCAGGCCTGCAACGCGGCGGCACTGAAATCCTATGAAGGAGAGCGCGCGGCGCTCTATGCCACTCTCAAGCTTTCGGGGCTCCGCGAGGCGCCGGTGCATTTGGCAATCTTCTGCGACCATGCAACGGAGGCGGGCTTGGGCCTTGGTCGCCAAACCATGCCGGAGACGCTGGATTATTCGGTGGTCGCGGCGGTCCACACCTTTTGGCTCGCGGCGCGGGCACAAGGCCTTGGCGTTGGCTGGGTCTCGATCCTCAACCCTCAAGAGATTGCCAAGGCACTTGCGGTGCCGGACGCATGGAAACTGATTGCCTATTTATGCGTGGGGCTGCCCCAGGAAGAGCATCTCGATCCGGAGCTCGAGCGCCACGCTTGGCAGGCGCATCTCGCCGCAACGGAGCGGCTGCACCGGAGATAAGCTTTGCCCAGCCGCGGCCTGTGAAAAAAGGGGACAAGCGCGATAGGCCTTTACCCGGCCCGCCGAATCCGCGCATGTGTTTGTGGGTTGCACTGATGCGATTTCCGCCGTCCTTTCTCGAAGAGATCAAAGCCAGGCTTCCGGTGTCGGAGGTCGTGCGCGGACGTGTCAAGCTGCTGCGGGCAGGGCGCGAATGGAAAGGACTCTCGCCATTCAACAGCGAGAAAACGCCATCTTTCTTTGTGAATGACCAGAAAATGGCTTGGTTTGACCATTCGGCGGGCAAAAATGGCAATATTTTTGATTTTCTGATGGAGACCGAGGGGCTTTCGTTCCCGGAAGCGGTCAAGCGGCTTGCCCATGAGGCTGGGC
Organism: Methylocella sp.; assembly: GCA_035509135.1. Classification (GTDB taxonomy): domain Bacteria; phylum Pseudomonadota; class Alphaproteobacteria; order Rhizobiales; family Beijerinckiaceae; genus Methylocapsa. Next base: position 3,117 of record DATJLX010000232.1, read on the forward strand.
TTGCCTTGCCGCAAATGTCGCCCGAAGCCGAGGCGAGGGAACAGGAGCGGGCGAGCCTGCATGAGGTGCTGGCGCTCGCCGCAGCCTATTTTTCCGGGCAGCTTGCCGGCCGGCAAGGGGGGGCGGCTTGCGCCTATCTCGCGGCGCGCGGGCTTGATGCCGGACTGCAGGACCGGTTCCAATTGGGCTACGCTTTGCCCGAAAAATATACTTTGCGGGATGCGCTCGCCGCCAAGGGCGTGTCCGTGCAAGCGATGATCGAGGCGGGGCTTTTGATCCATGGCGAGGACATCGCGGTCCCCTATGACCGTTTTCGCGACCGGATCCTGTTTCCGATCCAGGATTCCACAGGCAGGGTCATCGCCTTTGGCGGGCGGGCGCTCGGCAAGGACGCCCAGCCGAAATATCTGAATTCGCCGGAAACCGCGCTCTTCCATAAAGGCGCCATTCTTTACAATAACCATCGCGCCCGCAGGGCCGCCCATGATGGTGCCGAGGTCGTCGTCGTCGAGGGCTATGTCGATGTGATCGCGATGACTTCGGCGGGATTTGAGGCCGCGGTGGCGCCGCTTGGGACGGCGCTCACGCCCGAACAATGCGAACTTTTGTGGAAAATGTCGGAGGAGCCCATCCTTTGCTTTGATGGCGACAGGGCCGGCCGCAAGGCGGCCTACCGGGCCATCGACATGGCGCTGCCCCTCATCGGGCCAGGCCGTTCGCTCAGATTCGCGATGCTGCCCGAGGGGGAGGACCCGGACGACCTTGTCCGCGCCGGCGGGCGCGAGGCTGTCTCACAGGTGCTTTCGCAAGCGCTGCCGTTCGCCGGTCTCATTTGGGTCCGGGAAACCGAAAACAAGGATTTCGGCACGCCGGAGCGCCGCGCCGGGCTCGAACGGCGGTTTGCGGACATCGCTCGCGAGATCAGGGATGAGGCGCTGCGCCGCCACTACCAGTCCGAATTCAAGGCGCGGCTCTATCAATTCTTCAGCCGGCCGGCTGCGCCAGGAGACATGTCCCGCCCTTTCAAGGGCATGACGAACGCCATGCGGGCCGCCGGGCCAAAAGCCAAGGGGCAAAGTTCCGGCGAGTTTAAAAGCCATCTGACGCCGCTGCCGCCGGTCAGCCGCAGCCTCGCATTATCGCCCTTGTTTCGCCCCGGAAGATCGAGCCTTCCGCCACGCGAGGGGTTGATTTTGCTTCTTCTTCTCAATCATCCCGGATTGATTGGGAAGCATATCGAGGATTTGGCCGAGGCCGCGTTTGTCAGCACCGAAGCGGGAGCGTTGCGCGATGCGCTCATGGCCTCATGGGTCTCTATGGCGGCTACCGCTCCGCTTGACAGCACCGGCATGGACGCGGCAAGGCTTCGCGCCGCCGCTGAAGACCTCGGTTTCGGACCCATCCTGCAAAGGCTCGACGGCATGGCGGCCCATGTGTCGCATTGGTATCTCAAGCCCGGAGCGGCGGAGGCCGACGCCGGGGAAGTTTTGAAACAAGCCCTGAGCTTGCATCACCGCGCCAGGGCGTTACATAGGGAGTTGCAATTGGCTGAATTGGCTCTAGGTAAGGATTTCAGCGAGGCCAATCTCGGCCGTCTCAGGGATATTCAAGAGCAATTGTCGGCACTCGCTGGGATCGAGGCCGCGGTGGAAGGTTTTGGCGTTCAATCGGGGCGCCCGAGCGGAAGTTTGTAGGAGCCAGAAAGCCGTGGCGGTGGTTTGGCTCTTGCCAGCCTGCGAGCCATCTCAACACCCGGCCCGCTGGGCAGCTCAAGAGAGCAGGTGGCCTTCAGGAATGGTGGACGGTTGAAGCACGGCGCGCGGGAACAATGTTGAAGAGGGGGCGTGAATGGGCCCTCCGCTTTTTTCGATGGGCAGGCGAATTTCGATGGGCCGGCGAAACACGCCGCCGACGGGGCGTCAGGGGACATGAAACCCGCAAGCTTCAAGACAGTGCTTTTTTAGACGTGCTTCAAGACCCGTGAGGAAGGCAACGCCCGCGGTATTTTCCTCAAATTTGGAGACCCTTGATGGCGAAAAAGGACAGTGAGACTACCGAGGCGGATCGCGGCGCGGTCGAAGTCGCCGACGGCCCTTTGCTCGATCTCACCGATGCCGCCGTCAAGCGGATGATCAAGCTCGCCAAGAAGCGGGGCTTCGTCACTTATGCGGAATTGAATGCCGTGCTTCCCTCCGAGGAAGTCAATTCCGAGCAGATCGAAGACATTCTCTCGATGCTGAACGAGATGGGCATCAATGTCACCGAGAACGAAGAGCAAGATGATTCGTCTTCCGAGGACGCTTCCGAGGAGGAAGAAGAGACGCAGGGCGGCGATCTGATCGAGGCCGTGCAGTCGAAGGCGGTGACGGCCCGCTCGTCCGAACCCGCCGATCGCACCGATGACCCCGTGCGAATGTATCTGCGCGAGATGGGCTCGGTCGAGCTCTTGTCGCGCGAGGGCGAAATCGCCATCGCCAAGCGCATCGAGGCAGGCCGCGAGGCGATGATCGCAGGGCTTTGCGAGAGCCCCCTCACCTTTCAGGCAATCATCATCTGGCGCGATGAGTTGAACGACAGCAAGGTCCTCTTGCGCGACATCATCGATCTCGAAGCGACCTATGCGGGTCCCGACGGCAAGAATACCCCCAAGATCGACATGACGGCGCCGGGCGCCGCCGAGGCGCTGGCCGCGCAGCAGCAGGCTCCGGCGATCGCGCCGCTCGATCCGCCGGCGCGCCTGCGGCCGGCCAGCGAGGAGGGCGGCCTCGACGCGCCCATTCCCGAAGACGCCTTCGACGAAGAAGACGACATGGAAAACTCGGTCTCGCTGTCGGCCATGGAGGCGGAGCTCAAGCCCAAGGTCCTCGAAACCTTCGACAGGATCGCCGGCACCTATAAGAAGCTGCGGCGTCTGCAAGACCAGAATGTCGTCAATATCTTGAAAAATGAAACGCTGACGCCGTCGCAGGAGCGCAAATACAAAGCCCTCAAGCGGGATATCGTCGTCGATGTCAAATCGCTTTCGCTCAATCCAAACCGGATCGAGGCGCTGGTCGACCAGCTCTATGACATCAACAAGCGCTTGATCGGGCTTGAGACACGGCTGTTGCGCCTGGCCGAGGGTTCGGGTGTGACCCGCGAGGATTTTCTCAAGAATTACCAGAATTCCGAACTCGACCCGAAATGGCTCTTGCGGGTTTCCAAGCTTGGCGGCCGCGGCTGGAAGGATTTCGTCGCCCGCGCGAAGGAGCAGATCAAGGAGCTTCTCGCCGACATCCACGGGCTCGCGACCGAGACCGGCCTTGAGATTCAGGAATTCCGCAGAATCGTCCATCTGGTGCAAAAGGGCGAGCGGGAGGCGCGCCAGGCCAAGAAGGAGATGGTGGAGGCAAACCTCCGTCTCGTCATTTCGATCGCCAAGAAATACACCAATCGCGGCCTGCAATTTTTGGATTTGATCCAAGAAGGCAATATCGGCTTGATGAAGGCGGTCGATAAGTTCGAATACCGGCGCGGCTATAAATTCTCGACCTATGCGACCTGGTGGATTAGGCAAGCGATCACCCGCAGCATTGCCGATCAAGCAAGGACGATCCGCATCCCGGTGCATATGATCGAAACGATCAACAAGATCGTGCGTACCTCGCGCCAGATGCTGCATGAGATTGGCCGCGAGCCAACCCCTGAGGAGCTCGCCGAAAAGCTCGCCATGCCGCTCGAAAAAGTGCGCAAGGTCTTGAAGATCGCCAAGGAGCCGATCTCGCTTGAAACGCCGATCGGCGACGAGGAGGATTCCCATCTCGGCGATTTCATCGAAGACAAGAACGCCATTCTGCCGATCGACGCCGCGATTCAATCGAACCTTCGCGAGACAACGACGCGGGTGCTCGCCTCCTTGACGGCGCGCGAGGAACGCGTGCTGCGGATGCGCTTCGGCATCGGCATGAACACCGATCACACGCTGGAGGAGGTTGGCCAGCAGTTCTCAGTGACTCGCGAACGCATCCGCCAGATCGAAGCCAAGGCCCTCCGCAAGCTGAAACATCCATCACGCTCGCGCAAGCTCCGCAGCTTTTTGGACAATTGAGGTCCAACGGAAAAGAGCCGTCCGCCGCCTCTGTTGCAGTCAAGGTATGCAGTCTGCGATTTGCCAACGGGAGGTAGTCATGAAACTGCTTTACCTGTTCGAGGCTGCGGCACTTGTCGTTTGTATAACTTCGCCGGCCAAATCAGAAAACCAACAGTGGAAATGTGTGACCGGTAAATCCGCGTTGGATACATTGGAGCGCTATGCAAATCTCGGTTCTGCCCTTTTGGTGCTGTCCGAAGAAGCTGCGGAGGCCACCGGGAAAAAAACCGCTGCCATTGTAGCGGCCGCGACAGCGGCATATGAAGTCGCCAAAAACAATTGCGAAGGGAGCCAGGCATCTTTTTGTAAATTGCTGTTTTGCACGCAAGAAACGCAGATTAATTCATCGAACGGTTTGGGTGTCCTTGCACATGGACAAGCATTTCAGAATTCGATGAAGTTCGAGCAAAACCTCACGAATTCGAAATTTTCAAATTCAAATTTCAACGATCCGAACTTATTAAGCCGGAATCTGAAGCCTCTATTTCCAGCGAACAAAGGATTGCCGGCCCCCTCTTCGGTACAAAACTTTCTACCGTCTGGAAACCAATTATCAGAGGCTCAAGTTAGGGAACTTACGCGATCAATAATAGGCTCATGTACTGGGTCTATGGCCAATTGTTTGTTGCAGCAGCATCACTGATTAAAATCGCAGATATCCGGTCATCGTCAATTTTTTCCACCGCCGTCTCCGGGATGAACCAAGCCTTGCGCGATCGCGAGGGGTTTTGCGGCCGGGCCGCTGAAATGGTCGGCTTCGAGATCGCTGGCCTTGGCACGGAAGGCCGCAACATAAGCCACTGAGGGCGTGTTCGATAGGGCACCCGGAATGACCCGCGCCGCCCGCCGCAGGCCGGTGAAGGTGGGTCCAAGAATCGACGGTGTTGGAAAACTCGCCGCCGCGACCTCACCCGCGAGCCCGCGGGACCTGACCCGGTCGAGTTGCGCCGCCGAAGGTTGCGAGGTTGACTGACTAAGGGTTTGGCCAGGCGTCCTGCTTGTCGCAGCGTCTTGATCTTGCACCGGCGTATCCGATGCGAAGGCCAGGACGTGGTTCGGCACGGCGGCGGCGCGATCCTTTGGTCCTTGGGTGATCACGACCGGAAGATTGGCGGCGCGTGCCAGGGGCGGATTTGCCGCGCCTGCCACGGCGGTATTGCTCGCGGTGTCTGTTTTGCTGTCGCTCTTGGCCGCTTGGACGGCGTCTTTGCCGGGCACCGGGTGAACTTGGTCCGGCGCCAGCGTGGCGGCGCGGGTCAGCGAGGCTGGCCGCGCCGGCGGCACGGGCGCCTCGGCAAAGGCGAGGGCCTTATTGCCGGGCAGGGATGGACGCGGCGGTGGAACCGGCGCGGGCGTCGAAAGGGTCCATCGTTTGCCCGGATTCGAAGTGCCGGTTGCGGCCGTGTTTGAATCTTGTTTGGCTGCCGTGGCGCTGGCTTCGTATGGCGGAATCGAAGCGCCCAAATCCGCGACGCGTGTCCCCCCTGCTGTTGCCGGGGTTTCCGGCGCCGGTGTTGGGAGGCCGGTTGCCGCCGGGGTGCTGTGATTGGCGGCGACGGCCGGCGCGGTGCCCGCGGCAGGCTCGCTCGCCGTGCGGAGCGCGGCAACCTCGGTTTCCGTATGCCGCGCGCGCTGAGCGTGGGCCGTCTGCGGCGGGGCGGCTTGGGCTTCCCGTTCTTCGCCGCTCTCTTCGTCGTGTTTGCCAAACAGCCACGCAAAGAATCCACCGGCCGAAGGCGCCGCCTGCGGCACGTCGGACATGACGCCCCCGCGTGCCGCGATTTCGGCGCGCGCTTCCTCGTAGCGGGGCAGGGCGCGGCCGTCCGCCGCGAGATCGACGGATTTGCCATCCGGGAAGATCCGGGCGAGCTGTTCGTAGCTCATGCGCGGCCAATATCTCACGCTGCCCACATCGAGATGGACGAAATTCTCACTTGGATACCAGCCGACGCCGCCGCGTTGCAGACGCATGCCGATTTCGCGAATTCTTTCCATCGACATGCCGGGCATGGTCGTGTCCATCGCGCGGCCCAAAATATGTTGGGAATGCTCGGCGACCGCATGCGAGCGGCGGCGCAGCATCGCATTGGTTTGCGGCGAGCGATAGGCCGAAACGATGACGATCGGCTGGGTTGCGCCGGCCGTCCGGTAGGCTTCCCAGACCACGTCGAACAGACGCGGGTCCATCCGGGTTTGATCGTTGTTGCGCCAGTCGCGCAGAAAATAATTGAGCTTGGCGAGAACCGCCGGATCATAGGAGCCGTTGACGCGGAAGGTGGCTTGGATCGATTCGCCAGTGTGGGAATGATAAAGATACAAGGTGCGGGTGTCGCCGTTCGCAACCGCCGTTTCCGTCGAGGTTGGAGAGAAAATACCCGACAAGAGCGCCACGAATCCGGTGGAGGCGAGGCGTGTGGCCCTTTTCACGATGGCCAGCCCGGGACACGGTTGTCGCACGTTCAATCTCGCAGTTCTGGCTGGGCGAAGCAGCCTTGTATTCGAGGCGCCGCATATCGATGATGAAGTGACCTCAAATGATGAAGGGGATTCCAGATGATGAAGGGAACGCGGAAAAGTTGGACAGGACTGACGTTAACTTTTTGATGGCTCTTTGAGGCGAACTTTTGACGCGAACAGTTAACATCCGGTGACGCGCTAACGCGCTTTCTTCATTCAGGATTCATCAACCATGACGAGGCCGGCCCTTCATCCAATAACGGGGCAAATATGGCGGCCCTGTGTCGGAACTGGCGTGAGGATTTCGCGCCGGCGTTTCATTGGCGAAGTTCATTCGATTTCCTTATCCGAGGTTGCGCCTCGCGATGGCTCGACGGGCGTTTTTGCATGCGGTTTTGCGTGCCGGTTCTTGATTATGCGGCATTCGGATAGGCTTGTATCGAAGCGCCCAATCCAGGCCATCGTTTAAGAACGCGAACGTTCCCCTAATCGAGAATGGCATGGCATTTCCGTTAACGCTGCTTCCCATCCGCTCGCGATTATGAGACGGAAACCATCAGCTTTTGCGCGTGAAAAGATCGTGTCATAGTCGGACTTGGGATGGAGAAGTGGAATGACGGACTATGAGGTCGATCTCTTTGTGATCGGCGCTGGATCGGGCGGCGTGCGTGCCGCACGCATCGCGGCGGCCCATGGCGCGAGAGTCATGATCGCCGAGGAATTCCGCATTGGGGGCACCTGCGTGATCCGGGGCTGTGTGCCCAAAAAGCTCATGGTCTACGCAAGCCGGTTCAAGGATCATTTTTCCGATGCGGCGGGATTCGGATGGACATTGAGCGGGGCGTCCTTCGATTGGCCGAAACTTGTCGCGGCGAAGGAGAAGGAAATCACGCGGCTCTCCGCGATCTATCGGAGCAATCTCGAGAAGGCGGGGGTCGCGGTCGTTGACAGTCGCGCGACAATCGAGGATGTCCACCACGTGCATCTTGTTGCCGATGGCCGCAAGGTGAGCACGAGACTAATTCTGATTGCCACGGGTGCCGCGCCCGTTTTCGAACCGGATGTCCCCGGCCGCGATCATGCGATCACCTCGAACGAAATATTTGACCTTGCATCCTTGCCGAAGCGCCTCTTGATTGTCGGGGGCGGCTATATCGCGGTCGAATTCGCGGCGATTTTCGCAAGGCTCGGCACCGAAGTTTCGCTGGTCATGCGAGGCGAGAACGTGCTGCGCGGTTTTGACGAGGATCTGCGCACCGGCGTGCGGGACGGGCTTGCGCATGCCGGCGTCAAGCTCCATTTCGGCCAGCAGCTCACCCGCATCGACAAGATGCCAGCGGGCTATCATGTCAGCTTGACGAAAGGTGCCGTGCTCGACGCCGACCATGTGATGATCGCAACCGGCCGGCTCCCAAACACGAAGGGGCTGGGGCTCGAACAGGCCGGTGTCGCGCTCGATGGCTTTGGCGCGGTGAAGGTCGATGCCTTTTCCAAATCCAATGTCGAATCGATCTATGCCGTCGGCGATGTCACTAACCGGCTCGCCTTGACGCCGGTCGCGATCCGCGAGGGCCATGCTTTCGCCGATACGGTTTTTGGCGGCAAACCGGAAGCTGTCGAACACAGCACCATTCCGACCGCGGTTTTCTCGACGCCGGAACTTGGCACCGTCGGCCTGACCGAGACGGAGGCGCGCGAAACCTTTGATTGCGTCGATATTTACATGGCGAAGTTCCGCCCCTTGAAGGCGGCGCTTTCCGGGCGGGATGAGAAAACCTTGATGAAGATCATCGTCGATGGCGGGACCGACCGCGTCCTTGGCGTCCATATCCTCGGCGAGGACGCGAGCGAAATGGCGCAGATTTTGGGAATTGCCGTGAAAATGGGCGCCAAAAAAGCCGATTTCGACGCGACCATGGCGCTGCATCCGACCTCTGCGGAGGAACTCGTCACCATGCGGACGCGCACCGCGCGGTTCGAGCGGGAAATCCCCGGCCCGGAAGGTCCGGATGCGGGGACAATCGCAGGGGAGTAGGGTTTCTGTCGCATTTGTAAAAATCTTTTGTATAAGGCATTTTGATTTCGCAAGCTGAGGGGCACCGCCCCAGGAGTTAGAAATTATGCCCGCAAATTGCTGGTCGCCCGCCAGCTGGAGAGACAAACCAATCGAGCAGGTGCCGGTCTACGCCGACGAGGTGGCGCTTGCCGAGGTCGAGCGTCAGCTCGCCGGCTTTCCGCCGCTCGTCTTCGCGGGGGAGGCGCGCAAGCTCAGGCAGATGCTGGGCAAGGCCGCGGCGGGCGAGGCTTTTCTTTTGCAAGGCGGCGACTGCGCCGAAAGCTTTGCCGAACATGCGGCCGACAATATCCGCGATTTTTTCCGGGTGTTTCTGCAGATGGCGGTGGTGACGACCTTCGCCGCCGCGCTTCCCGTGGTCAAGCTTGGCCGCATCGCCGGGCAATTCGCCAAGCCGCGCTCGGCGCCAACTGAAACGATTGACGGAGTCGAACTGCCGAGCTATCGCGGCGATATCATCAACGACATTGCCTTTGATGCCCGTTCGCGCGTGCCCGATCCTGACCGCCAGCTGATGGCCTACCGGCAATCGGCGGCAACCTTGAATTTGCTTCGCGCTTTTGCAACAGGCGGCTATGCCAATCTCGAAAACGCGCATGGCTGGATGCTGGGCTTCATCAAGGATAGCCCGCAGTCCGCCCGCTATGAGGAGCTCGCCTCCCGCATCACCGAAACGCTTGGCTTCATGCGCGCCATCGGCCTTGATCCCGAGGCGCATCAGGAATTGCGGCAGACGGATTTTTACACCTCGCACGAAGCGCTTCTGCTTGGCTACGAAGAAGCGCTGACCCGGATCGATTCGACGACCGGTGATCATTATGCGACCTCCGGCCATATGCTCTGGATCGGCGACCGCACCCGTCATCCCGATCATGCCCATGTGGAATATGCGCGAGGCGTGAAAAATCCGCTGGGCCTCAAATGCGGTCCCTCGATCACGCCCGATGAATTGCTGCGCCTGATCGATATACTGAACCCGGCCAATGAGCCCGGCCGCCTGACCTTGATTTGCCGCTTTGGCGCCGAGAAGGCGGCGGAGCGTCTGCCGGATCTTATCCGTGCCGTAAAAAGGGAAGGGCGAAGCCTCGTTTGGTCATGCGATCCGATGCATGGCAATACGGTCAAGGCGGCGGGCGGCTACAAGACCCGGCCGTTCGACAAGATCATCAGCGAGATTCGCACATTCTTTGCGGTCCACCGGGCAGAGGGCACCTATGCCGGCGGCGTTCACCTCGAAATGACCGGCAAGAATGTCACGGAATGCATTGGCGGCGCGCGCGCCATATCGGAAGCTGATCTCCGCGATCGCTACCATACCTACTGCGATCCGAGGCTCAATGCCGAGCAGGCGATCGAAGTGGCCTTTCTCGTCGCTGAACTCTTGAAGGCGGAACGGATCGAGCGCGGCCGCGCCCAGGCCGATGCCGCGGAGTGATGCCGGACTGCGGACAGGGCCGCTCATGAGCCGCCAGTGAACAGCCAGCCTCCCGCGAACCGCCTCGTTATTGGCCTCGCGCAGATCGATTGCACGGTGGGCGACATCGCCGGCAATCTCGCGCGGCTGCGCGCCGCCCGCGCCGAGGCGCAAGCCTTCGGCGCCGATCTCGTGATGTTTTCCGAGCTTTTCCTCGCCGGCTATCCGCCCGAGGACCTCGTCTTGAAACCGGCCTTTGTCGAGGCCTGCCGGGCGGCCTGCGAAAGGATCGCGGCCGAGACCAGCGATGGCGGCCCCGCGGTCCTCGTTGGGCTCCCCTGGGCGGAGAATGGGCATTGCTACAACGCCTTTGCCCTCCTCGACAAAGGCCGCATCGAGGCCATCCGCTTCAAGGTTGATTTGCCGAATTACGGCGTGTTCGATGAAAAGCGTGTGTTCACGCCGGGACCGATGCCGGGGCCGGTCGTGTTCAAGGGCGTGCGGATCGGCATTCCTATCTGCGAAGATATTTGGGGCCCGGATCCGGTCG
>DATJLX010000233.1:0-28752 GCA_035509135.1 Methylocella sp.
ATACTGGCCGCTCGAACCGTCCCGGGACCGTCATGCGGGCTGCCCTGCTTTTCACTCAATGGCCGATGCGCATTGGTTTCCCCATGTTGAGCCACTGGCTTTTCGATATCCCGCGCGAGACGATCGAATGGGTCCAGCGACCCCTGCGGTTGTTTCAGGTTCGCCGCTGCCGCCTCGAGCAACGCCCCTCCATCAGCTTGATGACTGGCAGTTTCGCTCGATTCTCGCCCTGACGGCTCGCCCAGGCATGACATTCCACGCCAAGCCAGCAACTCGGCTTCAAGACCGGCAAGGGCGATTCTGAGCGATTCGTTCTCACCAGAATCGCCGTTTCGCAAGGTAAACTCCAATACTTCCAGTTTTTGGATCAAATCAGCACGCCGCTGGCCTCTTGTTCCATGGGGGGGCCAATCAGACGAAAGCATGGTCGCGATCGCCGAAAAAATCCCGGCGGCCTGATGCCAGCTTCCGGCTGGCGACGACGCCAAGCCTTCGTCTCGTACTTGAGCTAGCACGTCTGGAACGCTCAAATTGAACGAGCCAGCAGCGTTCTTTTGAGAAATTGCCGACACGCACACCCTTTCATCGCCAAATAACGAAGGAATTTCTTTATTTTTGCGCCCCTGGCTTGCCCGGAGCGGACCATCGGTTGAGCGCTGAAAACCGGCTTGGCCTCACTTGGCTCGCCACCGCGCTTTCGTCTTCCCTTTCGGTTAAACCCGCCGAATTCCAAGGAATCATACGTTCTTGCTAGCCCATTATGCGGCAAAGCCCCAGCGTCCGGCAAATTCCCTTCGCTCAACCAAAAATAACGCAGATTGAGTCATGCCCAGCCTCTGAGCGCCAAGCAGTCTGAAATTATTACGCGTATTTTTCATATATACACTTTTTAGTTGTATTCCGTGTAAAATGGCGTTACTTTCCCTTGGAGTTGAGCATCGAGCAATCGGATGAGCGATGGAGACAAACACTCAACACGAATCCGGGCGCTGGTTGCATCATGGCGCCTCGGACGGACCTGATGATGAGAAATTGCGGGAGGCGCGCAATGACGGCCACCCGCAACCAGAAGAGACATTGCAACTTTACTCGATACGGGAGATGGCCCGGGATTTCCAAGTGACCAGCCGGGCTCTCCGGTTTTATGAGGACCGTGGCCTGCTGCGGCCACGACGGGAAGGCACCAACCGCCCGTATGATGCCCGCGACAGGCTTCATCTCAAGATGATTCTTAAGGGCAAATCTCTCGGGTTCACACTGTCAGAGATTGCCGATATTCTCTCTTGCCGCAAGGAGGAGTCTGGTAGCACGGAGCTTGAGAGGGATTTGTTGCCAGAGCAGATCGCCGCTCAGATTGACTTCCTCGAACGCCAGCGTAGCCAAATCGATGAGGCAATCAAAACCTTGCGCAAGGCCTATCGACGGCCGGCTGAAACACCACCTCGCAACCCGGGTCCCGATGATCAATCCAGAGAGTAGCCAAACCCGTATCACGCCACAGGCCAAGGCGAGCGCAGACACGCGCTGTCCTTGTTGCCATGGTTCCCCGTTTCGAATGGCCTATGCAGAAAAGTTGCAAAGTTTTCGGCAAGATCATGCTCTAAATCAAAGAATCATCAGGTCTGAAGAAGTCATCTCGCTCGAGAGCATGATCTAAAAAATTCGCAAAGTTTCTGGATAAGACCGTAGGGGGCCGTCTCATCGACATTTGTTCAAAGCGCGTTTGCTGGACGCCTCATCACTGACTATATAGACATAACAAATCACGCGCCGGCGCCGAGGCACCGGGAAGGACAGTCCATGCCGAGTTACAAGGCGCCAGTCGAAGACGTTTTGTTCCTGCTCCGCGATGTTTTTCCGATCCAGCGTTACAACAATTTGCCCGGCTTCGCCGAGGTCACGCCCGATCTCATCGAGGCCATTCTGTCGGAGGCGGCGAAGCTCTGCGAGGAAACGCTTCTTCCATTAAATCAGGCGGGCGACAGGGCCGGCTGCGTCCGCGACAAGAATGGCTCCGTTGCAACGCCCCGCGGGTTCATGGAGGCTTACCGCGCTTTCGTCGAGGGCGGCTGGGTCGGGCTCTCCGCCGATACCGATTATGGCGGCCAGGGATTGCCATACACGCTGGCCGTGATCGTCAATGAATTCGCGAGTTCCGCGAATATGGCGTTCGCCATGTACCCTGGATTGAGCCAAGGCGCCCTCGCCGCCCTTTTGACCCACGGCTCGGATGCGCAGAAAAAGATGTTCGTGCCGAAGCTGATCAGCGGCGACTGGTCTGGCACGATGAACCTCACCGAATCGCATTGCGGCACCGATCTTGGCCTTCTCAAAACCAAGGCCGTGCCCAAGGACGATGGTTCCTATGCGATTTTTGGTGAAAAAATCTTCATCTCGGCAGGCGAGCATGATCTCGCGGAGAATATCATTCACCTTGTGCTTGCCCGGATCGAGGGCGCCCCCGCTGGCACCAAAGGCATCTCGCTGTTTGTCGTGCCGAAGATCCTGATCGAACCGGATGGCTCGCTAGGCAGTTCCAACAAGGTGACTTGCGGGGCCATTGAGCACAAGATGGGCATTCACGCCAATGCCACATGCGTAATGAACTATGATGGCGCCACAGGTTGGCTCGTCGGCGAGCCGAATAGAGGCTTGAACGCCATGTTCGTCATGATGAATGAGGCGCGTCTCGGCGTCGCGATCCAGGGCTTGGCGGTATCGGAGGCAGCCTATCAGAATGCCGCCGCCTATGCCAAGGAGCGCTTGCAAGGCCGCTCCTTGTCGGGGCCGCAATATCCGGAAAAGCCAGCCGATCCGATCATCGTTCATCCCGATGTCCGGCGCAATCTCATGACAATCCGCGCCTTCAACGAAGCGGCGCGGGCCCTTGTGATTTGGACCGCGCTCAAAAGCGACATCGCGCACCGCTCCGGCGACAAGGCCGAAGCCGAGGCCGCCGCGGATCTCCTGGGGCTGCTGACGCCCGTGCTGAAAGGCGTCCTCACCGATCGGGGTTTTGACAACACGGTCAAGGCCCAGCAAGTCCTCGGCGGCCACGGCTATGTCGAGGAATGGGGCATGGAGCAATTCGTCCGTGATGCCCGGATCGCGATGATCTATGAAGGGGCGAATGGCATACAGGCTCTCGATCTCGTCGGCCGCAAGCTCGCCAAGGACGGCGGCCGCGCGGTCATGGCGTTTTTCACCGAGGTCAAATCCTTCATCAAGGATCATGAGGGCGATACCGCCTTGGCGCCTTATCTGACCGGGCTGAAGCAAGGCCTCTCCCATCTCGAACAGGCGACCTTGTGGTTCATGCACAATGCCATGGCCAAGCCTGACAATGCGGGTGCTGGCTCCTATGATTATATGCATCTTTTTGGGCTGGTCGCGCTTGGCTTCATGTGGGCGCATATGGCGAGGGCCGGCCATGCGATCAAAGCCGCCGGCAATGGCGACGCCGCCGCGATGAACGCAAAGCTGCTTATGGGCAAATATTTCATGGAGCGCATTATGCCCAAGACAAGCGTCCACCTCACTCGCATCTCCGCTGGCGCCGAAACGATGATGGCGCTGGGCGCCGAGCAGTTTTGATTGTCACCGCCAACCTCATGCGAACCACCCTGGAGGACTAGGTGTCCGAAGCTTTTATTTACGATCATGTTCGCACACCGCGTGGGCGCGGCAAGCCAGACGGAGCGCTGCACGAGGTCTCGACCCTCGGATTGGCAACGACCGTGCTGCGCGCCATCAAGGAGCGCAGTGATCTTGACACCCATCTCGTTGATGATGTCGTCTTAGGTTGTGTCGATCCCGTCGGCGAGGCTGGCGGCGACATTGCCCGCGCGGCGGCGCTCACCGCGGACTATGGCAATCATGTGCCAGGCGTTCAGATCAATCGATTCTGCGCCTCTGGCCTCGACGCGGTGAATTTCTCCGCCGCGCAAATCATGGCCGGACAACATGAGCTTACGGTCGGCGGCGGCGTCGAATCGATGAGCCGCGTCGGAATCGGCGCCTCGGGCGGAGCTTGGCCGGTCGATCCCGCGATCGCGATCAAGTCCTATTTCATGCCACAGGGCATCTCCGCTGATCTCATCGCCACCAAATATGGATTTTCCCGCGACGACGTCGACCAATATGCGGTCACCTCGCAACAACGCGCGGCAAAGGCCTGGAGCGAGGGGCGGTTCAAAAATTCCCTGGTCCCCGTGCGTGATATCAATGGCATCACCATTCTTGATCGCGACGAACATATGCGGCCCACAACCGATATGCAGACGCTCGCCGCGCTGAAACCTTCTTTCACGATGATGGGTGAGCAAGGCGGCTTCGACGCAGTAGCAGTCGATGCGCATCCCGAAGTGGAAAGGGTCATTCATGTCCATCATGCCGGCAATTCGTCGGGTATCGTGGATGGCGCGGCGGCGGTTCTTATCGGCTCGGCCGAGGCGGGTCGGGCGATGGCCCGCAAGCCGCGCGGAAAAATTCGCGCCTTCGCGAATATCGGCTCGGAGCCAGCGATGATGCTGACCGGTCCCGTCGATGTCACCAAGAAAGTCCTGGCCCGCGCCGGTATGACGCTCGATGACATCGATCTTATCGAGATCAATGAAGCCTTTGCCTCTGTCGTGCTGCGGTTCGCCCAAGCCTTCGACCTCGACATGACAAGGCTCAATGTCAATGGCGGCGCGATCGCTATGGGTCATCCGCTTGGCGCGACTGGCGCCATGCTGCTTGGCACCGCGCTCGACGAGCTCGAACGTTCAGGTAAGGCAACCGCGCTCATTACGCTCTGCATCGGGGCTGGCATGGGAACTGCTACGATTATCGAGCGAGTCTAGCCCATTTGTGATGCTGCTTACGCGCAAAGGTAGTGATCCTAAGGTAATCATAAGATAATGCGCAAGCGCCGCTCATGGGGCGCGCACGCGCACGGATGAATCGGCGGAGTTTGATGTGCACGTTGAGATAGTCATGCCGGATAGCCAATTAACCGCACTTCTTCCTGACGCTGAGTTTGCCGATGCATATTGCCTCGTCGTCGATGAAGTGGACACGGACGCCATCACGGTGGCGCGCCGGGTTCTGGAACGGGCGCCTGGTTGGATTCGTGGGCTCATGCATTTGCGCAATCGAATTGCCTCGCTGTTGGGTCTCAAACCGGCGGAACTCGCGTTGCACGAAAGATACGATGGAAGCGCCCGCGTCGGAGCCTTCCCGGTCATCAGCAGGACACCAGAGCGCGTTGTTCTTGGTTTCGATGACTGGCATCTTGATTTTCGTATCGTTGTCGATCTGACTAAGCTTGGCACTCATAGTCAAATTACGACGACGACTTTGGTGCGCCCGCATAATCTGCTCGGCCGAACCTATCTAACCGTTGTGCTGCCCTTTCATCGGATGATCGTCCCCGCCATGCTTGCCCAAGCCGTCCGGGTGTAAGGAGAGCCAAAGAACTTCGCACATCTCCTCCCAGAAACGAGAAAAGACAGGTTTACCGGCGACGTCGATTTTTTTATGTTGCACAGCGTCACGCGGCCAGCCTTTCGTGCTCAGATCATCGAGCCCATATATTCATTGTTTTGAGGATGAAACTTAACCACCCGGTTTAACGGCACCTTTGGAGATGGATGTTTGAATGAATTACGGCAAAATGAAACGCTGGTATAGAATTATCGCTATAAGCCTTATTGCTCTTTCCGCTGCGGGCGCTGGCACAGTCTTTTCGGTGCAACCGACCTTGGCGGCGCTGGTCTGTCCACGCTGCTTTGGCTTCGAGCAGCTTTACGGGCGCGTCTACGTCGATGCCGCCATGCCGGAGCCTCTGCGGGCGCGACTAGCAGGCGCCATACGCGAAGGCGACCGAAAAGCTGCCGATTTCTATGGTGAGTTGCGTGCGGCACCAGAGGTTCTCGCCTGCGCCACGGATGGGTGTTGGCGGCGGCTCGGAGGCGGAGGCGCAAAAGGCATCAGCTATGCCAGTGTCGGGATTCGTCTTGCCCCGCTTGGACTGATCCCTGTCATCGTCGCGCATGAACGATCGCATATTGAACTGCACGAACGGCTCGGTTTCGCCAAGTTCATTTTGGGCGCCATTCCCGCCTGGTTCGACGAAGGCCTCGCGGTGATCGTTTCGGACGATCCAAGATACCTTCTTGCGAGCACGGAAAGTGATCGGTGCCGTGTCAAAGCCACAGGATTTTTCCCGATGGCTCCTATGGAGTGGACCCGCGCGGCGGGAACGGATCATAACCTCTATGCGCGCGCGGCGTGCCGCGTGCTGCGGTGGATGAACGCAAACGGAGGCAACGCCGCGGCGCTGAGTCTCATTCAGAAGGTCGCCGAGGGCGTGCCTTTCAGTGAAATCTATCACGACCCAGCCGAGCGAACGTCTTAAACCCAGGTTCGGCCAAAATGCCGCAGGGAGAGGCCCATGAATTTTGTAAATTTCCGCTTCGAGACGGATTCCGGCGGCATCGCGCTTCTGACCTGGGACATGCCAGGGCGCTCGATGAATGTCATCACGGCTGAGGTTATCGACGAAATCGAAGCGGCCGTCGATCGTGTCGCGGCCGAGGCAGCCGTCAAAGGCTGCGTGATCACCTCGGGCAAGGAGACGTTTTCAGGCGGCGCCGATCTTTCGATGCTGCAAAGTGTCTCCTCCGATTATCAAAGGGCGCGGCAGGACAAAGGCGAGGAGGAAGCCGCGAAACTCATTTTCGAGCGCGCGAGCCGTCTCTCGCAGATTTATCGCAAGCTCGAAACCTGCGGCAAGCCCTTCGCCATCGCGATCAATGGCACCTGTGTTGGCGGCGCCTTCGAGCTTGCGCTCGCCTGTCATTACCGGGTCATCGCCGACGACGACCGCGCGCGCGTGGGACTGCCGGAGATCAAGGTTGGCCTATTTCCGGGCGCCGGCGGCACCCAGCGCGTCGCCCGTCTGATGCAGACCGGCGACGCCCTGCAAATGCTGTTCAAGGGCGAGCAGATCAGGCCGAAAGCGGCCAAGGCGATGAATCTCGTCCATGAGGTGGCCCCCGCAGGCGACATCATCGCGAAGGCCAAAACCTGGATCGCGGCGGGCGGCAAGGGCGTCGCGCCATGGGACGAGAAAAGTTTCAAACTTCCATCCGGGAAAGTGTTTTCAGCCCAAGGCATGATGGTGTGGCCCGCCGCCAACGCCATCTACCGGCGGGAGACGCATGACAATTATCCAGCGGCAAGGGCAATCTTGGCGAGCGTCTATGAGGGCCTGCAATTGCCTTTTGATTTGGCCTTGCGCGTCGAGTCGCGGTGGTTCGCCAAGATCCTGCGTTCGCCCGAAGCCGCCGCGATGATCCGCACGTTGTTCATTTCCATGGGGGAATTGAACAAGGGCGCACGGCGCCCCGTCGGCGTTCCGGCCTTAAGCATCAAGCGTGTCGGAATTCTCGGTGCCGGTTTCATGGGCGCAGGCATTGCCTATGTCACCGCGAGCGCCGGGATGGAGGTGGTGCTCATCGATCAGGACCAGGCGGCGGCCGACCGGGGCAAGGAGATCTGCGGCAAGCTGATTTCCGGGCAAGTGGTCAAGGGCCGCGCCACAACCGCCGACAAGGAGGCGCTTCTCTCAAGGATCAGGCCAACCGCTGATTACAACGATCTCGCGGATTCCGATCTCGTGATCGAGGCGGTTTTCGAGGATCGCGCGATCAAGGCCGCCGCAACCCAAAAAGCGCGCGCAGTTCTCAAAGCCGGCACGATCTTCGCCTCGAACACATCGACGCTGCCAATCACCTCGCTTGCCGAAACCTATGGCAAACCAGAAAATTTCATCGGAATTCATTTTTTCTCGCCGGTGGAAAAAATGCTTCTTGTCGAGGTAATTCTCGGCGCGAGAACCGGCGACCGGGCGCTTGCAACCGCGTTGGATTATGTTCGCGCGATCAAGAAAACACCCATCGTTGTCCGTGATGCGCGCGGCTTTTACGCCAACCGCTGCGTCGGCAATTATATTCATGAAGGCCACATCATGCTGATCGAGGGCGTCCCGCCCGCGATGATTGAGAACGTCGCCAAAATGGCCGGCATGCCAGTCGGGCCGCTCGCACTCAACGACGAGGTCGCGCTCGATCTCGCTTTGAAAATCATCGAGGCAACGAAACGCGATTTGGGGGAGGCCTCGATTGATCCGGCCCAAGAAAATCTGCTAAAAGCCCTGGTCATCGATCACGGCCGTCATGGCCGCAAGAACGGCAAGGGCTTTTACGATTATCCGGCACAGGGCACGAAGACCCTGTGGCCGGGTCTTGATGCCCTTCAACCAGCAAAGCTTGATCCGGACCGGATCGATATCGCCGAACTCAAACAGCGCTTTCTCGTCACCCAGGCTGTGGAGGCAGCGCGCGTGATCGAGGACGGCATCGTGACCGACCCGCGCGAGGCCGATGTCGGCTCGATCATCGGCTTTGGCTTCGCGCCTTTCACCGGCGGCACATTGAGTTATATCGACGGCATGGGCGCCGCCCATTTTGTCGCGCTCTGCGAAGGGCTCCAGAAAAAATTTGGAGAGCGCTTCGCGCCGCCGAAGATCCTCTTGGACATGGCGAAATTAGGCGAAAGTTTTTATGGGCGCTTCGCCGGGCCAGCCAAACGCGTCGCATGAGCGCGCGGAACTCCAGTGCAGGGCTTTCCCCAATCGGACAAAAAAGTTTCACGTGAAACAATCTTGTCCGATTGACGCTTAAAATCGGACAAAACTGATGGATAAACCATCAGCCACTTTGCAAACTTCCGGAGCCGGCTCTCAGCGGCAGCTCATCCACCTCCGCCATTTGAGTGACACCGATACGCGGCGGATATGCTATCATGGCCAAAGAGAAAGGCTTGAAACCCGGATGCCCAATGTGTTCCGCACCCCAAGACCACGCGTTTTTATAGCGGCGGTCATGCTCGCCAGCCTCGCGCAGGCGTTATCGGCTGGCGCCCGCGCGGAAGTCCTCATCACGGGCGATTCCGATGCCATTAAAGTCGAGGCGAAGGGGGCATCAGTCGAAGAATTGCTGGCCGCGCTGCAAAAAGCCTATAGTCTGCAATTCCGGTCTTCCGCGGATCTGAGCCGCTCCGTCTCGGGAACCTTTGCCGGTTCGCTTCAGCAAGTGGTCTCGCGGGTGCTTTCGCTAAAGGGCTATAATTTCATCGCCGAAACATCGGAAGAGGGCACCATGGTCGCCGTATATGACATGAGCACTTCGCCGCAGGCCAACGCGGTGATGGCGCCCCGGACTTCGTCCATGCCGCCGCAAGCCGCCGCCGCGATGCCTGCGCCTTTTCCACCGGGCGGCCGTCCTGGCCAACGGCGTGACCCGGGCGAAACCGTGAGGCGGCTGCACCAGTTTTGAGAGTTGGTTTCGCATATCAACCGGGATAATGACGCCATCGGAGACAGGATTGCTCGACATTCATCGCTCCGCCGCCAGCGGCTTCGCCAAGGGCGCGGCCACCTATGTCAAGGGGCGGCCTGATTATCCTCCCGAGGTGGCGGAATGGCTGCGAGGCGACCTCGCCTTGACAAAGGGCAAGACCGTGCTCGATCTCGGCGCCGGCACGGGAAAATTCATTCCCGATCTTTGCGCGACGGGCGCAACCCCTATTGCGGTCGAGCCCGTCCCCGCGATGCTGACGCAGCTCATCGCACGCAATCCCGGCATCACGGCGAAGCAAGGCTCGGCCGAGCACATTCCGCTGGGGGACAGCTCCGCCGACGCCGTCGTCTGCGCGCAGTCCTTTCACTGGTTCGCGCGGCGCGAGGCGCTTGGCGAAATCCGTCGCGTCCTGAAACCCGGCGGCGTGCTCGGATTAATCTGGAATGTGCGCGACGAAAGCGTGGGGTGGGTTGCGGCGCTCTCCGAAATCATGCGGCCTTATGAAGGCAACACGCCGCGCCATCACACGCAGGAATGGCGGCGGCTGTTTCCGGCCGACGGTTTTGGCCCTCTTCGCGAAAGGCGCTTTCCGAATGGGCATACAGGCGCCGCCGAGCAGGTCATCGTCGATCGCGCATTGTCCACAAGCTTCATCGCCGCGCTGCCGGCCCTGGAGCAGGAGCGCATCGCGGCGCGGATCCGAAAACTGATAGAGACGTCGCCCGAACTTGCCGGCAAAAGCGAAGTCACTTTCCCCTATCAAACAGCCGCCTTCAGCTGCAAGAAGTTGGATTGAACCTCGATATCAGGCTACCGCCGTGCGCAAAATCAGCTTGCCCACCAACCCGCGCTAGGCGGCGGCCATCAAGGATTTTAGCGGCACCGTTTCATCCGCGAGACGCGCCGGGGCGATCGTCATCCGCTCGCCGACAAAGCGTTTGGCGGCCATAAAATCGCCCGGCCGGTTGATCGAATCGGCGGCGATGACCGCGCCATTTTTCAGATAAAAGGCAATGAAGGACGGCGTTTCTGTGTTGCCCCGGATCACAAGATCCTCATAGCCCTCGGAGAGGCCGACCATCTGCAATTTGAGATCATATTGATCGGACCAGAACCAGGGCGCGGCCGCCTCGGGAAGAGGCCGTCCGGTGATCGACGCCACCGCCGCCCGGGCTTGCTCAAGCGCATTCGGAACCGATTCCAGACGGATTTTCCGGCGCAGAAATCCGTGATGCGCATGCATCGCGCAGTCTCCGATTGCATAAATATCGGGATCGCTGCTGCGGCTCGCCGCATCGACGACAATGCCATCATCCACGCGAAGCCCGGCGCGTTCCGCAAGCTCCGTGTTGGGAACAAGACCAATACCGATCAACACGAAATCGGCGGCAAAGGACTGGCCATCCGCGCATTGAACGGCGGCGACGCGGCCATCCCCCGCCCCCGCCGCAAAACCGCTGACGGTCACGCCGGTGTGAATATCGACGCCGGCGTCCCGATGAACCCGCTCATAGAAGTCCGACAGAGCGGGCGCGGTGACACGTGCGAGCACGCGCGGGGCGGCCTCAAGCACGGTGACGGCAAGTCCGCGCTTGGCCGCGACGGCCGCGACTTCGAGCCCGACATAGCCGCCGCCGACGATAACGAGCCTCCGGCCGCTGATCATGAGCGGCTGCAGCAATTCAACATCGGCAATGGTGCGCAGATAGAGAATATTGCCCAAACCGGCGCCTGGCACCGGCAATGGGCGGGCACGGCCGCCTGTCGCGATGATCAGCCTGTCATAGCCGAAGGTTGCGCCATCATTGAGCAAAAGCCTTTTGGCGCCCGGCTCGATCGCCTCGACACGTTCGCCGAGCCGCATCTCGACTTTCGCTCTCTCATAGGCGATCGCGGCCTTGTAGATCAGCCCATCCCTGCCGATTTCCCGGGCAAGAAACGCCTTTGACAAAGGCGGGCGCAGATAGGGAAGCATCTCCTCTTCGCCGATGAGGACGATACGGCCCTCAAAGCGGTTTTGCCGCAGGAGCGTCGCGGCCTCGCCGCCTGCCTGACCGCCGCCGATGATGGCAACGGTCGAAGCGGCGCCAAGTTGAGTTTCATCCATCCGCGAATCGAAGTCCTCTGCGCGAAGAGGGATCAAGCCAACATAAGGAAAGCGCCACTCTGTTTCAACTCAAACGGCGGTTTCTCGTTGGATGTGGGAAACTATACTCATCAAAGACGGATCATGCAGTAAAATTTCTTCTATGTCCCAGATGGCCAAGAAAAGCCTTGCTTCCCCGCTCATGGGCCGCCGCGCGGCCACTCTTGCGCCGCCCCCCTCATGCTGCGAGAACCCTGAGGCTATGAACAACGAGACCCCTTCAGCAATGGATTTGCGTTTGCGGACACGAACCGGCGCGGATCTCGAAAGCCTCGCGGACCTCTGGGTTGCAAGCTGGCAAGAGACAATGCCGGCGATTGATTTTGGGCAGCGCAGACCATGGTTTCTCGATCATGTGCGGGGCCTCGAAGCAGCTGGCGCCCGTACCGTCTGCGCGTTCGACGGCGGGGATCAGCTGCTTGGCTTCGTGACCTTCGATCCGGCGGCGGCCTATCTCGATCAGCTCGCCGTCGCGCCGCGGGCGAAAGGA
Organism: Methylocella sp.; assembly: GCA_035509135.1. Taxonomy (GTDB): domain Bacteria; phylum Pseudomonadota; class Alphaproteobacteria; order Rhizobiales; family Beijerinckiaceae; genus Methylocapsa. The sequence goes on from DATJLX010000233.1 coordinate 12,044, forward strand.
AGCGGCGCCGCGCGCCGCCTTCTCGGCGAGGCGCTGCGGCTTTCGCCAAGCGGCCTTACCCTTGACGTCAATCAAGACAACGCGCGGGCGCTGCACTTTTACGAACGGGAGGGATTTGAAAAAATCGCGGAAGGCATCAATCCGCTTTCCGGCTTGAAAACCTGGCGGCTGCGCCTTTCCAAGCGCGTTTAGTGGTCCCTGCTTCAGGAATTGAAAGGGAACGCTTAGATCTGTTCGAGTTCGATCAGGGTTCCGGCGCAATCCTTGGGATTGAGGAATAAGACCGGCTTGCCATGCGCCCCGATTTTCGGACGGCCGTCGCCAAGGACGCGCGTGCCCGCCCGTTTCAGCCGTTCGCATGTGGTGGCAAGGTCATCCACCTCGAAACAGAGATGATGGATCGCGCCATCCGGATTCTTGCCCAGAAATTTCGCGATCGGGGAATTGGGGCCAAGAGGTTCGATAAACTCGATCCTGGTGTTCAGAAGTTCGACGAAAACCACGCGCACGCCATGCCCGGGCAAGGACAGGGGATCGCTCACCTTGGCGCCCAGCGTGTCGCGATAGATGGCGGCGGCAGCCGCAGCATCCTTGATCGCGATGGCGACATGGTTCAACCGCCCGATCACCTGGACCGCTCCCGTTCATACCTCGACAACCAGGACGTGGACGACCGGCCGCTTGCCCCAGGCGGCGGTGACCGCATTGCGCACCGCTTTTTCGACCGCGACGGAGACGACATCCGCATCGCGCCGCTTTGGCCTTGGCAAATGATCGAAGGTTTGAAACAGCGCATCATCGACGATCCGATCGATCGCGGCCCCATTGTGGGTCCGAGCAGGCATCCCCGCCGTCATCACATCGGGGACGCCAGCAAGATCACCTTTCGCGGTGACCGCCAAGGCAATGGTCACAATCCCGGCAACCGCGAGTTTCTGGCGCATCTTAATGGTTTCATCGGTCGCCGGAACAAAGCCATTGCCATCCTTGCAAAGACGCCCGCTTGGCGCCTCGCCGATGACCCCGGGAGTTCCCGGCGCCAGCAGGATCATGTCTCCATTGCCCGCCTTGATCACGTGCCGCGCGCCTTGCGATTTGGCGAAAGCCGCGTGTTCGGCGAGATGGATCTCCTCGCCATGCGCCGGGATCGCGATGTCCGGTTTTGTCCAGGCATAGAGCTGGGCCACCTCGCCGCGGCGAGGGTGGCCTGACGCATGAACAAGCGCATTGCGGTCCGTGATGACTTCAATCCCCGATCGGATGAAGTTGTTGATCATGCGCCCAACGACCTTTTCATTGCCGGGAATTGTGCGTGAGGAAAAAATCACCTGATCGCCCGGGATAAGCGTCACGACGGGATGGGTGCCCTCGGACATGCGGGCGATCGCGGCGCGGCATTCCCCCTGGCTTCCGGTTGCCAAAAGGACGAGCTTGTCGCGCGGGACATGGGGAAAGGCATCCTGAGGCAGAAAATCCGGTATGCCGTCAAGGTAGCCGCATTCGCGGGCAACGGCGGTCACCCGCTCCATCGCGCGCCCGGCCATCACGATCGAGCGGCCCGCCGCCGCGGCAGCCTCGGCAACGGCGCGCATGCGCGCGACATTGGAGGCGAATGTGGTAACGACAACGCGGCCGGTCGCCTTGCCAATGATCTCGCGCAAGGTCTTGGCGACGTCGGCCTCCGAAGGGCTGAAGCCCTCGCGCATGATATTGGTCGAGTCGGAAATGAGCGCCAGGACACCCTCCGCCCCGATCGCGGCGAGCCGTTTGGCGTCGGTCGGCTTGCCTACCCCTGGCGCCGCATCGATTTTCCAGTCTCCCGAATGGAGGATCATGCCGAGCGGCGTGCGAATGGCGAGCGCGCAACTTTCCGGAATCGAATGCGCCATGGCGATGAACTCGACCTCGAAAGGGCCGATCGCGACCACCTCTCCCTGCGCCACAACGGTGATGGGAATCTCCGGCGCGCCGGGCTCGGCGAGGCGCTTGGCTTCGAGTAGCGCGGCGGCAAAACGCGTCGCATAAAGCGTGCATTCAAGCCCCGGCCACAGGTCCGCGACAGCGCCCATGTGGTCTTCATGGGCATGAGTAATGACGAGGCCAACCAAATCCGCCCGCAGTTTTTCGATGAAACTGATATCCGGAACGATGAGGTCGATTCCCAGGAGATCGGGGTCCGCAAAGCCAACGCCGCAATCGATCATCAACCATTTCATGCGCCCTTTGCGGCCGAAGCCATAAAGGGCGAGGTTCATGCCGACCTCGCCGAGGCCTCCAAGCGGCACAAAGACGAGCTCGTCACTTCCATCGTTCATCGGGGCAAACCTTTCCCAGAGTGCTTTCAGAGTCCATGGACCGAGAAAGCCGCTCTAGATCTTTGTTTATCGCATTTCCTTGACGCGAACCGGTATCCGCTTCGCTTGAAAATGCTGAAGATCATGATCGCTACAAGAGAAAGCGCTCATGATCTCACTCTCTTTTTTGGCATGATCTCACCCAGAAAGTCTGCACCTTTTCAGCGGATCATGATCGAGTGCTTTGTCCGCTGGCGGACCCAAAAAGACATCGCCAGCCTCGATCGCCAGCGGGCCGGTCTCCTGTTCGAGGATGAGACGCCCATGGGCGTCGATTGTCCGAAACACCCCTTCGAAAGTTTGCAGGAGCCGCTCCACGCGAATCCTTGTGCCAAGACCGCCGGCCAGCGAAAGCCATTCGGCGCGGACCGCTTCGAAACCAGTGCCCCCCGCCCAAATGTCCAGCCAATGCGCCATCGCCGCCGACAGCGGCTCGAACAATCTTTCAGGAGCCACCGGCGTGCCGGTGATCGCCGCAAGATCGGTTGCCTCATAAGGCGTGTCCCCCGGGTGCAAGCCGCAGTTCACGCCGATGCCTGCGACGCAGGCCAGGCGCTTATCCGGCAGACTAGCGCTCTCCAACAAAATTCCAGCGAGTTTGGCGCCGCCGTAAAGAACATCATTCGGCCATTTGATCGCAAGGGGCCGGTGCCCGGAAAGGCTTTCGCGCAGCGCATGAAGAACAGCGATTCCGGCGACGAAGCCAAGTTCGGCCGCCCTTTGGGGGGGTGAGGGATCGATCAAAAGCAGGCTTGCATGGAGATTGCCACGCGGCGAAGACCAGACCCGGCCGTGGCGGCCCCGGCCCTTGGTCTGCTCACAAGCGACAACCCAAAGCTTCCCGGAATCGCCGAAGCGGGCGCGCGCCAAGGCTTCGTCGTTGGTCGAAGTGAGCTGGTCATGCTGGACCAGACGAAATTGTTTATCTTGGGCCGCTCCAGCGAGACGAAACAGGGTTCAACACCATAAGCTATAGTATCAAAACAATGACTGCGCCGCCGCGGTGGTCGCATCGATGAAGGCACCGGGATCGGCGAACAAGAACAAGACAAGCATGCCGGTCACGGCAAGCACGGCACGCGGTGCCGGCGCGGGCTTGTCAAAAGCGGGCGCCGGCTGGTCGAAATACATGACCTTGACGATCCGCAGATAATAGTAAGCAGCGACCGCGCTCGACAGAACGCCGATGACAGCAAGCGTATAAAGCCCGCTCTGAATCGCCGCGTTGAACACATACCATTTGGCGAAAAAGCCCGCGAGTGGCGGGACGCCTGCCAAGGAAAACATCATCATGGCGAGAAAGAATGCCATCGTCCCATCGGTACGGGCGAGCCCCGAAAGATCGGAAATGTTCTCGACGCTTGTGCCGTTGACACGCATGAGCAAAATGCCAGCGAAGGTACCGAGCGTCATCACGAGATAGATCGCCATATAGGCGATCACGCCGCTGACACCGGCCTCGCCGCCCGCCGCGAGACCGACGAGCGCGAAGCCGATGTGGCCGATCGCGGAATAGGCCATGAGGCGCTTGATGTTGGACTGGCCGATCGCGGCGAACGCGCCGAGCACCATCGACAGAAGCGATATGAAGATCACGATCTGCCGCCATTGCGAGGCGATGCCCGGAAAGGCGGTGATGACGACCCGCAATGTGATGGCGACAGCAGCCATTTTCACGGATGTGGCAAAAAATGCGGTCACTGGCGTTGGCGCCCCTTCATAGACATCCGGCGTCCACATATGGAATGGCACGGCCGACATTTTGAAGGCGAGGCCGGCCATGAGGAAAACAAGGCCAAAGATGGCGCCGAGGGACGGCTTTCCGTTGACGGTCTCGGCGATACCAGCAAAGGACACCGTGCCCGCGAAACCGTAAAGAAGGGAGGCGCCGTAAAGCAGCATGCCGGACGACAGCGCGCCAAGCACGAAATATTTGAGACCCGCCTCGGAGGCCCTGATATTGTCGCGATGGAAGGCAGCGATGACATAGAGGGAAAGCGACATCAATTCAAGGCCAAGATAAAGCGCGATGAGCCCGGCCGCCGAAATCAACATCAGCATCCCGAGGGTCGCCAAAAGGATCAGAATCGGAAATTCGAATTTGTCGATTTTCTCACGGGCAAGAAAATCCTGGCTCATGAGCAGGGTGACGAGCGATCCAGCAAGCGTCAGCAGCTTCATGAAACGCCCGAAGCCATCGTCGATGAAGGCGCCGCCGTAAACAACCGCCGTGGTCTTGCCGCCGAGGAGAATGACGATGATCGCGATGCCGAGCAGTCCAGCGGCGATCTCGGTGACCGGCCCTTCGGACTCCTTGCCACGAAGGGCCCCAAGCAGCACGAGGACAAGGACTCCCGCCGCCAGAATAAGCTCCGGCAGGCTGTGGGCGATGGCGGCCGACAAATGCGACATGCTTGAAACCTTCAGTGCAGGGCCAGCGCGGCCGTTCTGGTTACGGCAAGAGCTGTATCATATCCTTTGATAAGAACGTCGATCGCGGCGGACGAGCTCCCCAAGACCGGCGCCGGATAAATGCCATAGAGAATCGTCAAAGCAACAAGCGGCGCGAACAGCGCGGCTTCGCGCCATGAGAGATCGCGGATCGCCGCAAGGCCCGGCTTGTCGAGAACGCCGAAAATGATGCGGCGGTAAAGATAGAGCGCGTAGGAGACCGACAAAATTGTGCCTAAGGCCGCCAGAAACGCGACCCAGCTGTTGATTCGGAAAGCGCCAAGCAGAGTCAGAAACTCGCCGATGAAGCCCGAGGTGCCGGGCAGACCGACATTGGCGAGGGTGAAGACCATGAAAACCACTGCATAAAGCGGCATGCGGGCGACGAGGCCGCCATAGGCCGCGATCTCCCTTGTATGCATGCGATCGTAAATAACGCCGACGCAAAGGAACAAAGCGGCCGAGACAAGGCCATGCGAGATCATCTGAAAGACCGCGCCCTGCACGCCTTGCGAAGTCATGCTGAAAAGACCCATCGTCACGAAGCCCATATGGGCCACCGAGGAATAGGCGATGAGCTTCTTCATGTCCTCCTGCACCAAGGCGACGAGCGAGGTGTAGATGATCGCGACAATCGACAATGCGAAGATCAGCGGCGCGAAATAGGCCGAGGCCTCCGGAAACATCGGCAGAGAGAAACGCAGGAAGCCATACCCGCCAAATTTGAGCAGGATACCTGCAAGGATGACAGAGCCAGCCGTGGGGGCTTCGACATGGGCGTCGGGGAGCCAGGTATGGACCGGCCACATCGGCGTCTTGACAGCAAGCGAGGCAAGGAACGCGAGCCACAGCCATTTCTGCATCGAGGAGGGAAAGTGTGTCTGCAGCAGGATGGTGATGTCCGTTGTTCCGGCCACGCCATACATTGCCATGACGGCAAGCAGCAGGAGCACCGAGCCGGTGAACGTATAAAGAAAGAATTTGAAAGCAGAATAGACCCGCCGCGGACCGCCCCAGATTCCGATGATGAGAAACATCGGGATAAGGCTGCCCTCAAAGAAAAAATAAAAGAGAACGAGATCGAGGGCGCAGAAGACGCCAACCATCAAAGTCTCAAGGACGAGGAAGGCTATCATATATTCCTTGACACGATTTTGGATCGACTCCCACGAGGCAAGAATGCAGATCGGCAGCAAAAACGTGGTCAGCAGCACAAATGGCAGCGATATTCCATCAACTCCCATCTTGTAGACGAGGCCATGCCCGAGCCAGCCCTTTTCCTCGACAAGCTGAAAAGCGGTAGAAGAGGGATCAAACCGGCTATAGGCATAAAGCGATAAGAGAAAGACAATGAGTGTCGTGCCGAGCGCGGCGCGGCGGGCGTTTTCAAGCGTCGCCTCGTCATTGCCGCGCAAGGCAAGGATGAAGCCCACGCCAACGAGCGGCAGGAAAACCAGGCAGGATAGAATACCAAAGCCAAACATCAGCGGATCCCCGAAGCCACATACCAGGTGGTCACGGCGGCGAGGCCGACCAGCATGGCAAAAGCGTAATGGTAGATGTAGCCGCTCTGCAGCTTGACAACGCGCCCGGTCACATCGACGACCCGGGCGGCGACGCCATCGGGCCCAAGCCGGTCGATGATGGCGCCATCGCCGCCCTTCCAGAACAAGCGGCCAAGCCAAAAGGCGGGGCGCACGAAAATCACATCGTAAAGCTCATCGAAATACCATTTGTTGAGCAGAAATTCATAGAGAGGTTTGAGGCCTCTTGCGAGCCGGTCTGGCATCGCCGGCGCCAGCACGTAGAACAGCACCGCGACCAAAAAGCCCAAGACCATCAACAGCGTGGGAAGCTGCTTTGCGAGCATTGGAACGTCTTCCCGGGCTTCGAGCATATGATCATCAAGATAAAGCGCGGCTTTCCAGAATTCACTGGCCCCTTCGCCAATGAAGACATGCGAGAAAACGAGACCCGCGAACAGGGCGCCGGCGGCCAAAACACCCAGTGGAATAAGCATGGTCAGCGGTGATTCATGCGGATCGAGGGCATGTGCCTCATGACCATGCGTTTCATGGTCATGCGCCGCGCCGCCATGTGCCAGAGCGTCAGGCGCGGCATGGCCGTGAGAAGACGCATGGCCGGCGGCAGCCCAGTGCGGCGTGCCAAAAAACGTTAGGAAGACCAGCCGCCACGAATAAAAGGACGTGAGGCCGGCGGCCAAGGTGGTCAGCAGGAAACCATAGAAAGCACCCGAGCGGTTCGACGCGAAGGCCGCCTCGATGATCGCATCCTTGGAATAATAACCGGCGGTGAAGGGAAAGCCGGTGAGAGCCAAGGTGCCAACCGTCATCATGGCGAAGGTGAATGGAATCTTCCGCCAAAGCCCGCCCATATGACGCATGTCCTGCTCGTGATGCATCGCGATGATGACGGATCCGGCCCCCAGGAACAAGAGCGCCTTGAAGAAGGCATGCGTGAACAGATGGAAAATGCCGAGCGAATAGCCGCCGACGCCAAGGCCGACGAACATATAGCCGAGCTGCGAGCAGGTCGAATAGGCGATGACCCTCTTGATGTCGTTCTGGACAAGGCCGATCGTCGCCGCGAAGAAGGCTGTCGTTGCCCCGATGATTGTAACGAAGGTCAGCGCGGCGGGCGCCTGTTCGAACAGCGGCGAGAGCCGGGCAACCATGAAGACGCCGGCGGTCACCATGGTCGCAGCATGGATCAGCGCCGACACCGGGGTCGGCCCCTCCATCGCGTCGGGCAGCCAGGTGTGGAGCAGGAACTGCGCCGATTTTCCCATCGCGCCCATGAATAAAAGGAGACAGGTGATGGTCATCGCATCCATGTTGGCCCCAAAGACATGGATTGTCGTATGGGCAAGGCCCGGCGCCGCCGCGAAGATCTGATCGAAGCTCACCGACTGGGTCAGCACGAAGACGAGGAATATGCCGAGTGAGAAACCAAAATCGCCGACCCGGTTGACGACGAAGGCCTTGATCGCGGCGGCATTGGCGGAGGGTTTCTCATACCAGAAGCCGATCAGAAGATAGGATGCGAGGCCAACGCCTTCCCAGCCAAAAAACAGCTGAACAAGATTGTCGGCCGTCACCAGCATCAGCATGGCGAAGGTGAAGAGCGAGAGATAAGCAAAGAAGCGCGGCCGCGAGGGATCGTCGGCCATATAGCCAATCGAATAAAGATGCACGACCGAGGAAACCGTGGTGACGACGACAAGCATCACGGCTGTCAAAGTGTCGATCTTTAGCGCCCAATCGACCTTCAACGTGCCAGAAGTGAACCAATTGCCGATAACGGAAACGCTCGCGGGCGCCGTTCCGAGCGCAACCTGGAAAAACACGATCCAGGATAAAACACCCGTGACAAACAAAAAGCCCGTGGTGATGATTTCGGAAGGACGGTCGCCGATCCGCCAGCCGAAAGGTCCAGCGATCAGAAATCCCAACAGGGGCATGAAGACGATGGCGGAATACATGGCGAGGTTCAGCCCTTCATCATGGTGATGTCATCGATCGCGATCGATCCGCGGTTGCGGTAATAGGAAACGAGAATGGCAAGGCCGATCGCCGCCTCGGCGGCCGCCACGGTGAGAATGAAGAGCGCGAAAACCTGGCCGGTGAGATCGCCGAGAAAGGCCGAAAAGGCAACGAGATTGATATTGACCGAAAGCAAGATCAGTTCGACCGACATCAAGACGATGATGATATTCTTATGGTTCATGACGATGCCCGCCACCCCGAGCGTGAACAGGATGGCGGCAACGATCAAGAAGTGAGAGAGCGAAATCGTCAGCATGATTTTCCTTCCGGCGCCGCCTGCGCGCGCAAGCACGAGATGCCTTGTTTTAAATTCCCTGCCTCGAGGCGACCTTGCGGACCTCGACCGCCTCGGCCGGTGTCCGCGCGTTCTGCATCGCGACGTTCTGGCGCTTCACGCCAACCTTGTGCCGCAAGGTCAGAACGATGGCGCCGATCATCGCGGTCAGCAGAATCAATCCCGCCGCCTGGAACAAGTAGAGATATTGGGTGTAGAGCACCCGCCCGAGCGCCATGGTGTTGGTCATTCCTGGCGCAAGCGGCGTCGCGACATTGGCGATTGATACCGGCCCCACGCTCCAGGCGCCAACCGACAAAGCAACCTCAATGAGAACCACGAGGACGAGGGTTCCGCCGACCGGTAAATATTGCCAAAATCCCCTTTCCAATTCCGCGAAGTCGACATCGAGCATCATGACGACGAAAAGGAAGAGGACCGCGACCGCCCCGACATAGACCACAACGAGGATCATCGCCAGAAATTCCGCGCCAAGAAGGATGAACAGACCCGCGGCGTTGAAAAAGGCGAGGATCAGAAAAAGCACCGAGTGAACCGGATTGCGCGCGGATATCACCATGAAGGCGGCGCCGATCAACACCGCCGAGAACAGATAAAAGAACAACGCAGCACTATTCATCGATTCCCCTCGCTTCTACCCGCATGGCGGCCCTGCGGAGCCGCCCTGCCCCCGATCGAAAAATCGAACGGTCACCGGTATGGCGCATCGAGCGCGAGATTGCGCGCGATCTCGCGTTCCCAACGATCGCCATTTTCAAGCAGCCTGGTCTTATCGTAGTAGAGTTCCTCGCGCGTCTCGACGGCGAATTCCGCGTTGGGTCCCTCGACAATGGCATCAACTGGGCACGCCTCCTGACAGAAGCCGCAATAGATGCATTTGACCATGTCGATGTCATAGCGCGTGGTGCGGCGGGTGCCGTCGTTGCGGCGCGGCCCGGCTTCGATCGTGATCGCCTGGGCCGGGCAGATCGCCTCGCAGAGCTTGCACGCAATACAGCGCTCCTCGCCGTTTGGATAGCGCCGCTGAGCGTGTTCGCCGCGATAACGCGGCGATTGCGGATTCTTCTCATGCGGATAATTGAGTGTTGGCTTCGGCTTGAAGAAATAGCGCATCGACAGAAAGAAAGCGCCGACGAATTCAGTCAGGAAAACCGCTTTGGCCGTCTGGTCGAGTTTCATTTTCGATTGTCCTTGCAAGCGAGCCTGATGCCCATGCTCATTGCCCCATGCCGGCGCTCCAGCCGGTGAATTGGAGAACCCCGGCCACGAGAACGACCATGCCAAGCGAGACCGGCAGAAACACTTTCCAGCCAAGCCGCATCAGCTGATCATAGCGATACCTTGGCACGAAAGCTTTCACCATGGCGAACATGAAAAAAACCAGGCAAACCTTTAAAATGAACCATATCGCGCCGGGGATTTCGGTAAAAGGCGAAAATGGGATGGGCGACAACCAGCCGCCAAGGAACAGAATCGTCGTCAGCGCACACATGGTAATGATCGCCACATATTCGGCGAGCATGAAGACCATATAGGGTGTTGAGGAATATTCCACCATGAATCCCGCGACAAGCTCGGACTCCGCCTCGACGAGGTCAAAGGGCGGCCGATTCGTTTCGGCCAACGCTGAGATGAAAAAGATCACGAACATCGGGAAGAGTGGCAGCCAATACCAGCCCAAAAGCCCGAACCGCGTGTTTTGCGCCTCGACGATATCGCCGAGATTGAGCGAGCCCGCGCAAAGCAGCACGGTAATGATCACGAAGCCGATCGAGACTTCATAGGAGATCATTTGCGCCGCCGAGCGCAGCGCCGAAAGAAACGGATATTTCGAGTTCGACGCCCAGCCGCCCATGATGATGCCATAGACGCTCAACGAGGAAATCGCGAAAATATAGAGAATGCCGACATTGATATTGGCGATTGCCCAGCCTTGGCTCACCGGAATGACCGCCCAGGCCGAGAGCGCCAGCATCCCCATGACGAAGGGAGCCAGCAAAAACACGCCCTTGTTGGCGCCGTCGGGTATGACGGGCTCCTTGAAGACGAATTTCAGCATATCGGCGAAGCTCTGCCAAATCCCGAAGGGACCGACCACGTTGGGACCCCTCCGCAGCTGCACGGCGGCCCAGATTTTGCGATCCGCATAAAGGACATAGGCGATGAAGATCAAAAGCACGACGAGCAGCGCGACGCTTTTGATGAGGGTGAGGAGCAAAGGCCAGCTTGCGGCGAACGCTGTCATAAGACCTACTCCGCAGCTTCGCGCGCGAAACCTTGCGCGACAGCGGAGCATTCCGCCATCACCGAAGAGGCACGCGCGATCGGATTAGTTAAATAGAAATCGGCGACCGCCGGAACAAAGGGCGCGCCGGCGAAGGAGGCCACGCCGCTGCCTGTGAGTTTCGCGGCGTCAAATGGCGGGGTTGCGGCAATGTCGTCACGCGCCGCGAAATGCGGATGCGCCGCATAAAGATTGTCCCGCAAGGCGCGCAGCGAATCGAAGGGCAATTTATGTCCGAGCCCATCGGAAAGAGCACGCAGAATGGCCCAATCCTCGCGGGCGGCTCCAGGCGGGAAATTGGCGCGATCCGCCAATTGCACGCGCCCCTCCGTATTGACATAGGTGCCGGATTTTTCGGTGTAGGCCGCGCCCGGCAGGATAACGTCGGCACGCGCGGCACCGCGATCGCCATGTGTGCCTTGATAGACCACGAAAGCACCAGGTTCCACCGCGATCTCATCGGCGCCAAGAAGAAAGAGAACATCGAGCGCGCCGCTTTTGGCCATGGATCCCGCGTCAAGCCCCCCCTGCCCCGGCACGAAGCTAAGATCGAGGCCGCCGACGCGCGCCGCCGCCGTATGCAGGATCGCAAAGCCGTTCCAGCCGGCGTTGAAGGCGCCCTGGGCCTGCGCCGCCTTGGCGGCAAGCCCGAGGATCGCTAGCCCATCCTCGCGGGCAAGGGCGCCTTGGCCGATCAGGACGATCGGTTTTTCGGCTTTGAACGGCGGGTGGTCGATGATGCCGGAGAGCGTATCCGGCCCCGCCCCGAGATAATGGGTCTCATAGGTAAGATCGGCTTTATCGCCGATGACGGCAATTGGAAACCCGCCCTTCAACCAGCGCTTGCGGATCCGCGCGTTCAAGACCGGGGCTTCCTTGCGCGGGTTCGAGCCGACGACAATGAGGCCATCCGCCGCATCGATGCCGGCGATCGTGGGATTGAAGAGATAGCTTGCCCGGCCGAACACGGGATCGAGTTTGCTGCCGTCCTGCCGGCAATCAAACGAAACGGCACCGAGGCTTTGCATCAGCAGCCGCAGCGCGAACATCTCCTCGACGGCGCAGAGGTCACCGGCTATCGCCCCGATCCGCCCGGGCGGCGCCTGTTTGACCCTGGCCGCGATGGCCTCGAAAGCCTCTTGCCAGCCAGCCTCGCGCAGCTTGCCATTCTCCCGCAGGAAAGGCCGGTCGAGCCTTTTGGTCTTCAGACCATCGACAATCTGGCGGGTCTTGTCCGAAATCCATTCCTCGTTTACCGCCTCGTTGATGCGCGGCAGGATCCGCATCACCTCGCGCCCGCGCGTGTCGATGCGAATGGCCGCGCCTTGCGCGTCCATGACATCGATCGACTCGGTCTTAACAAGCTCCCAGGACCGCGCCTTGAAGGAATAGGGTTTGGGCAAGAGCGCGCCAACTGGGCAGAGATCGGCGACATTGCCCTGCAGCTCCGACCGCATCGCGGTCTCAAGATAGGTCGTGATTTCCATGTCCTCGCCGCGGCCGGTCGCACCCATGTCGCCGGTGCCAGCGACTTCCGCCGTGAACCTCACGCAGCGGGTGCAATGAATGCAGCGGTTCATCGAGGTGCGAACCAGCGGCCCGATATATTTGTCCTCGACCGCCCGTTTGTTTTCGGCAAAGCGCGAGGAATCGACGCCAAACGCCATTGCTTGATCCTGCAGATCGCACTCGCCGCCCTGATCGCAGATCGGGCAATCGAGCGGATGATTGATGAGGAGGAATTCCATGACCCCTTCGCGGGCCTTTTTCACCATGGGGGATTTGGTGAGAACAACTGGCGGCTCGCCATTCGGGCCGGGGCGCAGATCCTTGACCGCCACGGCGCAGGACGCCGACGGCTTCGGCGGCCCGCCCTTTACCTCGACAAGGCACATCCGGCAATTGCCGGCGATCGACAGCCGCTCATGAAAACAAAAGCGCGGGATCTCGGCCCCCGCCTCCTCGCACGCCTGCAACAGCGTGTATTCAGGTGGAACATCGACCTCGACGTCGTCCACGATGAGTCTGCTCATTTCAGTCCCTCAATGGGCATCAACAACGGCCTTGTTCATTATTCTCACGCATGCGCGGCCAGTGAACGAACGAGAGCACCCACAAACCGATGAGATTCACAATGGGGATAAAGGCAATAATCGTCCACCAGGGTGAATATCCTACACGGTTCAATATCCGAACAATTGGATATCCCAAAACCGGGACATAGATAAGAATGATCAGCCAATGCCAAACCGAAAGTGATCCCATCGCCAATTGCTACTCCGCCGCGACGCCAAAGTCCTTGACCGGCTCCGAATCCGGATTGGCCGTATATCGGTCGATGCGCCGCTCGATCTCCGGCCGGAAATGCCGGATAAGGCCTTGCACCGGCCAAGCCGCCGCATCGCCCAGCGCGCAGATTGTGTGGCCCTCGATTTGGGTGGTGACTTCAAGGAGCATGTCGATCTCGCGCTTTTGCGCGCGACCCTCCGCCATGCGGGAAACCACGCGCCAGAGCCAGCCCGTGCCTTCCCGGCATGGCGTGCATTGGCCGCAGCTCTCGTGCTTATAGAAATAGCTGAGCCGGGCGATCGCCCGGACGATATCGGTCGATTTATCCATCACGATGACGGCTGCCGTGCCCAGTGCGGATTTCAAATTGCGCAAACTATCGAAATCCATTGGCGCATCGATAATTTCATGCGCCGGAACACATGGCACAGAGGAGCCGCCCGGGATCACGGCGAGGAGATTGTCGAAGCCGCCGCGCACACCGCCGCAATGGCGCTCGATCAATTCGCGGAAAGGTATCGACATGGCTTCTTCCACATTGCACGGCTTATTGACATGGCCGGAAACGCAGAAAAGCTTGGTGCCCGCATTGTTCTTGGCGCCAAAGCTTGCGAACCATGCGGCGCCACGGCGGAGAATCGCGGGCGCGGCGGCAATCGATTCCACATTGTTGACGGTCGTCGGACAGCCATAAAGGCCCATATTCGCGGGAAAAGGCGGCTTCAGCCGGGGCATGCCCTTCTTGCCTTCAAGCGACTCCAAAAGCGCGGTTTCCTCGCCGCAAATATAGGCGCCGGCGCCATGATGAACATAAATATCGAAAGGCCAGCCATGGACATTGTTCTTGCCAATGAGCTTGGCCGCATAGGCTTCGTCGATCGCGGCCTCGAGGCGCCGGCCCTCCAAAATGAATTCGCCGCGAATATAAATATAACAGACGTGCGCCTGCATCGCGAAGCAAGCGAGGAAACAACCCTCGATCAAAATTTGCGGATCATTGCGCATGATTTCCCGGTCCTTGCAGGTGCCGGGCTCTGATTCATCGGCGTTGACGACGAGATAGGACGGCCGTGCCGGATCCGGTTTCGGCATGAAGGACCATTTGAGGCCGGTCGGGAAGCCGGCGCCGCCGCGCCCGCGCAGGCCGGAGGCTTTCATCTCGCTGATGATCCACTCATGGCCCTTGTCGATCAATTTCTTCGAATTGTCCCATGCGCCGCGCGCGATGGCACCCTTGAGGCGCCAATCGCCAAAGCCATAAAGATTGGTGAAGATGCGATCCTTGTCTTCCAGCATCTCTCGTTGACCTTAAGATTGGTTCGGAGCAAGGGCGCTCAACGGGCCACTGCGGCCATCGGCACCATAAAGAGAGGTCAATGACGTCAGCGCGCCCGCCGGCTCGGAGGTGATGCGGCCTTGCTGCGAGCCAATTGTCACCGGGCGGCCGGCGGCAAGATTGTCGAGCAATGCCTCGAAATTCTCCGGCGTCAGATCCTCGTAATAATCCTCGTTGATCTGGACCATCGGGGCGTTGCAGCAGGCGCCGAGGCACTCGACCTCGATCCATGAGAAAGCGCCATCCGCCGTCACCTGGCCCTGCTCGCCAATCCGCTTCCGGAGAAGTGCTTTGAGCGCGTCCGATCCGGCGAGCAGGCACGGCGTCGTACCGCACATCTGGACATGGAACCTGCCGACCGGAGCGAGATTAAACATGGTGTAGAAAGTGGCGATTTCGAGCACCCGGATAAAAGGCATGCCGAGCTTCTTTCCCACGAGTTCAATCGCCGGTTTCGGCAGCCAATAGTCGTTTTGCTTCTGCGCCAGCCACAATAGGGAGATCACCGCGGACGCCTGCCGGCCTTCCGGGTATTTTTTGAGGATTTCCTCACACCTTTCCTCATTCTCGGGCGTGAAGGCGAAGGAGTCTGGTTGTTGATCGGCAAGACGGCGAACGGACATCGTTTAGAGACTCCCAGTCGCGGGGGTGGCGGTCAATCTGTTCATCATCGATCCACCTCGCCAAAAACGATATCGATCGAACCCAGTATGGCGCTCACATCGGCGAGCATCGATTTGCGGCAAAGAAAATCCATCGCCGAGAGATGGGCGAAGCCCGGCGCCCGGATCTTGCAGCGATACGGCTTGTTGGTGCCATCCGAGACGAGATAGACGCCAAACTCCCCCTTCGGCGCCTCGACCGCGCAATAGACCTCGCCGGCCGGCACATGGAAGCCTTCGGTATAGAGCTTGAAGTGATGGATCAGCGCCTCCATCGACCGCTTCATTTCGGGCCGCGTCGGCGGCACCACCTTGCCATCCTTGGCGCTGACAGGCCCCTTGCCGGCTGGTACCGAAAGCTTCTCGACACATTGGGTCATGATTTTCGCCGACTGGCGCATCTCTTCCATCCGGATGACCTGCCGGTCATAATTGTCGCCATGCCGCCCGACCGGAATATCGAAATCCATCTCCTCGTAGCATTCATAAGGCTGCGCCTTGCGCAAATCCCAGGGTGCTCCCGAGCCGCGCACCATGACCCCGGAAAACCCCCGGCGCCAGCAATCCTCGAGGCTGACGACGCCGATATCGACATTGCGCTGCTTGAAGATGCGGTTGTCGATGAAAAGCGCCTGCAAATCGTCACAGACTTTTAAGAACGGATCGCACCAGGCGCCAATATCGTCGATCAATTGCTGGGGCACATCCATATGGACGCCGCCGGGCCGGAAGTAATTGGCGTGCATGCGGGCCCCAGACGCGCGTTCATAGAAGACCATGAGCTTTTCGCGCTCCTCGAAGCCCCACAATGGCGGGGTCAAGGCGCCAACGTCCATCGCCTGCGTCGTGACACAAAGAAGATGCGAAAGGATACGCCCTATTTCGCAGAATAAAACGCGCAGCAATTGGCCCCGGCGCGGGACTTCGAGGCCAAGCAATTTCTCGATTGCCAAGCAGAAGGCGTGCTCCTGATTCATCGGCGCTACATAGTCGAGCCGGTCGAAATAAGGAACATTCTGCAAATAGGTGCGCGCCTCCATCAGCTTTTCGGTGCCGCGATGGAGAAGGCCAATATGCGGATCGACCCGCTCGACGACTTCGCCGTCGAGCTCGAGCACCAGCCGCAAGACGCCATGCGCGGCCGGATGCTGCGGGCCAAAATTGATGCTGAAATTGCGAACTGCGCCTTCTGCCATGTTTGTCCCGTCTGCCCTCTCTTAGCCGGTCCCCTCGCGCGATCCGCCGTCTAGCTTACCATCGCCCCGGCTGCTTTCGCTTTGCTCGCCACACGCTCGGCGAATCGATCCCAAAACACGATCATGCGCTGATGACGCCCTTGGCCGATCCGATCAACCCAGTCATGCCCGCTGACATCGAAATGCCCACGCCGTCCGTCGACCGCGATGCATTCCTTCGGGACATGAAAGTTCAACCGATGCGTGAGCCCCGGCTTGAGGCTTGCCTTCATCTTT
>DATJLX010000234.1:0-9098 GCA_035509135.1 Methylocella sp.
TTTCCCGCCATACCCGCCAAAAGAAATGCAGCTGCTGGGCGGACGGAGTGCAAGGTCCGGGCATGACGAGCCCTCCTGCCAATTCTCTTTAATTGGAACTCATTGCCTGCGCCGTCATTGCGGCCGCGAGCCAAAAGCGAAGCGGGAAGCAATCCAGTTGCCTTGCGGCCCTCCTGGTTTGCTTCGTCGCTTCGCTCCTCGCAATGACGGGCTTCTCCCATGAGTCATGCGCGAGTGTTGGTATTCACCCCTCCCGCAGATTCGCGAGCAGCCGCCGGGCTTTGGCGAGATGCGGGACGTCGAGCATCTCGCCCTCGAAGTTGATGACGCCTGACTGCGGCTCGGCCTCGAAGGCGGCGACGATGGCGCGGGCCTTGGCGATCGACTCCGCCGAGGGCGAGAAGATTTCATTAATGATGTCGATCTGCGCCGGATGGATCGCCATCTTGGCCACAAAACCGTCGCGCTTTCCCTCCTCGCATTCGAGACGCAGCCGCACGAGGTCGCGGAAATTGCCATGCACCGCGTCGATGGGTAGCACCCCGGCGGCCGCGGCCGCGAAGAGCGTCAGGCTGCGCGCCAAGAGATAGGGAAAGGTATAGGCGCCGTCCGCGCCGCGATTGGTCTCGGCACCGAGCGCCGCCGCGAGATCCTCGCCGCCCCAAGTGAGGCCTTCAAGGCGCTGGCTCGCGCCCGCATAAGAGCTCATGGTGAAAAGCGAGGCGGGTGTCTCGGTGACGATCGCCAGGATTTTCGTCGCGCCGTCGCCGAGATTCTGCTCCGCCTCCTTGACCGCGAGGAGGGCGCCGAGATGCTGGATCGAGGCGCCATTGACGCTCTTGGGCAGAAGAATGCCGTCCGGCGGCGCCTGCATCACGGCGTCGAGATCGGCCTCCGTCAAACCCGAATTCAGTCCATTGACGCGCACGTAAAGACGCGGACGCTTTGGCTCGCGCAAGGCCGACGCAAGGAAGGTCAGCGCTTGCTCGCGTGCCTTTTGTTTGGCTTCGGGAACGACCGAATCTTCGAGGTCCAGAATCAGACAATCGGCGCCGCACGCGAAACCCTTCGCAAGTTTCTTTTCGCTATCGGCTGGAATAAACAGGAGCGAGCGCATGACGGGCCTTTGATTAGACTTCAATAATCCGCTTTTTCATCATGGCCTGGCGGCGGCATTCGGCGACGAGCCTGTCCTCTTGGCTGTAGGCGCGATGAAGAAATTCGACAATGCCCACATTGGGCCGCGACCGCGACTCGCGCTTGCTCAGAATTTCGGTCGCCGCATGCACGGTGTCGCCCTCGAACAGAGGGGCCGGAAAGCGCACCTCGGTCATGCCGAGATTGGCGATCGTGGTGCCGACCGTCAGATCGTTCACCGAAATCCCGATCATCAGCCCAAGGGTGAAGAGAGAGTTCATGAGAGGGCGCCTCCATTCGGTTTCCGTAGCGCAGTAATGCGCATCGATATGGAGCGGCTGCGGATTGAGGGTCATGTTGGAAAACAGCATATTGTCCATTTGGGTGACGGTCCGCGTCAGCTTGTGCTCGATCAGCGCGCCGACGACGAAATCCTCGTAGAAGAGGCCGCCGCGCTTGTGACGCGTGGCGGGCAAGGGGTCGCTCATCGGAGACTCTCCATGGGCCGAGGCTGTTTGGCGGTGCCAGTGTGCAAGCGTTTTAAGCTGATCTTTACCATGTTCGCGGAAACTGTTTTTTGAACGATGAATTTGGATTGGGAAACCATGGTTGCGCAAAAATTTTTAGAATGGGCACAGACGGCTTCCATTGGTGAGCGGGTGGCGGCGGCGGGCGTGCTCGCGCGCGCCTTTCTTGACGGCGATCTCGCGGAACCCGGGCGCGAGGAAGCAAGGCTTGTCCTGACCGCGCTCCTCGATGATTCGTCCTTTCTGGTTCGCCGCGCCATTGCCGGCCATTTCGCCAGTGCCGCCCATGTGCCGCATTACATGGTGCTGACGCTTGCCGGCGACCATCCGGATATTGCGGCGCTTGTGCTCGCCCGTTCACCGCTGCTGTCCGATGCGGAACTCATCGATTTCGCCGCCACCTCGGAGGCCTTCGCCCAATCGGCCATCGCGCTGCGGCCCTCGGTATCGGCGCCGGTTGCCGCGGCGCTTGCCGAAGTCGGCGCTTGCGAAGCCTTGACCGCGCTCGCCGAAAATCCAGGCGTGGAGCTCTTGGCGTTTTCCATCCGCCGGATGATCGAGCGCCACGGTGAGGACGCTCGTTTGCGGGCAGCGCTCCTGGCGCGGCCCGATCTGCCGGCGGCGCTCCGCTCGGACATCGCCGGGGCGTCAGCCCAGGCGGTTGCGTCCCTTATCGCAGGCACCACCCAGTTGGCGCCGGGAAAAGTGCGCCTCCTGACCCGTGAAGCCCATGAAAGAGCCAATGTGCAGATTGCCGCCGAAAGCGCGGGTGAAGCCAATGGCGCCGCGAATTTTGTCGCGCATCTGCGCGGCGCCGGGCAATTGACGGCGGGGCTTTTGCTGCGGGCATTGCTCTGCGGCAACACGCATCTCCTTGCGGTGGCGCTGAGCGAATTAACGGGAATGCCAGTGGCCCGCGCGGCTGGGTTTGTGGCAAAGAGCAAGAGCGCCGGTTTTGCGGCGCTCTACCGCAAGGCCCGGATGCCAGAGCGCGTGCTGCCCGCTTTTATCGCGGGCCTGCAGGCGGTCGCGAAAACCCATTGCGCCAGCCCGCTGAACGCGCGGCTGCGGCAGCCGATTGTCGCCTGGGTGCTGCAGGCTTGTGAATCGATCAATCGCGGCGAGCTCGATTCGTTGATCGCGCGGTTGCGCCGTCTCGAAGCCGAAGCCGCCCGGGAAGAAGCCCGCGATTTTCACCAGGCGGTAGTGGAAGCCTCGCACGCCGCGCAGAGCCCCGAGCATTCCCGCCGGCGGCTCCCAAGGGTGACCCTTGCCGCCGCACCGGAAAGGCCGAAAAGGCCTGCGAAAGTGGCGGAGCTTGCCGCCGCCTGAGTCTGCGCGGCCGGATCACGGGCTGGCAGCTTGACTTTCTTCTATCGTCTCATTGCCGCGCATGAGGTCCATGCGTTCGGCATAGTGCAAAAGCAGAATGGTCTTGGCATCGACAATTTCGCCCCTGTCGATCATGGCCAGGGCTTCGTCGAGCGTCGGTTCCAGGACTTCGATATCCTCGCCTTCATGTTCGAGCCCGCCGCCTTTGCCGGTCCGGTCTTCCGCCCGATATTGGGCGGTGAAGAAAGTGAGCTTTTCGGCGAAGAATCCCGGGCTCATATAGGCCTCGAAAAGGCGGCGCGGATTGCGCACGATAAATCCGGTTTCTTCCTCGGCCTCCTTGATGACCCGGCTTTCGGCATCCTCCCCGTCGAGCCTGCCCGCGCAGACTTCGATGAGGCTGTCCCGGCCGTCTCTCAAAAATGCGGCGAGGCGAAACTGGCGGACGAGGACGACCCGCGAGCGGCTGGGATCATAGAGCAAAATCGCGACACCATCGCCCGTATCATAAATCTCGCGTTCAAGGCTTTGAACGGCTCCGTCGAAACGCTTGCGCGTGACGGTGAATCGTTCCAGCAATCCGTTCCGGCGCGAAAGGAGGTGCCGCCCGAGAATGCGTATCGTGCCCGTCATCGCTCTAATATCCAAATTGTTCGCGTAAGATCCGTTCATCAAGCGAATGACCGGGATCATGGAGAAGAATGAGGTCGGTCGCGTGGTCCATGGCGACCGCGATCTTGACGACGTTTTTCACCTCGAAATGATCGGCGACGGCGGCGACGGGGCGCTTGTCCGCCTCGAGAATATCGATGGTGACATGGGCCGTATCGGGCAGTAGCGCGCCACGCCAGCGGCGCGGCCGGAACGCGGCGATCGGCGTCAGCGGCATCAAGGTCGCATCAAGCGGCAAAATCGGTCCATGCGCCGACAGATTATAGGCGGTCGAGCCGACCGGCGTGGCGACGAGCAGCCCATCGGCAATAAGTTCGGCGAGCCGCTCCTTGCCGTCGATTGCAATCCGCATCTTCGCCGCCTGATACGATTGGCGCAGGATTGAGACTTCATTGACGGCCCGCGCCTTGACGCTTTTTCCCTCAGCGTCGGTCGCTTCCATCAGCAAGGGATGCACAATGGATGCTTCCGCTTGGTCGAGACGCAGGCCGAGATCGGGGCCATGAAATTCATTCATGAGAAAGCCAACCGAGCCTTGCTTCATGCCGTAGATCGGCTTGTTTTTGCCCATGAAGCGGTGCAGCGTCTGCAGCATAAGACCGTCGCCGCCGAGCGCGATGACGACATCGGCCGTTTCGGGGTCTACCGTACCGTAGCGCGCGACAAGGCTGGCCTCCGCCGCATTGGCCTCTGGCGTGCCGGAGGATAAGAAAGCAATTCGCTCGAAGCGATGTCTTACGCTCTTATTTAGCAGCATGCGGTTTTGCTCCGGTCGCGAAACAGTGTCATAGCCGCGATCCGCGCCTGCCGTAAAGCCATCGCTCAATGGGCCCCATCCGGCCGGTCACCGGCAAGAAGAAGCTGGGGAACTTGCGTGAAGGTCCAGCTTTTATCCTGCCGGTCAAAGACCCAAACAAGATCGTAACGGTCAAGCGGCCAAACCTGCGGTGCGGTTGTCTTGTTACCCAGAATGCTATTGGCGATGACAGACATAGTCCGGTGTTTCCAGGCAATCAGGACCGGGCCTTTCGCAAAGAGTGCTTTTTTGACCAGCAGCTCTTCCTCACCTTCAAAATAGTCGCAATTGAGATCGGCTTGGATCAATTCGGCCAGCGGCAATAAACTATGCTGCGGCCGAAGACTTGGCGCGGCGGGGCCGGCCTTGCAGGCAAACAAGCTGTTTGGCCGTTCAAGGGCGGGATGGACAAAATGGTTGTCTAGGGGAGCAAAAAAACGCACTAGCGCGCCGGCCCGCTGCCAGCCACGCACCGTGAGCTCTTCCTTGTCTTTCACGCCCTTTTCGCTGACACCGCGGATCATCTTATCAGGGCTCGGCCTTTCCGCATGCCGGATCAGCATAATTTTGCTGCAGGTCATCACGCTTGCTCTTGTATTCCTGGCCTGGCATAGGCGACCAGTCCGAAACGGAGATTTTTGCCAGGACCCGGCCAGAAAACAAATCGAAAGAAACGGTTCGCGATCAAACAGGAAGCGATCATGTCCACACTTGCCGATGGACTCATAAGATCGAAAAAGAAGCGCTCAAAATCAAAGAGCTGGCGTCTGTTGGAATCGACAAAGTCGAGCAAGTTTTTCAAGACATGTTCCGGAGAGAAGGCTTCAGACACTCAGGCTGCTCGCTGGAGCAATGCCGGTTTGGCTCTCCATGAGTTTGCTTTCCATGAGTTTGCGCGATGCTCTGAATCCGGCTTTGAAAGCCCCGCGTTCAGCCACGGCCTGTGCCGCGCCTGTTTGAGATCATCAAGCCGCGTGCTGCCCCTTCGTGTTCTTCGCGGGTGCAGCGGCGGATTGGTCGAAATTGCCATACCGGGACCGGTATTTTTCGTAATAATAATTGCTACGATAGCGTTCGTAACGGCTAACCGTGGACATATTGACTTTGTTTAGGATGACGCCAAGGAGGCGTTCGTAGATTTCGGGTGCGTTCAAGAGTGCGTGCCGGACGAGGTCGACCTTGGTCGAACCCCATTCGACGGCACAAAGATAAGCATCGATAAAATTTGCCGAGGCACGCGCGTCGACAACGGGAATCAGCGGCGGCAGGTCGACGATGATATAATCATAAGTTTCCTGCAACACCGCGATCAGTTTCTTCATCGCATCGGAAGCCAGCAGCTCGTTGGTATGGGGCATGTTTGACTTTGGTCCTGCCGGAAGAAACCGCAACCCGCTTCGCGGATCGAGCAAAAGGATTTCATCCAGCGATTTCCACCCAGCCAAGATGTCGATCAGCCCCGGCCCATCATAGGCGACCTGCTGCGACAGAGTTGGATTGCGAAGGTCCGCGTCAATCAAAAGCGCCCGGCTTCCACTATGCGCGATCAGTTGCGCATAATTGGCGGAGATCGTTGACTTGCCTTCGCTGGGCAGGGTGGAGATAACGCCGGTGACTTTCTTGGCTTTCAAGATCCCGGTGAGATCGCTTGTTACCTTGACGGCGCGCAAGGCTTCACTGAAATTTGAGAACGGTTGATCAAGGACGATATCGAGCATTGCTTGCGGACGCATAAGCAAGGGTGGTGCGGGGTGCACTGGCGGGGTTCCTGCGGCGTTAAAGTTGGCATCTGGCCCTGCCGCCGTCTTTAAAAGCGGCAGCATGGCGAGGCAGTCGACGTGCAATTCCTCTTCGACTTGGTCGCTTGACCGGAAAACCCTGTCGAAGACTTCACGCAAGGCGCCGATTCCGAAGCTCAGAACGCCGCCGCCGGCCGCGGCCAGCAGCAGCACGAGAAAGGTTTTTGGATAAGTCTTATACAAGGGCGCATCAGCATTCCCAACAATGCGCGCCTCGGTGATCGGGAAGGATTGCTGCTGGATCCCTTCCATGTAGCGCTGGAGGAAATTATCGTGGAGGGACTTCGAGGTTTGAGCGGCGCTTTCCAATTCCCGCAACTGGACTTGAGCTTGATTTGTAAGCTCAGTTTGGGAAACGGCGTTGTTAAGGCTGTCACGGAGGCTCTGTTCCCGCGCATGCGCGATTTCGTAGTCGCTTTTATAGCTTTGCTCGATCTTTACCATTTCGTCCCGGATGGCGCGCTGGAGCTCACGCATTTGGGTTTTCTGAGCGATGACGGACAGATGGTCAGGCCCATATTTTTGGGACCAGATCGCCACATGCTCTGCGGCTTCGAGATATTCTCCGCGCAATTTGACGATGACCGGGTTGTTCAGCGCGTCTGTAATTGAAGCGTCAGGAACGTCTTGTTTCAAAACGTCTTGAATACGATCGTAGCGGGCCTTGGCTTCCGCGGTGGCGGCCTGAGCGATGATGAGCTGGCTGTTGACCTCGGAGAGCTGCTGGTCATTCATCAACTGGCCGTTCGCGCCGCCGGTATCGATGATGTTGTGTTTCTTGCGAAAATCCACGACAGCCTGTTGTTGAGCGGAAGCTTGGGCGCGCAGTTCTTTCAGGCGATCCTGCAGCCAGACACTTGCCCGCCGTGTTTCTTCGTATTTGGAATTGAGTTTGTCGTCGATGTAGGCATCCGCGATCGCATCCGCGATCCGCGCGGCTTTCTCGGGATCGACCGATTCAACACTGATTTCCAGCACATAGCTCTTGACAACCCGCGTCACCATGACCTTGTCTTCAAAGACCAAAAGCACTTTTTTTGCCAACCGTTCTTTTGCCCGTTTCTCATCGGCGGGCGACGGCGGCGAAAACAAGCTGAAAATCCGGTCGACGAGAGAGCTAAAAAATCCCGGAGGCGCTCCAGCGAATTCAGGATCTTCGGTCAGATGCAGTTTTTTGATGACCTCACGGCTCACATTATCAGACTTCAGGAGTTCGATTTCCGTTAGCACTTGCGCGTCATCGACGCTGATGTCGCCGCGGGACGCAAGCTGCGGATCAAGTACTTGCTCTTTGCGGGCGTCGATCACGATTGATGCGGTGGCAACAAAGATGGGAACGGTGGTGGTCAGATAGAGCAAGGTCAGGGCCATGGTCAGCACCATGAACACCGTCATGATCGGCAATTGATGCCGAAAGACCCGCATATAAAAATTGCGCGGTCCCGATTCCAAGGGAGCCGTTGTCTTTTGACTCTCTTCATCAGAAAGGAGACTTTTGTCGATTTTAAGCATTCGAACCATGCCGTTCTTCAAACAAATCTATCGCCGTAATATTCATCGTTTCATCCTACATCAGTCTTGACAGATTTTTCGTCATTAAAATAGCCATGAGCAAGGCAGCCCTCGTTTGAAGAATGACCGCAGGATACGTCTGTATTGGATAGTGCTCCCGGACTGCGCAAAAAACTGCCCGTCCTAAATTTGCTTTCTCACGACAACATTGCCCAGCCCGGAAACCAATTACGGCGTTTTATGCAAATGGTGTCTTATGCAAGGAGACTGGGCAGTAGCAGCCAAGAGCGGCGCCGGCCAGACATGCTGCCCCGCTCGCCCATGATCGTCCGCCGCGACTATATAGAATGAGGCTTCACGTTTCTAGAGCTTTCAGCGTGTCACCGTGGCTTTGAGACGGACAGTGATCAAACTGTGACCCCTGGATTCAGCGATAAAATCAAGTTAAGATAAAGCAGGGCGCTTTTCATCCAGGAGAAGCGAGAGGCTTGGCGGCGTCCGTCGGCGCGCAATGTGGCTGACAGGTCCCGATCCTCGCAAAGCCGTTTGATTTGATCGAGCCAGGCCCGTGGCGAGTGCGGGTCCGCATAGAGCGCGGCGTCGCCGCAGACTTCTGGCATGCTCGCGTTGTGGGACGTGATCACTGGACAACCGAGAGCCATCGCTTCAAGCACCGGCAAACCGAAACCCTCTGTCAGCGAGGGAAAGGCAAAACAAAATGCGTTTTGATAAAGAGCCGCGAGATCGTCGTCCGTAACGAAACCGAGCATGTGAACATTTGGCGCGGATGATTTTTCAACGGGAGAAAAATACCGGTTGGGAGCCCCCGCCACCAGAAGATCAAGGCCGAGGTCATCGAGTTCCGTCGCGATGTCAAACAGAATCTGAACGTTCTTGTGGCGGGCGCGGCTGCCGAGCACGAAGACGAAGGGGCGGCTGGTGGGGAGGCTTGATGCATAGGCCGAGCGGCTCGGTTGCCAGCGCGCGACATGCTCGTGACCATTAGGAATGATTACTATTTTATCGAGAGGGCAAAGCTTGAACTCATCCAACATCCGGGCCGAAAAATTCGAGACCGTAACCAAGCGCAACGCCCTTTTCGCCAAAAGGGGCAGGATGGTTCGGTAGTAAAGGCGAAACAAGAGACTGTAGCTGTCTGGAGCCAGGTAAGTATTGAGGTCATGGATGCAGATGATGTGATTGGCGGTAAGGACGGGTCCAATATTGCCAAGGCTCAGCAAGACCCCCTGCGTCAGAAGAGGCAGGACGCACTGCGTCCAGAGTGGCCCGCCCACCCGGCCGGGTGTCGATTGAACGCGGATC
>DATJLX010000235.1:0-9735 GCA_035509135.1 Methylocella sp.
CAAAATGTTTCACGTGAAACATTTTGGTCCGATTGAGGGGCAAAACCGGACAAAACTGATGGCTCCGATATCAAGGCTCGCCGTCATTGTCCTCGGCGGGCTCCGGCTCCTCGGCGGGTTGATCTTTTGTGTCTTTCGCCACTGGCGGCGGCGCGGCCTGCCCCCAGCGCCGCTTGGGGGCGGGCGACCAGGGGCGGTCTTCGTCCGCCGCGCGTGCGCTCCGCATCTTGATGCCATCCTTCGTAAAAGAGAGGGTGAGAGCGCCGGTTTCCTTGAGCTTGTCACGGTCGATCACGATGCCGGCGGCGCAGCCCGTGGGGGCGAAAAGCGGAGTCGCGATAATATCGGCGCGGGTGCAATCCTCGGCGAAGGCCGCCCGATCGAGGACAAGCGAGATTGTTTGGCCCGAACCAAGAGTGCCGACGCAACCAAGCTTGTCGCAGCCGGCCTTGGTCAGAGCCTCGGCGGCTTGCCGCCCATCGGCATCGGCGCGCAGCCATTGCTCGGTTGTAAAAGCATTGCGTCCGCGCCCGATCACCGCAAGCTTGCCATCCGCGGCGCGATAGGCCACGGCCTCTCCTGTTGGCGCCACCGCCATATCGAAGGAGGGTCCGGCGGCGGCGCCCAAAAGGCCGATGCCCAAAAGCGGCAGCGCCGTCGCCCGCAGGATCGCGGTCCGCCACAGCACGGACGACAGCACCGCGAGGCTGAGAAAGACAATCGCCCAAGGCGCGAACGCGGGCAAGTGGATGGTCGATCCCGGCCAACTTCCGATCTGGCGCGCCGCCCACAGCACGCCATCAATGCCAAGCCCCAGATAGCGCCACACAAAGGCATCGAGTCCCAGCGGATAAAGCAGCGTGCCGAGCAGCGCGCCCGGCACCGCGAAAATCTCGATGACGGTCAGGGTCAGGGGATTGCCGATCAGCACATAGGGGCTGAGCTCATGGAAATTATAGGCCATGAAGGACGCCGTGGCCGAAGTCGCGCAGAAGGTCGCGAAGAGGAGGCCAAGCGGCCCTCGCGCGAGATGCGGATTGAAGAATGCGAGCGCCCAGTGCCTGCGGACCTGCTCCACCGGCCGGGCGCCCGGGCGAACGATCTCGGCCTCGCCTGCCGCCGCGGCGCTCATGCGCGCCTCGTAGACGGCGACGAGCGCCGCCACCGCCGCGAAGGAGAGTTGAAAGCTCGCGCCGAGGATGGCTTCCGGCTGGATCAGAATGACCAGTGCCGCGGCGATCGCCAGATTGCGCATGGTCAGCGCCTGCCGATCGAGCAGAACCGACGTCAGCATGATCACGGTCATGAACAAGGCGCGTTCGGTGCCGACCCGCGAGCCGGTCGCGAGATCATAAAAGACGGCGCCCGCGATGGCGAAAAGTGCCGCCCATTTCTTGATCGGATAGGACAAGGCGAGCGTCTCGCTCAAGGCGAGAAGCCGCCGGAGGCCGGCAAAAAGAATCGCCGCGACGAGCGTCATCTGGACGCCGGAAATCGTGATGATGTGAAAAATTCCGGCCTCGCGGATGATCTCCTTGGCTTCGTCGGACAAGAGATCCCTCTTGCCCGTGACCATGGCCGCGGCGATGGCCCCCGCGTCGCCGCCGACGATGGTGTCGATCCGGCGCGCGAGCGCGTTGCGGCCGCGATCGATCGCCATCATCATGGAGGCCGCGAGCCCCGGCGAGACGGGCGTCGCGACGGCCTCGATCCGCCCCAGCACATTGCCGACGGCGCCGAGCTGCGCGAACCAGGCATCTCTGGCGAAGTCATAGCCGCCGGGCAGGCTCGCGTGGGCAGGTGGCAGCAGCCGTGCCTTGAGGCGCACGAAAGTGCCTGCCTCAAAAGGCGGCGCGCGGCGCGCCGACAGCCGGACGCGGACCGGGGTCTGATCCGGCGCAAGGCCGGTCGCCGACCGCACCCGCAGCAGGAAGCGCGCGCCGGTGCGGCGGAAGTCCATTTCCTCAATCGTGCCTTCGAGGGTGGTGATCCTAATCCGGTCGATGACCGGCGCCGCGACTCGCGCCGTCCGCAACGCCGCCGAGAGTTCGCCCGCGAAGAGGGCACAAAAGCCGCAGAGCCAAAAGAAAGCAATCCTGTTGGCGCGGGCGAGATAAGCAAGGACGCCAAACAACAGGGTCGCGGGTGCGATCAGCCAAAGGGAAGGCTCGCGGCCGGCGTAGAGATAGAGCACGACGCCGGTGCCGGCCGCGACCGGCAGCCACAAAAAAGGACGCCGGAGCGCCGCTTCCGTCTCAAACGCCTGTTTGAAAAGCTCAAAGAGAAAGGCGAATTTGACGGCGAGCTTCCCCGCGAGGCCTCCCGCCCTGCTGAGGCGTCCCCCGGCGATTGCAGTTTCCGACACTCCCGCCATGCAGGCATGTTAAATCGCTTTTGTTGTTTATGGAATTGGGAAAGTTTTCAGCCGTTAGGTGCTGTGCGCAGTGTCTCCGGTCTTTTCCCCGCGCCGTCTAAAGGGGAATGCAATGAGACTTTGCCAAGGGGCTCCTTGAGTTGATGATCGAGCCCCTCAAGTGTCCCTCATTCGACAAATTGACGACGGGTTCCACTATCAGAAGAAACCAGTGCCAAACAAAACCATTTAGGTCTTTGTATTCCTGTCTCAATTAGCAATATTGGCTTTAATTTAGAACTGTCACGAATAGCCTCTATCACTGTCGCTTTCCATGTCAGCCCTTAATAATATCCTGAGCCTAGGAAGGCGGGACATGATCGCAGATCAGGCACCATTCTCAGCTGGGATCGTATCAGCGCATCTAAGCCTTATTGATAATGGCGGAAGTCCTTGATTGATATTAATATTGCTATACAAAATCCGGCTACCGATCAATAACTTTGCAATTATGATGATGGTCATATAACCAATCATATTTGTCATTTTGCAGTTTTATGACTTTTTTCAAAATAAAAATACACTTTTTTCAATTCAAGGCTTGCGTGCCGTTGCAGCATCCGGCGTGGTTATCGCGCATTTTATAAGTAATTTGTTCGAAGAAAATACTAAGGGAAAGGACGGCGATGCCGCAGCGCCCGAGCCAGGGTTGCCCAAGGGGTTCTATCCAAATGAAACCAAGTCTATTATATCGTTATCGGCTTCCTCGTCCCCATCTCAGCCTTCACAGAGGATTTCTATGTCGCGGCCAGAATTAAAAATACTTTTTTGTTACCAAGACGTGACAAATATTATTACAAATTACATGAAGTTGCAAGGTAAAGGACGGAAGATAGATATCTTGGAAGCGGGATGTGGACGTATGTGGGAATTTCCAGACCTGGGTATTCAATACAGATTGACAGGCGTCGATGCAGACAAGGATGCGCTTGCGTTTCGCAAAAATGAACAAAAAGATCTTGATGAAGCAATATTTGGTGATTTAAGAACAGTGAACCTGCCACAAAATTCCTTTGATATAATCTACAGCAGTTACGTTCTCGAACATATTGCTGGAACCGAAGCCGTCCTCAAGAAATTTGTGAATTGGTTGCGCCCGGGCGGTATTTTAATACTAAAATTGCCCGATCAAGATTCCGTTTCCGGTTTCCTGACTCGTGCTACACCACACTGGTTTCACGTGTTCGTCTACAGATATATCAAGGGCAAGCCGATGGCGGGCACGCCTGGACATGGTCCCTACCAGACCTTTTACGAGAAAGCGATTTCAAAAAAATCAATTCTCGAATTTGCCGAAGACAATCAGCTCCAGATCAAGGTCATGTGTGGCTATCATAATGACATAAGCCGTTCATTTGGTCTTCTTTCCAGGCTGATCGAGTTCCTATCGCGCGGCAAGCTTCATGCCGATTATGCAGACATCCTGTATATTTTTGAGAAGCAAATAAGGTCCGCCGTTTAGGACGGATTGTCTTCTCGTGGAACACGGCCTGAGACCTTTGGCTCCTGGCTGGAAACGAGAAACCTGCGGGTCTCGTTCATCCATGCGAGTCAATCTTCGATCTGACCGCGTCACGCTGCGCCCGGCAGAATCGCGCGACAGGGGACGGCTCCTCATTGTTCACCCCCAAGCTCACCGCGTTGCGAGGACCGCGTGATCCCTCCACCTGCCTAGCCAATTGGCCCAGGGGACATCCTCGCCGTCAAAACAAAAACTATAGGAGAACCCGCGTCTTCGTTCTTCCCGGATCAAACGTCTGTATGAAGCGAGATACATCCGCGTACAAGGCCTCGGACATCCGCTACTTCTTTGCCACCAGCCAAATGTTGCTTGGAACCAAAGCCAGTCGCAGCACGCGGCGAACCGCGCGCTCTCGCCGCGGGGTCAGCTTAAAAGCAGAAAGGAGGGAATCAACAAAACAATAGTAAAGGTATAACAAATGACTTCTGAAAGGCCCTAAGGTAAACCGGCCAGACTGATAGAACAATATCGCCTGAACCTTTTTAAACCCAGCTGCCTTGGCAATTCTGCCCAGCTCTCGGAAATCATATTCCTTTAAATGCATGAAGGCAGGCCGGTCGAGACCAAAGACTTTGGACAAATCATGAGGACCCGCGCCAACATGCGGCGTGTCGAAAATATATTCTCCCCCCTGTTTTAAGATCAGCCGGGCATTCTCGAAATGGCGTTGAACGTCGTCAGGATGGAAGTGCTCGATCACTTGGCTTGAAACAACGACGTCATAGGTTTCCACCGGTTCAAATTTGGCGAGGTTCACCCCATCGGTAATCCGCCACTCCAAGCCCGCGACGTCTTGGACATGCCTGGCGCCGCGCTCGGCGGTAATTTCCGTCGCCACGCAATGATGCCCAAGCGTCGCCAGATAGCGAAGAAGTCGCCCATCGCCACTGCCGACCTCGAAGATTGCCGAAGGTTTCTTCAAAAGCCCACGCCAGGCGCGTTCTTTCCTCGGATGCGCGTCTTCACCGGCCCCATTAAGCCAAGGCAGGCTCTGATATAAAGTGGTATAACAGTCATCAAACACCCGCCAGCGGTTTTCCGGGGAGGCACTCAAAAGCTTGCGCGTCAGATCCGCTTCGAGTTCTCTGTGCTGTTCGACATGTTTGATACCCACGGCATCAGAAAGTCCGTAGTTGTCGCGGTAACGAGAGACGATTTCAAGCTCGCTCAATGCAGCCATAAAGCCCTCACTTTTAAATCCTATTTATCAATATCCCGGCTCCGTACCTCTGCAAAGGTAGCGGAGTTCTGAAAAAAATAAAGTTAAAGCCTCTAATATGGTGCTGTCCCGTGCATGCCTTTCGCTCCCCTTTGCACGGCATGGGGAGAGACCGTCTGGCGATAAGCTTGGCTCAGTCACATTGGTGCGAAAGCCGCCCAGTCCTAGTCAATCGTCCTGTCTTGCCTCTGTGCTTTAACATGATGGCGGTTATCGCCTTAGCCTCTGCTTTCCTGGCGACTGCCGATTGCTTGAGTGTCGGCATAAGCCGGCTGAGGGATGGAGACCCCGCGCGTCCGGGTGGACTTCGCCAAGTGACGGGCAATCCGCGGCGCGGTAAATTCGGTGCCGCACATGAAACGAAGCACGGGGCCGAAGCTGTACGCCGCCACCGGCCCGGCAAAATAGAGTCCGGGAACTGTGGATTGGAAGTGGGGCGAGAGCCGCGGTGTATTGGCAACCGTTTGGATTTGACCGCGAATCCGTTCGCTCAAGAAGCCTAGCCGATGGACGTCGGGCGCAAAGCCGGTCGCCGCGATCACATGCTCGGTTGTCAGCTGCCGCTTGCTGCCGTCGCGGCCCACCATATGCAGATGGATTCGGCCGCCCTGGATTTCGGCCCGCTCCGGGGCATAGCCGAGGAGCGTCGAAACTTTGCCGACGAAGCGGGCTTTCATGGGCCATCCAGCCGCGGGCGGGAAAGACCGGAACGCGAGGCGCAGACGAAGGCTTTCCGGCAGAGGATGAAACAGCCGCGGGAATTTTGTATAGAAGAGGCTTCGCCAGCCGGGGCCAACCCCGGTCATCGGCGCGCGGATCTGATCCCACAGCGGCCGCGGCAGCGTCATCTGCTCGTGAATATCAAGGTTTTGGGTCCGGGCGGCAAGTTGCACCTTGGCGCCGTTTTCATGCAGCAGGACTGCGAGATCAATGGCCGAGGAGCCACCGCCAATGACAACCACCTCGCGGCCTTTGAACGGGTTCAAATCACGGTGCGCCGAGGAGTGGGTGAGATAGTTGCTGTCCAAATGCGCTAAGGCTGATGGTAGCCGCTTGAAATAGCTGAGGCCGACGGCGACCAAAACGGAGCGGGCCTGAACCGTTTCACCATCATCGAGAGTGAGAATAAAGCCCTCCGCCCCGTGATCGAGCCGGCTCACCATCTTGTTTTCGACATCGGGGACCAGTTTCTTTTGGAAGGCAAGCCCATAGGCCGTGAGTGTGTCGAGCGGTACCGGAACGCCGATGTCGCCATAGGGCAGACCGGAATCGACGCAGAATTGCTTCAGCGTGAAGGCGGAATGCGGATCACTCATGCTCGATGCGAAACCTTCGGATTTCAGCAGCATCCCGTTTGGCATTTGAGTCAGCCAGCTCTCCATCGGCCGGCCAAAAATGCGGTGCGCCACCCCATAGCCCCGCAAATGCGCCGCGACTGATAAGCCATAGGGACCGGCTCCGATAATTGCTACTGGTAAAACTTTTGTCATGCTGCCATCCTCATGCGTTTCTGAATGGTTCGAAATGATTGATGTGCGGTCCATGATGCGGGGCGCACCGCCCCTTCATACCGGCGAAAACCGCCGTTCTGCCTTGCGTTGAAAAATATGGGAGAGCCAGTTGCGGTATATCGGCACCGCTGGTGACGTCTGCGCCGTGAACGCAGTGGAGGGATCGGATAGAGCGGGAAACTCGGCCAGAAGCTCTTCCCTGGGATGCCCAAGCGCACGTTCGCGGAAACGCGCAAGACAGGTTATCGTCGCGGCATCAAAATAGCCCTTTGGCATGTTGGGATAGTTTTGTCTTTCCGCTCTGAGGAACCGCCCGACGTCCCGCTTGTACTCTTTCAGCAGCACGCTTGGTTCATATTCTGGATGCCCCTGAAAAAACAGGAATAAGGCCTTCCTTTGCTTGATGAACAAGTCAACGCCCGCATCGGCCGAGTGGGTCACGACCTGATATCCGCATGACTGAAGCGCATCATATCGGACCTCGTTCCATCGTGAATGCGGAATCCGGAAACGCGGTGGAAGGCATTCGACGGCTGGATGCTTCCCCACGATGTCTTGCTCGAAAACACCAAAACATTTATCCGGTAACGGATGCCGCTCAATACCGTCGAAATGGAGGACGGCCGCATGCGCCGCCAGACATGAGACTATGGTCGAGACAGTATGATCCTCCGCCCAGTCAAGGACATCTCCAAGGACAGTCCAAAAGGCTTCGTCCCTGAGATCGGCCATCCGCGGCTCGGTTCCAGTGATGATCAGCGCATCGATAGGGCGGTCCCAGAGATCAGCGATCGGGGCGTAGCAGCTGTTCACATAGTGCTGTCCCTTTTCGGTTCGCGCGATGCCGGGCATGGCGTAGGAGGTGAGATGCAGAGGAATGCCTCCAGCCGCCGCGCGGAGAAGGTCTGAAAACTGCCGTTCCGTGGCCTCGAGGGCCGTATCCGGCATATTGTTGATCAACCCGATCTCTACCGGCTCTGGCGATTGGCGAATCATCGGCCGCAGCAGCCTGGCCCCGTCCGCCGGCCGTGTCCGGGGAATGGTGGTGTTTGTCTCTTCGGTGACGACAGCCGACATGTTTCTGCCTTGCTTCTCGTTTTGAAGCGCCAACCCGCCTGGAGCGCCCGCCCCCATCATCGCGCGACAGCCAACGCTTGATCGAGGTCGGCGAGGATATCCTCGATATGCTCGATCCCGATGCTGAGCCGGATCGTCTCTGGCAAGATGCCAGCCTTGCGCTGTTCTTCGGGAGAGAGCTGCCGGTGCGTGGTCGAAGCCGGGTGGCAAACCAAGGACTTCGCGTCGCCCATGTTGACGAGCCGCTTGAACAGTTTCAGCGCATTGTAAACCTTCGTCCCCGCCTCGAAGCCGCCCGCAACGCCAAACGTCATCAAGGAGGGGCATCGGCCAGAGAGATATCGCTGCGCAAGCTTATGATAAGGGCTCTCCGGAAAGCCCGCGTAGTTGACCCATTCGACCATGGCATGGCCGCGCAAATATTCCGCGGTTTGCCGCGCGTTCTCCACGTGACGGTCGATACGGAGCGGCAAGGTCTCGATACCCTGGAGCAAGAGAAAGGCATTGAGCGGAGACAAAGAGGAGCCGGTATTCCGCTGTGCAACCGTGCGGCATCGCGCAATATAGGCGGCATCGCCGTAGTGGTCGGTATAAACGACGCCATGATAGGAAGGCTCGGGCTCATTAAACATATAAAAGCGCCGGCTATGCTCGCGCCACGGAAACTTTCCGCTATCGACGATGATGCCGCCCAGGGTCGTTCCATGGCCTCCCATGAACTTCGTCATTGCATGGAGGACGATATCGGCGCCATGCTCGATCGGTTTCAAAAGGATCGGCGTCGCAACGGTATTGTCGACGATGAGAGGGACGCCATGCTTGTGAGCGACAGCGGCGAGGCCGCCGATATCAGCAATGTTGCCGGCCGGATTGCCGACGCTTTCACAGTAGACGGCACGCGTATCATCATCGATCAACCGCTCCACCGCCGAGGGATGGTCGCTCTCCGCGAAGCGGACGTTGATGCCCTGCTTGGGCAACAGATGCGCAAACAATGTATAGGTTGCGCCATAGAGTTGCGGGAGGGCGACGATATTGGTGCCCATCTCGGCGATGTTCAGAATTGCGTAATTGATCGCCGCGGCCCCCGAACTGACCGTCAGCGATTCCAATCCGCCCTCGAGCGCGGCGACACGCCGTTCCAGCACCGCGTTGGTCGGATTGCCAATCCTTGTGTAGATGTTTCCTTCGACTTCGAGATTGAACAGGGCGGCGCCATGCTCGGCGCTGTCGAATTCATAGGCCACTGTTTGGTAGATCGGAACAGCGCAGGCATGTGTCCCCGGATCGCCGGCATATCCCGCGTGGATCGAGAGTGTCTCATCTCTCATGCGAACACCGGCCCCACACCAACAGAGACCGGCTGATTTCTTCTGTGCTGATTTCTTCTGTATTGACCTTTATCAGCAGAAGATTTTAATAATGAAATTATCACTATCATCACTCATTAGTTTAAATAAAATCCCAAATCTGCAGGTAACGATGCGGTAAGATACTTTGCTTGTCAAGAATTATAGGATATAATACTCATTTCTAACTCGTTTAGATGATTAGAGGTACATTCTTTTACTTCTTTTGGTTAGGGGTAAAAGATCGTGTCAACGCGGCAGTCAAGGAGGCTTCAACCGGTGGCGCGGTTGCACGCCCGGGCTTCCGCCGGAATGCCGGCTTTCTGATTTTGCCGACGATCCGCAGCGAAGGGTGACGGGTCGCGTCCTGGACCGGACTCGCCGCCTAAGGCAGGGGCTCCGCGTCAGGCGAAGAGCGCAGCGCCTGGTTGGGCCCGCGCCGGTCGCCGTCTTGCTTGTGGACGATGATCGTGACCGCCGCCGCCATGCCCGGCTGCAGCAAAAGATCGGGGTTGGGCGCGCTGATGATCACCGCATAGGTCGTGAGGGCCCCGTTCGTCCGCGGCCATTGGCTGATGTCCGTCACCTCGCCGGTGAAGGGATGGTCCGGGAGCGGTCCGACCGTGAAGGTGGCCTTGTCGCCG
>DATJLX010000236.1:0-4705 GCA_035509135.1 Methylocella sp.
TTAATCCTGTCCAGAACGTTCTGAACATCGTTCTGCGTCGTCATGTTATGCTCCTAGCCGCAGGTAAATTCGATGGGGTTTTTGTGGCTTACGCTCTTTTTAAGAAAAGGACCTTGTCGCGATACGCACCCCCGTGCTACGAAACGCGCGAGTTTCACAGATCGCGGTCTCTGGCAGCAAGACGCACGTCAAAAGTAGTGGATCGCGTCACTCAGGTTTAGTAGTTAGAAAAGGGCCTAGCGTAGCGGAGAGCGGCCATTTCGCTGTGCCAATTTAATGGCGAGAACAGACAAAGCATCCGGATTGGAAAGCAGTTTCTCGACGTCAGCATCAGAATCATCGCTGCCGTCCTCGGCTTTCGATATGGTTCGCGGCTTGCCCATGAGTGGTAGGGGCAAAGGCTGTTCCTCGATATTCTTCACTCGCCGTAATACATCGGCGAGTGTTTCGGCAAGTACATCGAAGCGCTTTTCCAAACCGCCTCCCGGCGCAATTTTTTGCGATCCGCAGACGGCTCCGAGTTCGACCGAAGTATCGTGCAGACGCTGGATCCTGGCTTGATCCGTCTCGCTGTTTCGGGCGCCGAATTTCATGAGATTCTCGGCTTTCATTGAAGCGGTTTTGAGAGGCGCGGCAAATATTGTCATTGGCGTTTGCGTAGAGCTGTCCAGCGCGAGTTCTCCTGTTTCCTCGCTCACCATGGTTCGCAGAATAGCTGATGCACGTGCAACAAGATCGCTCAATTTGGCAGGCACACCGGAATCGTCCTGCTCAGAGATTTCTTCCAATTCCGAGGCATTTTGAAGCCAATTCAGTTCCTCGATGAGGTTTGCCAAGCGCGCAACATTGTCCATTCCCTTGCCAAAGCGCCGCCGCTCGCTTGTTCCATCGGCCTTTATCATTTCGAATGTCGCCTCTGGCAAGCATGGCAAATCAACAAGGGAGATTTCGCTTGGAGCCGCAGTATAACGTGTGTGGCCTTCGGCATCGGTCCATCGCCTTTCGTAGCTTCCCCCTTGCGAGAAGCCCGTGTAAACACCCTCGAGAACTTTCGCCCATTCGGCATCATCGACGACCTTGGCGCAGATCTCGATTTGCTTTTCAGCGTCATTGAACGTGATTTCTGTCACCTTCCCCGCCGCGACAGGTCCATGCATCGCACGAAGATTGCCAAGAGATTTTCCGCGGGTCGATTTCGCAATTTCTGCCGACCATTTTTCATAAAGAGGCTTGGTTGAGGCGTAGTCACAAATTTCGCCAGCGCGATCTTCCCTTTCGGCGGTTGCAAGGCCGTAGACGCGGCGCCGCACCGCGTCGACCTTAGTGATCGGAATGAACATGCGCAGCACGGACATGAATGCTCCTTGCTTTTCGAAGAGATCAATGAGAGTTGAGAAATCACATCTGGTCTGTTATATTAATCTGAAAAGGGTGTTCCTTCTTCCCTTCGCGAGCCCCGCCGTTGGCGCATAATCCTTGAACAATGGCAGATGCGCCTCGATATCTTCCTCGCGCCAAAACCTTGGCCCGTCCGCCCAAGGCATGTCCAGAGGTGCAATTCTCAGCGAATTGGCGACAGTTCGCGCGTGTAGTGCGCCATCGATGGAAAACCGCATAAGACCGCTCGCATCAAGCGCCCTTTGCGCGCCCGCCTCGTCGCTTCCATTCAACTTTTGCGCGGCCAGATCGAGACAGTGAAGGAGAGTTGAAATCAGTGGCCTGAGGCTCTTGCAGACGGGTGATCCAAAAGCGTGCCATCTCTTCCGTGACTGGAACACATGCCGCAACCCTTCTTTCCCGTCAGGGCGATCCCCAGCCACATCCAGACATCGCCCTCACGCGCAGGCAGCGTCGGCGCATGCGCAGATGTCCGCGGCTTACCGAAGACAAGAGCGTTCATGCACAATCCCAAAAGGCGAAATTTAACAGCCGGAGGCGTGACGCTTCGCTTATTCGGGCAAGGCGACAAAGCCCGTGTTGGTCAGGGTCATCGCTTTATTCGCGGAAGCGTCCTCCAGTGGCGCCCGGCCAAGGGCGGCGCGCGCCTCGTTGATGGTCAAGATGCCTTTCGATGTATAGCCTGAGAGAATCGCTTCTTGCGCGACGGGATCGGTTTCATTCCCCGTGCTCCAGACGAATTCGAGATCAGCAGCATCGAATTCGCTTGCCAGAACGTCGTCGATGAGATCCTTCGCCCACGCAAGGATCGGTGCCAGACCCTCTTCTTCAGCTAGCTCCTTTTGGGTCTCTGCGGTGGCGCGGTTAACCGTTTGCGTGAGGGCCTGGGGCGAGATCGAGAACGCAAAGCAGACAATCCGCGCGAGCCATTCGTCGAACGGCCCCTTGAGCTCGGGTTCCTTCGTCTGTATGAACGTCTTCGCGACGCCGCCTGGAACGAATTTGGCACGCCTGCGACGGCCAAGATCGCCATCGAAATAGGCGTCCCAATATTTCTGATAGGATGCAATCTGATCCGGCGTCCAATTTTCCGGAACACCGATCAGGCTGTCGGGTATATTGCCTTCGGAGAAATAGTCGAGAAGATACAATTGCCGCCGCAAAGCGATGTTCACTGTCGTCACGACCTGTTCGACGGGGCTCATGCCGTAAACGCGATTGACGCGAAGATTGCGCGGCCGATAGATCAGGTCGCGCACAGAATAATCGATCGCCGGATATCCTTTTAAGATTTGCTGATAGGCAGCCGGGTAAACCTGCTTGCCACCGTCGTAATAGGGCTGCGGCGGACGCCCCCATGGATCAATCACGGGTTTGATCGTCGCGCCATCAAGCGGCATGAGCGCTTTCAACCGGCCGCCCCGGTCGCGACTCAAATAGAGCGCCGGCGCATCGGTCACGAAAACCTCTTCAAGCAAGATGCGCAGCCAATCGGCAAACCCATGGATGCCATCGGGGCGAATGAAGAAACGTGTCAGTGCCGCAATTCGCTCCGCGTCCATCGCCGAGCGAGCGGACTTATCCCGCGCTGTGAAGCTCCACGATTGACGCGCGGCCTGATCCTTTCGTGTCTCGATGACAAGGCGCAAAAGATCATAACCGTCCGCGAGCCCGCGTAGGGTCGAAAAGGTAATCGGCTCGTAAGGGCGCGGGAGCGTCGAAAGATTATAGCCGGCAGGATAATCCCACTGGCGCCCAGCCACCTCGGGAGGCGCCAATGGTGTGATTGGATCCAAGGGACCGAACCAGTTTGCTGCCTCCCCGGCGGCGCCGATCCTCTCGAAGCTGACATTGACCTCATAGGGACTTAGCGGCCAGCTTCTTTGCCCCGCGCCACGCTCGACCATGCAAATTCCTTTGTGTCATTTTGAATCGTGTTTACTGTGCGCGGCGGAGCGCGACTATTCAATCAACGAATTGCGACTACATACTGTTGCCTTCAGCCTCGCGCCGGTAGAATTCAATGATGCCCGTATTTTCATCACGGTTGAAGAGATGCGTCAAAGCCCAGATTGCGGCGTCGGCATGGTCAGGGCTTCCGCCACCCATATATCCAGCCGCGGAAAAGGCGCAGAGCTGATCCTCAAGTTTGCGAAATCGCCCAGCGTGGTGAACTTGGGCCTGTGAGTAACGCACAGAGACCGGCTCGGCCCGAACTGCCTTGCCGCGGCTTGCGGCCACGAGGCGCACCGGCACATTTCGATCCGCCGCCTGGATCGTCGCGCGAACCATCTCGCCGCCAAAATTGCTTTCCGCTACGATGCAATCGGCACGAAATTCATGAAATGCAATAACGGCACGCCTACCCCAGACCGCTGGAGCTTCACGGCAGGAAAGATCCGCAAGAATGTAGCAATCGCCGTCAAATCCTCTTGCAGCAACAACGATTCCTATCTCGTCTGCCCCCAAATCATCTCGCCCAGCCGCGCCAGAAGGATCGAGGGCGACAACAACAGCGGCGCGCTTTTCTTCTGGAATGTCTTCGGGTGCGCAACGGTTAGAATCAATTGTATCATAGGTCCATAACGCGTCATCGACCTCGTCGACGTAAACGCCTTCATAAAAACGCTTGCGTTGCTTTTCTGGAAGATTTTCAAGACTTACCAGGAATTCCGCCGAAAGATTGGCGCTATTATCTGGGGGGTTCAAGAATGTGCGCTGATAATTCTCGGGGTCCTTGAGCGGCTGCCTGGAAACCGGATCGCACTTGTCACCAAAAAGAACATTGGTCCAATGCGACTTCCCCGGCGGATTTAGATCCACGAATGCATGCTGATGAATTCCGCGAGTCACTTGGGCTAAACGCGTCAAAGCGATCAATGCGGAGGAATAAGGGATCTGCGAGGCTTCGTTCAGGAACACAGTGGCATATTCGAGACCAAGGATCTTTTCGACGCGGTCCTTATCATCAAGCCCTCCAATCCAGATGCGCGAGCCGTTCGGCAGAGAAAAATAACCGTCCTGCCGGTGCTCCCTAAGCGGCATGCCAGGAAAACAGAGCTGCACGACTTGAGGAAGTGTCCCGAGTGCGATGGAAGCGCGCGCCGCATTGGCGTGAAAACGCAGGATGGCATGGCGTGAACCCTTTGCCTGAAGCGCACGCATAACAATGGCGCGTACAATTAGAAAGGTCTTTCCCGATCTTGTACCCCCCGCGAGGCAAGTATATCGCTGCGGGCCCTCCAAGAGACGGCGCGCCGCCTCTTGACCTGCACTAAATGATACCATGCCTGGTCCTGATTGCGAT
>DATJLX010000237.1:0-8497 GCA_035509135.1 Methylocella sp.
CATAACTTAATATGCTGGCTGCTTTAAATAATCATTTATTGAATAGTTCCAATTTGAGTGACGAACCTGGGTAAGTAGCGGCATGGAAGGCAAAGACACCACTGGCCGATGCGATCCGGTCCTGGCAATAAATGGTTAACAGCACTACTGTTAGAAGCCGATATTCGGTTCGCGCCGCTTGCGCGGCCGATTTCTGGTTTCCCCGGGTGCAGGAGCTTGCCATGGCTGACTTCAATGAAACCGTTTCTAATCTCCTTGAAAAAATCTCCTCGGTCCTCGAAAAGCCGTACAGGGCGCTGGGGCTTGGCGGCGGGCTCGCTTTCCTGCTTCTGCTTCTCTATCATCGCGGCGATTTGGGAGGCGCCTATTTCGGACCGTTCTTCACCTTCCTCCATGTCCTATCGGGGATCACATGGATCGGGCTTCTCTATTATTTCAACCTGGTGCAAATTCCGATCGTGCCGAATATCCCCGCTGAGTTGAAACCGGCCATCGGCAAATATATCGCGCCAGAAGCGCTGTTCTGGTTTCGCTGGTCGGCGCTTTCCACGGTGGTCACCGGCCTTATTGTTTTTTCGAGCGGCTCGGCGGTCGTCAATCTAACCATTATAACCGGTGCGATCCTCGGCCTCATCATGGCCGCCAACGTCTGGTTCATCATCTGGCCGAATCAGCAGAAAGTGCTCGGTCTTGTTCCCGCGGAAGACGAGGAAAAGGCGAAAGCCGCACGCCTCGCGATGCTGACGTCGCGAACCAATTTCGTCCTCTCGCTGCCGATGCTTTATTGCATGGTAACGGCACGGCTCGTTGGGTAATGAATGATCGATCCGCCATCGCGGTTTCGCGGCGCTTGACCGTTGCAAGCGCCGCTGAGTCTATCTTCGTTTTGGCGTAAGCTTATTCCACCGTAACGCTTTTGGCGAGATTGCGCGGCTGATCGGCATCCTTGCCCATGACTACGGCGGTATGATAGGCGAGCAATTGGACTGGCACCGCGTAGACCATAGGTGCAAATTCCGGCGCGACATCTTGCATGACGATGGCAGCGGTGGCCTCGCTTGCGAAATCATGTACGAGAGCATTGCCGCCAATCATGATCAGCCGGCCGCCGCGGGCGGCGACTTCCTGCATGTTCGAGATCGTTTTTTCGAGCACCAGCCCATCATTGGGGGCAAGGACAATCACCGGCATGTCCTGGTCGATGAGGGCGATCGGCCCATGTTTCAATTCTCCCGCCGCATAGCCCTCGGCATGAATATAGGAGATTTCCTTAAGTTTCAGCGCGCCTTCGAGCGCCAAGGGATAGGACGTGCCGCGGCCGAGATAGAGCACGTCCCGCACCTTGGCGATTTCGCGCGCCAGAGCTTCGACCGCGCTTTCACATGTGAGCGCTTGCGCGATCAATCGGGGAATTGCCATGAGTTCGGCGATGAGCCTTGCCTCCGTTGGCCTGTCAATCATGTTGCGCGCTCTCCCGAAAGCCAGCGCCAGACAGGCCAGAACCGCGAGCTGACAGGTGAAGGCTTTTGTCGAAGCCACGCCGATTTCAGGGCCGGCAAGGGTCGGCGCGAGAATGTCGCTTTCGCGCGCGATCGTTGAGGTCACTTCGTTGACGACGGCCATGGTTTTTTGTCCCTTCGCCTTGGCGGCGCGCAGGCTCGCCAAGGTGTCGGCCGTCTCGCCTGATTGCGAAACCAA
Organism: Methylocella sp.; assembly: GCA_035509135.1. Classification (GTDB taxonomy): domain Bacteria; phylum Pseudomonadota; class Alphaproteobacteria; order Rhizobiales; family Beijerinckiaceae; genus Methylocapsa. The sequence continues at coordinate 1,699 of DATJLX010000237.1, forward strand.
CAGGGTCAGCCCGCCTGGCTCAAGCGGCGGGTCGCGGTAGCGGAATTCGGAAGCAATTTCGACATCGACAGGCAGGCGGGCGAAGCGCTCGAACCAATATTTGGCGGTGAGCCCCGCATAATAAGCCGTGCCGCAGGCGCAGATCGTCAGGCGTGTGAGAGAGCCGACATCGATGGGAAACGCGAAAGGCAGCGCCGTGCGGTCCTCTACCATATCGAGATAATGCGCGAGGGTCCGAGCAACGACCTCCGGCTGCTCATGAATTTCCTTCGCCATGAAATGACGATGGTTTCCCTTGTCGACGAGCAGCGCGGAAGCTGGCGACTTGATCCGCCGCCGTTCCGCCGGCAGGCCCGCGGCATCGTAAAACCGCACGGACTCACGTGTCAGGACAACATAGTCGCCATCCTCCAAATAGGCGATAGAAGAGGTGAAAGGGGCGAGCGCGAGCGCGTCGGAACCAAGAAACATTTCGCCGGATCGATCGTCTTCGCCGAAACCCACAGCCAGTGGGGCGCCGCGGCTTGCGCCGATCAAGAGATCATTCTCGCCCTCGAAAATCAAGGCGATCGCGAAAGCCCCCTTGAGGCGCGGCAGGCTCGAAGCCACGGCCTCGACCGGTCCCAAGCCGCCACGCATGGCTTCGCTCACGAGATGGGCAATGATCTCTGAATCGGTTTCCGTCGAAAATTCATGGCCCTTGGCACTCAATTCGCCACGCAGCTCGCGGAAGTTCTCGATGATCCCATTGTGCACGACGGCGACATTCGCACTGAGGTGCGGATGCGCATTGGTCTCGGTTGGCTTGCCATGCGTCGCCCAGCGCGTGTGCCCGATGCCGATTGGCCCATGAAGCGGGTCCTCGGCAAGACGAAGAGCCAGATTCTTGAGTTTGCCGCTCACCCGCCGGCGGGTCAGACGGCCTTGTTCCAAAGTCGCGATACCGGCCGAATCATAGCCGCGATATTCAAGCCGTTTCAACGCTTCCAGCAAGGAAGCGGCAACCGGTCCTTTGCCTATCATTGCTACAATTCCGCACATTATAATTCATCTTTCAATGTGTTGCTCAATGAAAACTGCTGCTCAATGAAGAGTTTTACTATTTTGATTTATCCGATGAGCCGCTCTCTTTCCGCTTCTTTTCCCGGAAGGCATGAGCCCAGCCAGGTTTTTCGGTTGCGCGCGCACGGGCGAGAGCCAGCGCATCGGGCGCGACATCCTGGGTGATCACGGACCCAGCACCGACATAAGCGCCATCGCCGATCTTGACCGGCGCCACCAAAGCGCTTTGCGAACCAATAAAGACATGCGCGCCGACTTCGGTGTGATATTTGGAAAAGCCGTCATAATTGCAGGTCACCGTCCCGGCGCCGATATTCGTTTTAGCGCCGATGCTGGCGTTTCCAATATAGCTCAAATGATTGATCTTCGTGCCGGCGCCGACCTCGGAGGCCTTCACCTCGACGAAATTGCCAATGTGCACATCCTGCGCAAGATTGGCACCGGGACGCAACCTGGCGAAGGGGCCGATGATCGCATTCGGGCCGATGGCCGCGCCTTCGAGGTAGGAAAACGACCGGATGAGGCTCGCCTCGCCGACCATGACGCCGGGCCCGAAAACGACATGCGGCTCGACGACCACGTCCCGCCCAAGCACCGTATCAAATGCCAAAGTCACGCTTGAAGGATCGATCAATGTTACTCCCTCCCGCATCGCTTTCGCACGAAGCCGCGCTTGCAGGATCGCCTCGGCGGCGGCAAGCTGCTCCCGGTCGTTGACGCCCAGCACCTCGTCCTCCGCGGCAATGGCGGCCGTGACATCAAGACCGCGTGCTCTGGCTACGGTGACGATATCCGTCAGGTAAAATTCCTTCTGGCTGTTGGTGTTGCCAATGGCGCTGAGCAACGGCAAGGCATGGCGTCCATCGAGCGCCATCAGACCGCCGTTGCAGGTTTCGATCTCGCGCTCGGCCTCGGTCGCGTCGCGATCCTCGCGGATGGCCAAAAGCACACCCTCCTCCAGGATGAGCCGTCCGTAGCCCGCCGGTTGTTGGGTTTTGAATCCCAAGGCGACAACCGCGTTTTGGCCTTGTCCGAGAGCTTTGCGCATTTTTGTGAAGGTCTCCGGGCGCACCAGAGGCGTATCCGCGAAGACAATGAGAAGATCGTCATAGCCCCTGGCGATCGCCTCGCGCGCGGCAAGCACGGCATGGGCGGTTCCAAGCCTCTCCTTCTGGATCGTGACTTCGGCATCGCGAGCGGTTGCCTTGACTTCCGCAACGACCGCGCCGTGGTTCGGACCCACGATGACAACGATCCGGTCTGCGCCAGCCTCCTTGAGGGAACTTAGAACATGCGCAAGCATGGACCGGCCGGCAAGATTGTGGAGCACCTTGGGACGCGCCGAGCGCATTCTTAAGCTTTCCCCGGCGGCGAGAACGACGGCAAGACAGGTGCGGCCTTGAAGATCAGGAGCAGGCATGACACACGGTTCTCCACGGGTCAGAGCATTTTAGATGAAGCGGGGGGATCGGTTCGCCGTCTGGAAATACTCCACCTCTTTATAAAGAGAGCGGTTTGGGGGTTCGACTCAAACCGAAACCGCCGCCTGTGCGCCAGCCCGGCGCTAGGCAAGCAATGTATATTCGCGAAATAACAATTTTGCTTGAATCCGATCGGTGTGACCGCGTCAGAAAACCGCAACCCCTGCTCAACGCTCCTTCCCGGCGCCTGAACCAAATCAGAGTGGAAACGGCCATGATCAAAGGCCCGAAATGACCAAAAATGGAACTTACGTTTGCCTGATTATCGGCTATAGAGATTGAACCAAAGCGTTTTCTAGAGTTACGGCGCGAATGACGCGCCGGCCAAGTCGGAATCATGGTCGAGCGCCGGGAGGTTTTGAAGTTGGTCCTTAGCGGGATCGCGGTTCCGCTTTGCATCCGGGCAATTGGCGAAAGCGCCGCGCAAGAACGCCCCGCGCAAGACCCCCTCAAGCCAGTGCTCCCGGGAGACTTCGCCTTGGGAGAACCGTCCGCATTCGATCCCGGCATGGTCACCGAGGCTGCAAGAAGCCTGTCGAAGCAACCATTCAGACCGCTGCCTTCCGACCTTCCAAACGTGTTTCGCAACCTGACCTACGAACAATATGCGGCCATCCGTCAGCGCCCGGGGACGGCGATCTGGGCGGCCGAAAATATCGGTTTTATGATCGAACCCTTGCATCGCGGATTTCTCTTCTCGAGCCCAGTGGAAATCAATCTGGTGGCGGAAGCCAAGGCCCGCCGCATCCTTTATGATCCAGCTCTTTTCGACTTCGACAAGATCACGGTTGCGAGCGACATCGGCGACATCGGCTTTTCCGGTTTCCGCGTCCTCGCGCAAGGGCAGAGCGGTTTTTTCGAACTCGCCATCTTCCAGGGCGCGAGCTTTTTTCGCGCCACGGCGCCAGGGCAAACCCTGGGCACCATGGCGAGGGCAATGTCGATCAAGACCGCCGACCCGCGCGGCGAGGAATTTCCGGCTTTTCGCACCGTCTGGATCGAACGTCCAACGCTAGCCGCAAGCGCGCTTGTCATTCACGCGCTGATCGATTCGGAAAGCGTGAGCGGAGCCTATCGCTTCACCCTCCGGCCCGGTGACGCCACGATCATTGACACGGAATGCGCGCTCTTTGCCCGGGTGGCAGTCGATAATCTGGGCCTCGCCACCATGAGCGCAACCCATCTCTCCGGCCCCATCGGCGAGCGCCATGATGACGATTTGCGTCCGAGCGTGAGCGAGGTCAGCGGTCTCCAGATGCTGACTGGCAAGGGGGAATGGCTGTGGCGCCCTGTGGCAAATCGTGACACTTTGCAAATTTCGACATTCGTCGATGAAACGCCGCACGGCTTTGGCTTTCTGCAACGCGACCGCAATTTCGATCATTACCAGGATGACGATCAGCACTTCGAGACCCGCCCCTCGCTCTGGATCGAGCCGATCGGCGATTGGTCCTCGGGCAGTTTTCACCTGATCGAGATTCCATCCACGTCCGAAACCAATCGCAATATCATCGGCTATTGGAAACCCAAGCAGACGCTCGCCGCAGGAAGCGAAACATTTTTCGCCTACCGGCAGTTCTGGTGCTGGAACCCGCCGCAGCAGCCGCCGCTTGCGATCAGTACGCAATCCCGCTCGGGGCGAGGTTCGTCACCGAAACGGCGCCGTTTTTTGGTCGAGTTCTCCGGTGCGATCCTAAGCAGCCCCGAAAACATGGATGCCTTGAAACCAAATTTGAATGTCGCGCCAGGATCGATCGTTGCGGTCCGGACATTTCCCTCGGCGGACAAAAAATCCTGCCGGATCCTGTTCGAAATCGATCCTGGCAACGAACCCTTTTCAGAAATGCGCCTCGTTTTAGAGGCGGGAGGCAAACCCTTGAGCGAGACTTGGCTTTACCGATGGACGCTCTGAGCACACCAAAGTCGATCGATCCCGTGGTCACGCCGCTGCGTCCTGGCGATGGCGCACTCGCGGCCGACGCTGCCTGTGTGCCGCCCGAAACACCGCTCGCGATGCCGGCGCAAAGTCTTCGCCGGTTCGACCGCGCCAACCGCCACAAGGCTGTCGCCCGCCACCCGGTTCTTGGCTGCTGGCTGGCGCGTGTTTTTGTGTTCAGCGGTGGCCTCGTCTTGACCATTTACGGCGCCTACGAGATGTATAAGGTGGTTGAAGTTGGCGGGGTAACACTTCTCAAATGGGCGCTGCTATTTCTCTTCGTCGTCAATTTTTCCTGGATCGCGCTCGCTTGCATGAGCGCCCTCGCCGGTTTTATCTGGCTTTTGTTGTTTCCCCCGAAGCCGCCCGCACCCCCTATTTCATTGCGTCACCGCACGGCGATCGTCATGCCGATTTACAACGAGACGCCGGCCCGCATTTTTGCGGCGCTCGAGGCGATGATCGAGGAGGTTGGGGCAAGCGGCCTTGGCCAGGCATTCGAATGGTTCTTTCTCTCAGACACCACCGATCCGGAAATTTTCGTCGCCGAGGAGCAAGCATTTCTTGGCATGCGGGAGAGACTTGGCCAAACTTGCCGCCTTTACTACCGGCACCGGCCAAGGAACCTCAATCGAAAGTCCGGCAATATCGAGGAGTTTGTGACCCGCTGGGGCGGCCGCTACGCGCATATGGTGGTGCTCGACGCCGACAGTTTGATGACCGGTCAAACCATCGTGGCGCTCGCCACCGCCATGGAAGCCGATCCCGACGCGGGGATCATTCAAACCCTTCCGCTTATTGTCAATCGAAACACCCTTTTTGCCCGTCTCCAGCAATTCGCGGCCCGCATCTATGGGCCGGTGATCGCCGCGGGCGTCTCGGTCTCCATGGGACGCGACGGCAATTACTGGGGTCATAATGCGATCATTCGCACCAAGGCTTTCGCCACCCATTGCGGCTTGCCGGTCCTGGGCGGGCGGCCGCCCCTTGGCGGCCATATCCTCAGCCATGATTTTGTCGAGGCCGCGCTGATCCGGCGGGCCGGTTATGCCGTCTACATGCTGCCAACCCTCGGTGGCAGCTACGAAGAATGCCCGCCCTCGCTTATCGATCTTTCGACGCGCGATCGGCGCTGGTGTCAGGGCAACCTCCAGCATTTGCGGATATTGCCCGCGAAAGGCCTGCATCCGATGTCCCGGCAGCATTTCGCGGCCGGCATCATGGCCTATGTCTCGTCGCCGCTTTGGATGGCACAACTGATTGTCGGCATCATCCTCGTCCTGCAAGCCAGCTACATCAGGCCGGAATATTTCCCAAGCAGTTTCACTTTGTTCCCGACATGGCCGAGGTTCGATACGCAAAGATCGCTTGAGTTATTCGCCGTCACCATGACGATCCTTCTGCTGCCGAAGTTTTTCGGGCTCGCTCTTGGCTTGATCCAGGACACGACGCGGCGGGGCGCCGGCGGGGCGATCCGGCTCGTCGCCTCGGCTTTATTCGAAATCATCATGTCGGCTCTGCTCGCTCCGATCATGATGCTCATTCAGTCTGGTCATGTCATGCATTTCGTCTTTGGCCTCGATACGGGCTGGGATCCGCAGCGGCGTGACGATGGTTCGATTCCATTCAAGGACATCGTGCGCCGTCACCGCTCGCATGTCGCGATGGGGGTGTTAACCCTCGTCGCCGGCCTTTCGATCTCCCCTTCCCTTGTCGCTTGGATGTCGCCGACGATTCTGGGTCTTATCCTTGCAATTTTCTTGTCTTGGGGCACCGGCCAGCGGCGTGTTGGCATAGCCCTGCGCCGCGCCGGTCTCTTGGTCACGCCGGAAGAGCAAGCAACGCCGCCCGTCATTGCGCGCGCCAATTCCTTGGCAAGCGAGCGCACAAGTCTTGATGCCAATATCCCGGCCGGGCTCTTTCTGCTTTATGCCGATCCACAGTTCCGCGCCTTCCATTTGGCCTGCCTCCCACGGCCGCAAAGGCGCCAGCATGGCAATATTACGCCGGAATGGGCCCTCGCTAACGCCAAGCTCTCGGACGCTGAAACCATCGTTGAAGCGATCTCCTGGCTCCCGGCAAAGGAGCGCATGGCAATTCTCCAGGATCCGGCGCTCATTGCGCGCTTGGTGCAACTGCCGAACGAGCGGCCAAGCGCGGAAGCAGCCACCCTGGCCGAGTGAGCGTCAGAATAGGTTCCCAAAACCGTTCTGTCCGATAGACAATCCGCTCCTGGACAGGAAGGAGCTATGCTCCAGCCTTGGACCTCAGCGCCGCCTGTGCCGCGGCTAGTCTTGCAACCGGCACCCGGAAGGGCGAG
>DATJLX010000238.1:0-14668 GCA_035509135.1 Methylocella sp.
TTGATATCGCCTCGTCCTCAATCGACAGGGCGGTGGATTTCGGTTCTTTCGGGCCGGTCGGAAGATCGGCGACGGAACTCCGCTTCTTCCACTTTATGACGGTCTTTTGATTGATTCCATAGCGCTTGGCGAGGGCTCTCAGGCTCTCTTGACTATTTTGTATCGCTCGACGGACCGTCTCCGTCGTTGTGGCGCTGCCGTGTAGAACCTGTCCCATAGCGCATCCTTTGATTCGCGCGATAAGAATGCACCATCAAAGTCAGGGATCAAACAGCTAGCTTTGTTGAGATTCATAAGCGCGAGATGGGTCCATGCTGCCGATATAATCGGCAACCGTGAAAATATCCTTGTCACCTCGCCCCGAAATATTCACCACGAGCAAATGATCCTCGGGCTTGGTTGGTGCGACGTCCAAAACCTTTGCGAGTGCGTGCGCGGGCTCCAAAGCTGGGATGATGCCTTCTAACTTGGTGCAAAGCTGGAATGCGGCTAGCGCTTCCGCGTCGGTTGCCGACAAATATGTAATGCGGCCGGTTTCCTTCAGCCAGGCGTGCTCGGGGCCAATGCCGGGATAGTCGAGCCCGGCCGAGATCGAATGGCCTTCCTCGATCTGCCCTTCAGCGTCCATCAGCAAATAGGTTCGATTGCCATGCAGAACACCGGGCCGGCCGCCCGCGAGCGAGGCAGCGTGCTTTTTGTCGAGACCATAACCCGCCGCCTCGACGCCAAAGATTTCCACCGAGGGCTCATCGAGGAACGGATGAAAGAGTCCAATCGCGTTGGAGCCGCCGCCGACGCAGGCAAAGAGCGAATCCGGTAACCTCCCTTCGGCGGCCTGCATCTGCGCTTTGGTTTCCTCGCCGATTACGCATTGGAAATCGCGGACCAAGGCAGGGTAGGGATGTGGGCCAGCCGCGGTGCCGATGCAATAGAAGGTGTCGGCGACATTAGTGACCCAATCGCGCAAGGCCTCGTTCATCGCATCCTTCAAGGTCTTGGCACCTGTCTCGACCGGTACCACCTTGGCGCCGAGCAGGTTCATGCGGAAAACATTGGGCTTTTGACGCTCGACATCGACGGACCCCATGTAGATGACGCAGTCGAGTCCGAAGCGGGCGCAGGCCGTCGCGGTCGCGACACCATGCTGGCCTGCGCCAGTCTCGGCGATGATCCTGGTCTTGCGCATCCGGCGCGCGAGAAGAATTTGTCCGAGCACATTGTTGATCTTATGGGAGCCGGTGTGGTTCAGTTCCTCGCGCTTGAAGTAGATTTTGGCGCCGCCCGGCTGCCCTGCGGCAGTGGCCGTTTGGCGGGCATAGGCCGTCATGCGCTCAGCATAATAGAGCGGGCTTGGCCGCCCGGCATAATGGGTAAGCAGATGATCAAGTTCGGCTTTGAACGCAGGGTCCTGCTTGGCGCTGGTGTAATGCTTCTCAAGATCGAGGATCAGCGGCACTAAGGTTTCGGCTACGAACCGGCCGCCGAAGAAGCCGAAATGGCCGCGTTCGTCAGGGCCGGTGCGAAACGAATTGAGAGCTAGTGGCACCGAGTTGACCTTTCTTTAGTTATGCAGATGAGGACGCTAGTTGGTAAAACGGGTCCTCGATCGTGCCGTAGTATTAGCCGCTCCGCACTTCCCGACCAAGCTTTTGATCCACGCCTCGCGCCGCCGTGATGAAAGCCGCAATCTTGTCCCTGTCCTTATGACCAGCCACGCTTTCGACTCCCGAGGACACATCAACCCCCGGCGCACGGGTTTGGGCAAGCGCCGTCGTCACATTGTCCGCGTCGAGGCCACCTGCCAGCAGCCATGGTTTCGTCGTTTCGATCAAGCCAAGCAAACTCCAGTTGAAGCACTCCCCGTTGCCGCCGGGACGGACGGCGGCCCGGGACGGTTTAGCGTCAAACAGCAGATAATCAGCGACGGCGTCGAAAAGCGGCACCTTCGCGAGATCGGCGGCCTCGCTGATCCCGATCGCCTTCATGACGGGGAGGCCAAATCGAGCACGAATGGAGGCCACGCGTTCCGGGGTTTCATTCCCATGTAGCTGCAAGAGCCCTGGATCGAGCGCGGCAATCGCTGCGGCGAGTGATGCGTCGACGGCATCGACCGTCAACAGAACCTTGCAGGCCCGGTTAGCGGCGCGCCGTGCGAGACTGGTGGCCAACTCTAAAGAGACGTGCCGGGGACTTTTGTCGAAATAAACAAAGCCAACCATATCCGCGCCGCACGCAAGCGCCGCGTCAAGACCCTCCTCGGTCGCAAGGCCACAGATTTTAACAATAACGCTCATGAGTCTGATACCGGCATCGATCAAGGTGATAGTTGGTTTGTAGCATGGTCGCGTAGTGTTTGAAGGAGCGACGGTGAGATCCTGGTACTTCGGGGGGGGGGAACGCTTTTTCTCCTAGGCCGCCGTCTTTACAAAATCTTCCGTTTGTCCTCGGGACGCGGCAAGGACATCCGCGCAATTTCCACACGCAAGGCATTCACTTCGCTTTTGGCGCGACGCAGCGCCCGGCGGTATGTGCCTTGTTCTAGCCACATCGTGACGCCGCCGATAACGACCCCGGCCATCACGGCAAGGAGCATGATGATGTAGAGCGGCACCGTGATTTGGGTTCCCTCGGACGTGTGACCAGCAAAGGGATCGAGATAGATGTTCACCAAATGCCGGTTGGCCACAGACAAGGCCAAAGCAATAAGCGAGAGCGGGGCGAGAAAGAGGAATTTCAAGAATTGCTTCATTTGCGCTCGCCCATGGGTTCGCACCCCTTTACGCTGCGCTTCTAAAGTATTTTACGTGAGCCGGTAAGATCCGTAGCGGCGGAATTAAGACCGAAGGGTGATGCTCAACCGCCATGACTCTGATTGAGGCGTTCACGCATTTCCTTGCCGGTCTTGAAAAAGGGAACCGTTTTTTCATTAACCGGCACATGGGCTCCAGTGCGCGGATTGCGGCCAACCCTTGCGTCCCGGTGCTTCACGGAGAAAGCCCCGAATCCGCGCAGTTCTACCCTGTCTCCGCGAGACAAGGCATTGGTAATCTCATCGAGAATGGCATTGACGATTTTTTCGACATCGCGAAGGTAAAGATGCGGATTACGATTGGCAATCCTCTGTACAAGCTCGGATTTGATCATCAGCCCCGTCCAACAAAATTTCTCGTTCAAAACTGATCGATTATGAGTCAAGTTTTAGTTGGCGCCGCTAACCTGCCAAATCGATAATAGACCGTCAAGCATGTGCTCCTGTGCGACATTAGCGGCACGATCAAGAGCAAGGCTCAGACTGCCAAGACCAAGGACTTCCGCTGCCCGAGCGGAAAAGCTCAAAATCCCCAGACGTTCTAGCGTGCGCTCCTGTTTCCAATCCCGCACCGGAAGATCTTTGGGAATATTTTTTTCTTGCTGCAGCCAAGCAATGGCTTCGCGCTCGCCGCCGAGCGCATCGACAAGATGCAGGTCGACTCCCTGCCGGCCCGTGAAAACCCGTCCATCCGCTACAACATCGAGCTGTGCATCCGTCATCATGCGGCGTTCCTTTACGAGCGATTTGAACCAGGTGAAACTATCGCTGACAAGAGCGGCGAGCGCGGCCCGTGCTTCCGGGGTCGTCGGTTCGAACCCATTTGGCGACGCCTTCAGGGGGGAGGATTTCACATCCTCCACTTTCACACCCACCGTATCGAGCAATTTGGTGAAATTCGGGTATTGGACAAGGACGCCGACCGAACCCACGATTGCATTGCCAAGCGCGACGATCCGGTCAGCCCCAAGAGCGGCAATATAACCGCCTGAGGCCGCCATGCTGCCCACCACGGCAACGGTCGGTTTTTTGGCCGAGAGACGGCGAATGGCATCGTAAAGCCGTTCCGCACCCGAGGTGGTGCCGCCCGGGCTGTCGATTGTAATGAGAACCGCTTCGGCGCCTTTGGAATCTTCAATTTTCTGGATCAGTTTCAAAGTTTCGCGATCGCCTGTGATGATGCCTTCGATTGCGAGTCTCGCGATATGGGGCGTGAAACCCAAAGAGGCGTCCGGTCCAAAAAGGCGAAGTCCCGCAACGACTACGCCGATAATGAGCGCCGAGAAGGCCGCGATACGCCAATAGGACAATTTGCGCAGCAAAACGCGGCGCTCCGCAAGGTAATCCGCAAAAAGAGACACAGCTCGCCGTCCGTGAGTTAGGGTTTTGGCCGCAGGCAGTTGGTGCCGACAGTGGTGATGATAAGACGATATCTAAAGCAGGTTTGCGTTGATCGGACAACCCGCTGACGGCCGCAAAGTGGTCAGGGTTTAGCCTTTTGGATGAGCCAGCGCCAGGTAACTTAGCGCCATTTCAGTGGCGCGTGACGGAATATGTCAGTTTGGTGATGGACACGGGTATTACTCGATAAATGGTGGTCACGCTCATACAGCCTAGCCAAGGGCCTTCGTAAAGTAATGGCCCCCCGCGCAGCGCCTGCTGGCATAGCCGTCAGCTCAAACGACGTGTTCATTCCTTTGGAGAGACAAAAAAGCTCGCGCGAAGAAATCCGTGCGAGCCGTGTAATTAAGGCGGCCGCACAGTGCGGCCAATTTTAAAGCCTATTCCTCCGGCTTTCCCTTGCCGTCGTTCTTCGGCGCATCCTCGCGCGCTTTCAGGGCGGCGCCGAGGATATCGCCGAGCGACGCGCCGGAATCGGCCGAGCCATATTGAGCGATCGCTTCCTTCTCCTCAGCGACTTCAAGCGCTTTGATCGAGACGGAAATCTTGCGGGCACGACGGTCGAACACCGTGACCCTTGCATCGACTTTCTCGCCGATGGCAAAGCGTTCGGTCTTTTGATCTGCCCTATCCCTCGCGAGTTCGGTACGTTTAATGAAGGCTGTCAAGTCGGTCCCGGCGATCTTCACATCAATGCCGCCGTCTTTGACGTCGAGTACCTCGCACGTGACGACTACCCCCTTCTTGATATCCGTACCCTCATCACTAGGCTTCGCCCCGGCATCGCCTTGTGGCTGCACTGCGAATGGATCGGGGCTGAGCTGCTTTATGCCAAGCGAGATGCGCTCTTTATCGATATCAACATCGAGCACCTTGGCTTTAACCGTATCGCCTTTCTTATAGACCTCTATGACTTGTTCGCTCGGCTTAGTCCAATCTAGATCAGAGAGATGAACCATTCCATCCACGTCGCCGTCGAGGCCGATGAAAAGACCGAATTCGGTCTTGTTCTTGACCTCGCCCTCGACCTCCGATCCGACGGGATATTTCGCGGCGAATGCTTCCCAAGGATTGACGAGGGTTTGCTTCAGGCCGAGCGAAATGCGGCGCTTGACCGGATCGACCTCGAGCACCTGAACTTCAACCTCCTGGCTTGTAGCGACGATCTTGCCAGGATGCACGTTCTTTTTGGTCCAGGACATTTCCGACACATGGATGAGGCCTTCGATTCCCGGTTCGAGCTCTACGAAAGCACCATAGTCGGTGATGTTCGTGACCCGGCCTTGGAAGCGGGCGCCAAGCGGATATTTCGCCTCGATATTCTGCCAGGGATCCTCTAGTAGCTGTTTCATGCCAAGCGAGATCCGATGGGTATCGTGATTGATCTTGATGATTTTGACGCGTACCGTTTGGCCGATGGTCAAGACCTCGGTTGGATGATTGACCCGGCGCCAGGCGACGTCGGTCACATGCAGGAGCCCATCGATCCCTCCGAGATCGACAAAGGCGCCGTAATCGGTGATGTTTTTCACCACGCCGTCGATGACCTGACCCTCCGCGAGATTGGCGACGATCTCATGGCGCTGCTCGGCGCGGGATTCCTCGAGCACGGTACGGCGCGACACGACGATATTGCCGCGGCGGCGATCCATTTTGAGGATTTGGAATGGCTGCGGCGTTTGCATGAGCGGTGTCACGTCTCGGATCGGACGGATATCGACTTGGCTGCGCGGCAAAAACGCGACAGCGCCGTCGAGATCAACCGTGAAGCCCCCCTTAACCTGATTGAAGATGATCCCCTCAACCTTTTCCTGTTTCTCGAAAGCCCTTTCGAGCTTGACCCAGCTTTCCTCGCGCCGCGCCTTATCGCGCGAGATGACGGCTTCACCGAGTGCGTTCTCGATCCGTTCGAGATAGACTTCAACTTCATCGCCCACGGCGAGCTTGCCTTCGCGTCCGGGACCCTGAAATTCCTTGAGCGGGACCCGGCCCTCGGTCTTTAAACCGAGATCGATGACGGCGACGTCTTTTTCGATCGCGACGACGCGGCCCTTGATGACCGAACCCTCGAAAGCTTCATTCTGGCCATAGCTTTCGTCGAGAAGCGCGGCGAAATCCTCGCGCGACGGCGCGTAGGTGTTGGTTGATGCCATTTGTTCTCCTGAATAGCCCGTATGCGGGCGGCGCCAGTGTTTGGGTTGGTTGTGCTTCTCTCCACCCGTATTTGCCGCCATTGCGGCAAATCCCGCGAAAGCGGGCCGGCGCGGCGCCGGCGGAAAGAAACAAGGTTGAACCGGATATGTAGCAAGCAGTAGGTTTGGCGGCAAGGGTCGGCCGCGGCCAGAATGGATCTAGGGCAGGGTTGCCCTCTGGTGCGGGCGCAGATTTCTATCATTGCGGCAATCGCACCGATCTTGGCGAAAAGAATGTTCAAGGCCTAAATTAAGCGGTTTAAGGCTTTGCATTCAAGCTCTTTCCGTCGAATCTCGCCAGGGAACGGAGTTTTCGGTGGCGCCGGAGCCAGATCTTGCGGCGCTACAAGAAGCGTGCCATCGCCGGTCGTCTCTGGAAATCACCGAGTTTGGTTTCACGCTTGGCGCGGGAACCGTGCTGGCCAAAATGAGCTCGGATGGGCGCGGCCATCCGAGTCTTGCGCTCGGTGACGAGGCTCCGCGTCAAGGCGCAGCTGGCCGTGGCCCTTGGCCGCCCGGCCGAGGCTTAAATTATGTCCTAGAAAAGATGCGCTGGGCGGCGGAGCTCTGGAACAAAGAAGGGAGGAACTCGCCCACATCCATCTTGCCTTCGTCCGTTTGGCGACCATCGAAGGAGAGGAGCCCGCGCTTCGGCTGCTTCTTGCCGATGAATGTCTTGACCGTTGTGTGCCGCCCGGCGAGGGGATGAAGACGCAAGGCTCCGGTCCTGCGCTTCTCGCTCTTCTGAAATAATCAAGATCAACCCTGTCCCGGCGGGCAACAGCCGCGCAAGCGGCCAATGGACTTCGGACGGTTCCGCTCCAGCGGCGGCGTGCCAAGCCCGACGATTGCCGGCCTCTTAATGTCGGCGACAACGGAGACTTTTGATATCGAGAACTCTGCCCATATGGCCGCCACGCGGTCTATCGCGGCGGCTATCGCGCCCCTCAATACTCTCCCCTGGGCCGAACGGGCGCGCGCAGCCACGCGCTCAAAAGATTCGCCATGGACCGAGGCGGGTTAATCCTCGAACATCCCTTCCAAGGCGTAATGGCGGATGGTCTTCCGGTTGGCGATCAGCTCATTCGCGGTGGGTTCGCCTTTCATGGCGCGTGCGATCGCGAGTTTCGTTGCTTCGTAATTGGTGCGATAGAGATCGTGCTTGTTCAGATTCTTATCCGTGGCGCAGCGAGGATCGAGCCAGATCATGATGATCATGCAAAGCTCGTCCGCCCGATCTTTCGGCAGAAGGCCGTCCGACAGGCAATCCACAATGGCATCGCCGGTCGCCGCTTGCACGATCCCGCCCAGCAATTCGACATAGTCCTCCGAACGCACGGTCATTTTGGTCGTCATCATCGTCGCGGGGCGCACCATTTGGTTGAGATCACGGATGACAAACATGCGTGGATGACCCGCCGCCTGTCCCGCCAGCGCGGCAAAGGCGTGTCCCACGGGGCCATTGACATGGCCAATCATGACCTCGGGCATGGCATCGGTGAATTGTCCTTCCGAAGCGAGAACCGTCGCTTCCCCGGTACGCAGCCAAATCTCGCTCATGTGTATTCCCCACACTTAAAAGAGTGTGCTCGCATAGCATTATGGAGTGCCGGGAGAAAGGGCGTGAGAGATAACAGTAGTCTGAGGTGACGGGATTGCCACCCATTGTTCCTTGGAACGGTTGGTAGCGTTAACAGCATAACACCGGCCGCGAATTTGAGGGCTGTGCGGAAAGCAAATCCGGCGCCATACAGTGATGCCGGAACGCGATTTATACTTTGCCAAGCCTCGCGGACTTGCTTCTGGCTCAAGGCCAATCGTACCAAAATGTTTCGAGACCTGTGGGCAAGTTGGTTTGGCGGGCTTGAGATTTTGGACGGCCGATGATTCAATTTGCTGGTCACCCTTGGGGGCTTCCAGATGGCGCATCGGCGGATTGGTCAAGAGAGTTTTCGGTTTGGTTCCAAGGCTTTGCGGCAGACGAGCCTTGACGAGGTTTTAGCCGTGATTGACTGGGCGCCGGCGCAGTGCGCTTTGGCCGGGCTCTATGCATCGCCTTTGGGCGTGAAGGCTTGGCCGCCGCTCGCGATGTTCAAGGCGCTGTTGCTGGCGATCTGGTATGATCTTTCGGACGTGCGGCTTGCCGAGGCGCTTGAAGACCGGGCGAGCTTTCGCCGCTTTTGCGGTTTTGCTCGCGATGAGGAGACCCCCGAGCGCACCGCTTTCGTGCGCTTCCGCCATCAGCTTGTTGCGCAGGGTCTCGATAAGCGCCTGTTCGAGGCGATCACCGGCGATCTCGAGGCGAGGGGAGCGGTGGTTCGCAAGGGCACGCTGATCGATGCGACGGTGATTGGTTCAGCCAGCAAACGCGACGGGGAGGCCGCCTGGGCCAGACACAAGAGCCGGGCGCCGGTGCATGGCTATAAGGCGCATGTGGCGGCCGACAAGGACACGGGCTTCATCCGGGAAGTCGAGACGACCCCAGCCAATGAGGCGGATGTCTCGATGGCGCCGTCGATCATCCCGGATGGGCCGGGCGAGGTTTATGGCGATCGCGCCTATGACGCGCTCTCGGTCGAGAAGGCCGTGGCGGCCAAGGGCGGTATCCCAAGGCTCCTGCGCAAGGGCCATCGCTGGCGGAAAGCCGCGGAATGTGAAGCGTACAATCGGCCCCTGCGCCCCATTCGCGCCCGCATTGAAAAAATCTTCGGCACTTGGAAACGCAGCTATCATTTCCGCGCCATGCGCTGGATCGGGCTGGCCAAGGCCGGATGCCAAGTGCATCTTGCGGCCATCGCTTACAATGTGAAGCGCTTTTGGCGGCTGAAGTGCGCCTAAACGCCCGCTAAACCGCCTTTCCCGCCTGCCCAAATGGGGTCGGACCCGTGCTGGGCGCGACCCAGACTGCCCATCGTCGCTGCCGCCCGCCGATCGCTAATTCCAGCAAGAAATAGCACCCCCTTGCACCCAGGTCTCGAAACAATCTTGTCCGATTGGGCTGCCAAATCGGACAAAACTGATGCAAAACCCATCAAGGGTGCCAGAATGCCACCCGCTTCGCGCTCTTGTAACAGCGACTGGGCTGGGGTATAGGGCTTGCCACTCCGGTCATTATGAGCCAAGCGCACGGTCTCGCAGGCCGAGGGCGGCGAAGCGGGCGCGGACATAGGAAATTGCCGATGAAAGCCGATATTCACCCCTCCTACCATTTCATCAAAGTGGTGATGACCAACGGGACCGAGTTTTACACTCGCTCGACCTATGGCGCCGAGGGGGAGACGATGCACCTCGACATCGATCCGACCACCCATCCGGCCTGGACCGGCGGCTCGCAGCAGCTGCTCGACCGCGGCGGCCGTCTGTCGCGCTTCAATTCGCGGTTTGGCAATCTCGGTATCGGCAAGAAATAATTTTTTTTCCGTTTGTGCGGGTCCGCCGCATGACAAAGCCCAATTTCCGCGTCGAGCGAGACCTGCGAAAGCGCGGGATTTGGCCGGTGGCGGGAATTGATGAAGCGGGACGCGGTCCCCTCGCCGGGCCGGTCGCCGCCGCCGCCGTCATCCTCGACCCGGACAAGGTGCCGCGCGGCTTGAACGATTCAAAGCAGCTCACGCCGGAAGAGCGCGACATCCACTACAAACAGATCCTGCGCCACGCGCGGGCCGTCGCGGTCGCCTTCGCGAGCCCCGCGGAAATCGACGCGATCAATATCCGGCAGGCTACATTTCTGGCCATGCGCCGGGCGCTCTTCGCCCTCGCCATCCAGCCTCGCCATGTGCTGGTCGATGGCAAGGATCTGCCGCCGGATTTGGGCCTTCCCGCCGAGGCGGTGATCAAGGGCGATGCCGCCATCGCCTCGATCGCTGCCGCCTCGATCATCGCCAAGGTGACCCGCGACCGCCTGATGCGGCGTCTTTGCGCAGATTACCCGGCCTATCGTTTCAGCCAGCATTTCGGCTATGCCACGAAAGCCCACCTCGCGGCGATCGCCGAGCATGGGCCCTGCCCTGTTCACCGGCTGAGTTTCCGGCCTTTCAAGACCGGCTAACCGGCAGCCGGTCCCGGGGTGCCGCCAGGCTTCGGTCTTGGTTGGCGTGCGAAAAAGACACAGCCCGCGATGAGCCACCGCAACGCCATCTTTACCCAAGGTCACCCAAGCTTCGCTTGAGGGTGCCAAACGTCCTCATCCATGAGCGCTGGCTCTCACCCTGTCGTCCCTTGGCGGCCTGCCGCCGCCCAGGGCTTCGCGTCGCGTAGCGGTTTGTTCATGCGTAGCCAGCGTGCCGGGGCGCCCGGCCCGAACTCCCAGATCAAGGTGATGCGTACTGGGATTTCACCGGCGCGCTCCGCCACGCCTGGCCCGCGTCCGGCGCCTGGCCTGCTAGCCCTCAACACCATCCTTGTTGGCGATTGCCTCGCAGAGATGGCGAGGCTGCCGCCGGAGTGCGCCGATCTCGTCTTCGCCGATCCGCCCTACAATCTGCAGCTCGAAAGCGCCCTCTCGCGGCCCGACCAAAGCCGTGTCGATGCCGTCGATGAGGATTGGGACAAATTCGCGAGCTTTGCCGATTACGACAGATTCACGCGAGCCTGGCTTGCCGCCGTCCACCGCCTCATGAAAAAAGACGCGACGATTTTCGTGATCGGTTCTTATCACAATATTTTCCGGGTCGGTTCGATCCTCCAGGATCTGGGCTTTTGGATCCTCAACGATATTGTCTGGCGCAAGGCCAATCCGATGCCGAATTTTCGCGGCCGCCGCTTCACCAATGCGCATGAAACGCTCATCTGGGCGGCAAAGAACGCGACGGCCAAGAATTACACATTCAACTATGAATTGCTGAAGGCCGGCAACGAGGATTGCCAAGTCCGTTCCGATTGGTTTTTGCCGCTCTGCACCGGCGCTGAACGCCTCAAGGATGCCTCCGGCCGCAAGGCGCATCCGACGCAAAAGCCGGTAGCCCTGCTCTCCCGCATTCTGCTCGCGGCAACGCAGGCGGGCGACGTGGTCCTCGACCCATTCTTCGGTTCCGGCACGACCGGCGCCGCCGCCAAAAGGCTCGGGCGCTCCTTCATCGGCATCGAGCGCGACGCCCTCTATGCGAGGGCGGCCCGCGCCAGGATTGACAGCATCACGCCACTCCCGCCAGACGCCATCGAGATGGTGACGGACAAACGCGCGGAGCCGCGCATTCCCTTCGCCGCGATCGTCGAAGCGGGCTTGATCGCGCCCGGCACCATTCTCACCGACGAGAAGAAGCGCCATAGAGCGACCGTGCGGGCGGAAGGCACGATTTCGCTCGGGCCCATCACCGGCTCGATTCACAAGATCGGCGCGCTCGCGCAAGGCCTGCCCGCCTGCAACGGCTGGACCTATTGGCACTTCGAGCACGGCGGCACCTTCGCGCCCATCGATGCCCTGCGTTCAACGATCCGGGCGCGGCTGCGCGAGGCAATCTGAAGCAGCGGCCGCGGCGATGCGGACATAGACGCGCATTCGTCAGATCAAACGAGCCAAGCCGAAACATTCGGCCAAGATCGAAAACGGACATCGCAGCGCGATTCGGGAACCTTTTGCCCTGAAACGCATCTAACCTGCGGAAAGGGAATCCGTCATGAGATCAACGCCGCACGTTGACGCTCTATCCGAGGATGCCGAGCTCGTTCGGCGTGCACTCACCCGTGACGACACCGCGTTCCGCACCATCATGGAGCGTCACAATCGCCGACTTTACCGGATCGCCCGCAGCATCTTGCGAAATGACAGCGAAGCCGAAGATGTTGTCCAGGAATCCTATGTCAAGGCTTTTACCCATCTGGCCGGTTTTCGGGGTGATTCCGCTCTTGCGACATGGCTTTCCCGTATCACGATGAATGAAGCTTTGAGCCGGGTGCGTCTCGAACGGCCCGCCGTGGATCTCGAAACATTCGAAGCCCCAACCGAGGCTCAGATCATCAAATTCCCTCAAATGGCGACATCCGACGATCCGGAACGAACAATGGCCCAACGGGAAATTCTGCGCCTTGTCGAACAAGCAACTGACAGACTGCCAGAGATCTTTCGAATTGTGTTCATGACACGCGTGATCGAAGGGATGAGCGTCGAGGAAACCGCAGAGCTTCTTTGTCTTCAGCCGGAGACGGTGAAAACGCGGCTGCATCGTGCGCGGCGGCTCGTGCGGGACGAACTTGAAAATCAAATCGGCCCCGTCCTGATGGACGCGTTTCCTTTCGCTGGCAGGCGTTGCGAGCGCATGACCAATGCCGTTCTCCAAAGGCTTATCCGTCTTGGATGATTTCCAGGAACTTTTCTGCTAGCAAGGGAGGCTGAATATGAAACTAAAACAAAAGCTAGTCGGAATGAGCGCGGCGACCGCCGCCATCTGTATCCTCAGCGGCGCGGCCCTCGCACAAGGGGCGGCCAAGCCTACAGATCCACAGATTGCCCACATCGCCTACACGGCGGGCCAACTTGATATAGAGGCCGCGAAGCAGGCTCTGTCGAAATCAACGAACGCGAATGTGCGTGCTTTTGCCGACGACATGGTGCGCGACCATACGGCGGTAAACGACAAAGCGCTCGGCCTCGTGAAGAAACTCAACGTCACGCCGGAAAATAATGCCACCAGCAGCGCCTTGACCAAGCAAGAAGATGACAAACGCGCTGAACTGTCGAAGCTCAATGGCACGGATTTCGATAAGGCCTACATTGCCAATGAAGTTGCATACCACAAGACTGTGAATGGCGCGCTTGAAACCACGCTGATCCCATCCGCTAACAACCCGGAGCTCAAAAGCCTGCTGCAGACCGGTCTTAAGATTTTCGAGGGGCATCAGCAGCATGCCGAGCAAGTCGCTGCTTCGCTGAAATAGGACATCTCATGCTGCCGGTACGGGTTCTCTGCATATTTTTGGGGATGATAGGGGAGATCAATTCCGCTCCGGCATATGCTGAGACGATTCAAGTGACAATCGACAAGCTCGTCATTTCGCCGGCGGAAATCAAAGCAAAGACCGGCGACACCGTCACGTGGATCAACAAGGACATCGTCGCGCATACGGCGACCGTGCGCGACGGTTTTGATGTCATGATCGAGGCGAATGCGTCGGCGAGTGTGGTGCTAAAAAAGGCCGGCATCGTTGAGTATTATTGCCGGTTCCATCCCAACATGACGGGACGGATCGTCATCACGCCTTGAGTTAGGTGTCCACCAACACGCCCTTCGAAGTCCCGACTTTCGCACAGCTGCGTGCCGTGCTAAGCAAATCCGCAAAACGGAATGCGAGGAGATTCAGAGGTGACAGAACGGAAAATCGCCCAGAAGGCGCCCTATCCGGCCGAGGTCGAAGCAGGGAAGACCTATTATTGGTGCGCTTGCGGACTGTCGCAAAAACAGCCGTTCTGCGATGGCTCTCACAAGGAAACCGGCATCACGCCGCTCGCCTGGTCGGCGGAAAAATCCGGCCTCTCCTATTTCTGTGGCTGCAAACAGTCGAAGACAGAACCGCTCTGCGATGGCAGCCACGCGAGGCTGTGATCATATTCGTGGAGACATTCGCCATGCGGATCGACCCTTCGGTCAAAGTGATGTGGGGTTTTGCGCGCGGCTGTTTGCGCATGACGCCCGGAAAAGTCTCCTTGTAGAGATGTCCGCCACAGCGTTTCACGCGGCCAAGGCCTGGAGCCTGCATGGAAAAGGCCCTGGGACCACCCCAGGGCCTTGCCGCCGTTTGCCGGAGCATCCGCGTCTAATAATCCATGCCGCCCATACCACCCATGCCGCCGCCGCCCGGCATGGCCGGAGCGTCCTTCTTCGGATGTTCGGTGATCGTGGCCTCGGTGGTGACGATCAAACCGGCAATCGACGCGGCGTCCTGGAGGGCGGTGCGGACAACCTTGGTCGGATCAATGATGCCGAGCTTGACGAGGTCGCCAAACGCCCCGGTCTGTGCATCATAGCCGTAGTGATAGTCCTTGGATTCGAGCAGCTTGCCGACCACCACGGCGCCGTCCGCTCCGGCGTTTTCAACGATCTGGCGGGCCGGAGCCTGGATCGCCTTGCGGACGATGTCGACGCCGGTCTTCTGATCGGGGTTTTCCACCTTGACCATGTCGAGGGCTGGGATGGCCCGCAGCAAGGCGACGCCGCCGCCGGGTGAAATTCCTTCCTCGACCGCGGCGCGGGTGGCGTTGAGCGCGTCGTCCACCCGGTCCTTCTTCTCCTTCACTTCGACCTCGGTCGCGCCGCCGACGCGGATCACCGCG
>DATJLX010000239.1:0-5724 GCA_035509135.1 Methylocella sp.
ACCGAGTGTTCACCTCCTACACGAACATCGTCGACCACTGCTGCTATGCCTGGAACAAACTCGCCGACCAGCCATGGCTCATTATGTCCATCGGAACCCGCCAATGGGCGAACCGGTCATGCTCATGAGGACTTGGTATTATACCAATTGTCGTTGATTATGACCTCGAGGCCCAATCGCGCGTTCCGATGGACAGGATTTTCCAGGGCATGTTGACGAGCCTGTTCCAGGCGTAGCAACAATGGTCGAGGATGTCCTCGTAGGATTGGAAGATCCGGTTGGAGAGCCAGTTGTCGCGCATGTACTGCCAGACATTCTCGACCGGACACTTCGGCGGCAGCGGCAGGAGCGTAATGTTCTCGGGCACCATGAGACGGCTCGACAGATGCCAGCCGGCCTGATCGAGGAGAAGCACGGCATGCGCGCAGGACCGTCGCCGCGGTAATTGGCGCTGCTTGTCGCTCGGAGCTCGATTACACGAGCCTAAACGAGCAACAATGGACTAATATCGTCGCGTTCATACGCAAGCCAACCGAGATCACAAAATCATTCGGGTGCGAATGGCCAGCGAGTAAAGGCCTTTGGGAGGGTTCAAATTTTCGGCGCCGTCCAGAGAACGATATCCCGCATGACTTGCGCAAGCGCGGCATCGAGCGCGGCGGCAACCGTCGAAGGATCGCTCGACGCCACGGGAACCGTATCGGTAAACAAGCGCCCGGCGGTGATGCGCCCGCTTGGGGCAATGATTTGCGCGGCGATTTCGACGGCCGCCTCGCCCCGCGTTGCATCAAGCTCGAACCGCCGGATGCTGGTTTGGAGACTGTAGTCGGCGAGCATGCCAGGCCGGCCTACGGCCCGCAAGAGATGCGCGTTTTGGAAACTCTCGATGAGCCGGCTCTGTACCAGGGAAGGCAAAGTGTCGGCCCATTGCGCACCGGTGAGATAGGCGACGGATTGCGGATCCGAGCGCACGACGATGCGGTCCGAATTGGCGGGCAACGTCGCCTCCGGCCGTAAGACGGCGAGCTGGCCCTGCCCCGCGCGTGCGGCAAAACCGCCGCCGGCTGGCATGAGATCATAAGTGGCTAAGGGCGCCGATGCGCAAGCGGCAAGCATGGCAAATGGCCATCCGGCGAGCAACACCCGGGCTAGGCGGCGCCAGCGCGGCAACCGCAAGGCGTCCAAGGGGGCGAGGGCGAGGAAGCAATAGCCCAATTCAAAACCCGTTCCCAAAAGCAAGCATCCCCTGCTCAACGGCGCGCGGCCGGCAGCTAGGCTCGAATGGCCGGAAGCGCGCCATCCAGGCTTTCGCCTATAGCATGGAATGCTTCGTCGAGGCCCGCATGAGCCTGGTGGGCCAACCGCTGGTTGCGTAATTTTAGGCAAAGCGGTTAACGGGCGCCGGAATATTCTGGAACTTGCGGCGATTTCCCGAATATGAATTGCTGCGGGTTGTTTTCGATCGAGTGAATCGCCTGATTGATTTGCTCAAGAGTCTTGCGGCCGTCCACCGCCAAGGCCTCATATTGGCGCAGGCCCGAACCCGTGAAGCGGTTGATGTTGGCGGCGATCTCCTTCATCCGGGAATCGAGATCATCGGCCACCTTCTTGATCGATTTGGCGGCGTCGGCGACTCCCGGATTCAGTCCTTTCACCGCATTGTCGGCGTCGCTCACGAGGGTGTCAAGTTTTGTCGTCAACTCCTTGATCTTGTCTGAATTGGCAGCCAGCGCGTCGGAAAATTTTTGAACATTCTTCACCGAAGCCGTGACGGAGTTCGAATTTTCGTCGATCAGATGGTTCGTCTTGTCAAAAAAATCGGTGGCCTCTGCCGCGATGCGCTGCGCCGTTGCGATGAGATCCTGGAACTGCGAACGCTCGGCGATGATGACGCCCGGCTCTTGCGGACTGGTCGGAAGCGGCGGCGCATTGCTCGCCCCGCCCGTTAAAGCAACCGAAGCGACCCCGGTAAATCCTGTGTATTCGAGCTGCGCCTTCGTATCGGCACGCACTGGCACCTGTGCCCCCACGTCGACCAATGCAAAGACTCTGGACGGATCTTGCGGCATCAGATCGATCTTGGTGACCGAGCCGACCGGAACGCCATTAAAGAGAACGACGCCGTTCCTCGACAGTCCTGAAATCGATCCCGTGAACACAATTTTATAGGTCTTAAGGCCACCCGACTTTTCAAGCCCCGAAAACCAAATCAGAAAGCCGAAGGCCCCGGCGAGAACCGCCAGGGTAAAAATGCCAATCAAAGCATAATTCGCACGGGTTTCCATCTAACCTCGCTTGCTTCTCAAATCCTCGGAAGCCGCTTCATATTCATTCCGAGAAACCGTTCGCATTCTTCCCCGCTGCGGCCTCCCCCGGGTGGTCACTCGCCCCGGAGCGCTTGATGACATCGGTATCAACAAGCCGCGCCCTTTTGCCGTGGAAATAGGCGTGGACCCAGGGATGCCGCGAAGCAAGCATTGTCGAAATAGGGCCCTCCGCGACCACTTTTCCATCCGCCAAGGCCGCTATCCTGTCGCAGATCGAATAAAGACTGTCGAGGTCATGGGTCACCATGAATACCGTCAGCCCGAGCGTGCGCTGCAATGTGGCGATGAGTTCATCGAACTCCGCCGCGCCAATCGGATCTAGACCCGATGTCGGCTCGTCGAGAAAGACGAGTTCAGGATCGAGCGCCAGGGCCCTCGCCAAGGCAGCCCGCTTGGTCATGCCGCCGGAGAGCTCGGATGGGTATTTGTTGGCAGCATCAAGATCGAGCCCAGTGAGCTTGATCTTGAGCATCGCGAGTTCTTCCGAAAGGCGTGATGACAAATGCAAATGCTCGCGCATCGGGACTTGGACATTCTGCTTGACGGTGAGACCCGAAAACAGTGCGCCTTGCTGAAACATCACGCCAATGCGCCGCTCGATGGCGGCATATTCGTGCGGCGAGAGGGAATCGAGATCGGCGCCAAAAATCTCGATAAGCCCGCTGTGTTTCCGGATAAGCCCGAGAATCGTCCGGGTCAGAACCGATTTGCCCGTGCCAGATCCCCCGACGAAACCCAACACCTCGCCCCGGTAAACGTCGAGATCAAGGCTCTGCAAGATGGTCTTATCACCAAAGCCTACGACGAGATCGCGCACCTTGATCGCGATGCTTGGCACCGCTTGCGGGCCTTGCCCTGGCCTCGCTCCCGTCTCGGCGTCTCCCAGAGCGTGCCCGTTTATCAATACCGGATTCCCGCGAAAAACATGGCAAACAATCCATCGACCACGATGACCATGAAAATCGACTTGACCACCGAGGCGGTGACCTGCCGCCCGAGCGATTCGGCAGAACCTGTAACGGCCAGACCTTCCACGCAAGAAATAAGCCCGACGATCAGCCCCATGAAGGGCGCCTTGATGAGTCCGCTCGTAAAAGTATGAAGGATGATCGCCTCCCGCAACAGCGTCAGAAACCGCGCCGGGGTGATCCCGTCATAGATCCAGCTGACCAACATCCCGCCGCCTATGCCAGCCATGTCGGCGATGAATGTCAACAGCGGAAGGCTGATGATGAGCGCGAGGATACGCGGGACGATCAATATATCGACCGGCCGCAATCCCATCACGGTCAGGGCATCGATTTCCTCCTGCAGCTTCATCGAGCCGAGTTCGGCGGTGATCGCCGAGCCGGAGCGCCCGGCCGTCATGATCGCTGTCAACAAAACACCCAGTTCGCGCAGGACCAGGATGCCGATGAGGTCGACAACGAAAATCGTCGCACCAAACCGCCGCAACTGGAAAATACCCTGTTGCGCGATGATCGCGCCGGCCAGAAAATTAATCAGGGCAATGATGGGGGCGCCACGCAGGGCAATGTTTTCCATCTGCACCACCAGCGAGGTTCCCCGAAATTGCGAGGGGCTGACCAGGCATTTTCCGATGGCTGCGACGACCTCGCCAAGAAAACCCACGCCCCGGTAGAGATCGGCTCCGGCGGAAACCACGCTCTCGCCAATATCGGCGAGAAGCCGGACAGTGTAGGAACCGCTTGACGCCTTCGGCGCGGCAAGCTCTCGGAAGCGGGCTTCGCGGAGCAAAATCTCATATTCCGGCCGGATCGATTCGAGGGTTGCATCGACGCCCTTGGCATCGAGAGTCTGGCGTGCCCGGTCGATCAGCCAAGCCCCCGCCGTATCGAGCCGCGCGACCTGGCCAAGATCAAGAACGACCCGCCGCGCTCCGGCGCTCTCAGTGAGTAGTCCATCCGCGCGGGCCTCGATCGCAGCCGAAGCATCGAGGGTCCAATGCCCGCCAAGACTGAGTCTCACGGCATCCCCCACGCGCTGGCTGGAAAAGTCCGGGCCATCAGGCCTATCCATTTTGGGGCTCCGCCTCAATCTCAACAAGCCACGGCAACAATATCGACATCGAGTTCTGTGTTTTGACAGCGACTTACGGCAAAGTCGAGGCAAATCCATGAAAATCTTTGCACAAATAAGACGAAATCCATAGTGCGGGCAAAGATTTGCCTGTTTTGTCTTGTTGCGCTAAAGTCACGTGCTCGATAATTCGTAAAGTTTCATTGGGCTTTGCCTTAAGCACTGACGATTATTGCTTGACTCAATCCTAGTCATGCCCGCATTTTGATAACGTAATCGTTACTGTCGTTGCAAAGGTAAAGGTGCGGCACGTGCGGGCGGCGAGTTTCCAGCGTCCCATCCATCGGATTTTTTTGCCGAGCTTCTCAAGAGGCTGGGCGTCGGCTGCCCGTCGCTCATTCATTCTGCTGGCGTGCCTTGCGCAATTGTTGCTTCCCTTGCAGCAGGGGCATGGTTTTGCGCCGCAGTCCGCCGGCGTCACTCTGGCCGCCACGGACACTCGGGTTGCGCTCACCGGCTTTAACGATGTGAAACCAAGCCTCCGCTGTGCGTTTGCTGCGCATGGCGGTTCGCAAAACCATGGCGCTCCGGCGCCTTGCTGCCAGCACGACAATTGCGCTTGTTGTCCGTCGGCTCATTCCGCTGCTGGCATATTGCCTTCCGAAACAACACGCGCAGCCTATACGCCGCGTCTCTTTGAAGCTGTCGCGCCGCCCGTGCATCTCGGCGCCATTGCACGGTTTGCGGCTTTTGCCGGACAGCCGCGCGCGCCCCCAATCCTGATCTGAACGACGAGCAACGGCCCGGCGCCGCAAGCAAGCGGCGGACTGCGGCTATCATGTCACTTTCAGATCGAGGATTCATCATGTCTTGCAAAGCTTCCTTGGCTTGCGCCGGCGCAATGGCCGCTGCAACCACCTTCGCTGGAACCGCCTTCGCGGCCGAGCCCGCACCAACACCTCCGCCGCCGGCCTTCACCTGGACCGGCATCTATCTCGGCGGCCAGATCGGCTACGCCTGGGCTAGCGATAATATATACTATGTCGCCTATGATCCTGTCAGCGGCCTCGGTTTCAATCCCAGCGTCTATGTTTCTCCGAGTGGAGTGATTGGCGGCGCCCATATCGGTTTCAACTATCAGATCGACAAACCAGGCGGTGGATTTGTCATCGGCGTTGAAGGCTCGGTCGACGGGGAAGGCTTGAACAACACCGCCGCGGCGAGCTTTGCCGGCCTCGGAACCACCACCATTTCCGCTTCCACCCGTTCGGATATCCAAGGTTCGGTTCGCGGCCGTTTCGGCATCGCCTGGGATACATTTATGATCTATGCGACCGGCGGCGTCGCCTTCGGCGGT
>DATJLX010000240.1:0-8625 GCA_035509135.1 Methylocella sp.
GTCATTGTCTCGAAGGACGGCGCCCCCTCGAAGAAAAACGCCGGCGGAACATCAAGCGTTCTCGAAATCTGCTGGAGCCTGCTCGCGCCGATTCTATTGGTCCCTTTTTCGTATTTTTGGACCTGTTGAAACGTCAAGCCCAAGGCATCGCCGAGCTTTTCCTGGCTCATGCCAAGCATGACGCGCCGCATGCGGACGCGGCTGCCGACGTGCCGGTCGATCGGGTTCGGTATTTTTTTCACGAATTCAGTTCCAATCGCCACGGTCCCGCTACGGTCCTGGCAGCCCCCTTGGCCGCTCATAGTCCGTCGACGGTAAACCAACCCTCACCTAGGGCCTCGGCCGGCTGCGCGGCAAATTTCTTCAGACGTTCGTAAAGCGCGTGATCTTGCGCGGAAAACTCAGCCGGTGCCCGTTTGCTCGTGAAATCTGTCAGATCCAAAAAGAAACCGCGATAATCGGTGACATTTGGACGCTTGAGAATAAGTGAGATGGCTTGCTCGGACATCAAGGCAGCGGCGGCGGAGACGAGGGGTGCCCAAGCGGGCACAAGCTCCAGATTCAGGAATCTGTAAAGTGCCATCCGCTCGAACTTCATTTTTGAAAGAACGCCCAAAACATACGCAATGAGCCGTAAAAGGCAATCTTGCGCGATGTCCGCTCTGTCAATCTGTTCCCAGTGCACTCCGAGCGAACGATACTTTAGCCGCTCCTCGGGAGTTGGGTCGCCGGGCCGCGTGACAAAAACATTGGGAGATGGGGCAAAATAAAAATCGACGATCGGAACCTTGGCTTCCCGGGCGGCACGGTACAACAACATCCCGGGTCCAAGCGCATCGATTCCCGGCATCACGACGTCGCATTGGTCAAGGATGGCCTTCAGGGTAGCGGCTTCGCTCCATTCCGCTTCATAGGTTTGCACTTGGGCAGAGCTGTTCACCGCTAAGATGAAGTCGCGCGCAACGTGAACCTTGCTGAGGCCCAGAGATGCCGTGGTACAGAGGATTTGTGACGCAAGGTTTTCGGAAGAAAACGTATCAAAGTCAGCAATAATGAACCGGCCGACGCCGCATCTCACAAGATTCTGGAGAAGCGACTGGCCGATGGCCCCAACGCCCGGGATGAAGACACAGCTTTCGGCAAGCCGATGAAATTCGCTGGCATCCACAAAGCCCCTGCTGCGAGCGAAGGTCATCGGCTCTCGTATTCCCACATTCCCAAAATAGACCCGCTGGGAAGATCCGCCGCTCGGCCTCCTCTGTCAAGCGATTGGGAATTCCCTCCCCGAGGCTCCGGAAGCCGGCGGCGGATGCCGCTGCCGGATGTGGGCAGGTCCGCCTCGCTCAGGCATGCAAGAGGACGGGCCTTTCCGCAGAAGGGCTAAGGACGCGGCGGCGATTGCCCCGCAATTCGCGCAGCCGCTGAAGAGTCCGATGATCGAAAGCAGCAGTAACGGCAAGGAAGTCTTGGTTTCTGATCCGCCGGGGAAGGCCGAGCGGCGACATCCGGAAATGGAGCTGGACAAGGCGCAGCAGCAGAAGCGGATCAATCTCGATGATCGCGGTCGTAACGCCGTTATCCATTCCCCATTCGACGATGCCGGACAGCAAAACATTCGCGATCGGGCTCGCGAAACGGCCCTTTTCCCGATGACCCGGCGCGACGCAATGGCGCGAGCACTCCCAAATATGGGAGCCGACAGGGGGATCAACCTCACACAATTCCGGCGAGACGTCGGAGAGCAGGTGCGGCCGGGTCGAGGGAAGCATGCGCTGATAGCCTAAGACCTTGCCTTTTTCAATGTAAAGCATGTGAACGGCATGCTTGGTATCGAATTGATCGATCTCGCGACCGTCAGGCTTGGCGAGTTCTGTCCAACCCATTTCCTCGACAAAGACCTTGTGCCGCAAGCGGTAAACTTGTTCCATTTCCTCGCGATAATGATAAGCATTTTCAGCAGTTACAATATGAATCACGGTCACTCTCCAGATCTGCTTTCTGGAAAATGCCAGCCGCACCTTGCTTCGGGCTATCTTCCAGTCAATCGATGGCTAGAAAATGCCTGTGGCCAATGCATGGGGATAGTACGCGATCGCGTACCTTTCGCGTATTTTTTATGTTATCAAACCGCGGCGGATCGCTTCAGCTACAGCTTGAGTGCGGTTGATGGCTCCCAGTTTCATCCGCGCGGACCGCATATGTTTGTCGGCACCGTGCTCGGAGATCTTCATCACCGCGCCGATTTCCCAATCGGCCTTCCCTTCCGCCGCCCATTGCAATGCCTCGCGCTCCCGCGCCGAAAGCATGATCGGTTTGTTCGCGGCGGACTCTTGGTTGATCATAATCGCCCGGCCGATGGCATAATTCGCAACGAGCGTCAGCACGCCTTGCGCTTCGGGGGTCATGTCGAAGTGCCGCCCGCCAGCCGAAAACACAACAATCTGTTTATCAAGGGTTTGCAGTGATAAAGCAAATCCTTGTTTTAAGTTGAACTCTCCCGCTTCATCCAAGACACGGCGTGCTTTCGGGTTGTCCTGGACCAGGGGACCGAGTTCGTTCCAACTGAACGCCTCCGGGGACATCATCAACCGTTTAATGGTCGCGTCATGAGCGACGTAGTGGCGCGCAGCGTAGCGGGATGCCCATTCCGCGGGCCAGCGGTTGAGAAGCAAATGGCCTAGCTGATCCCGTCGACTCGCATCGGGACTCGGGACCGTGGCGGCAACCATGTGCTCGATCCCGAATTGCGAAAGATACTGCATGACCCTGGCCGAGATATCATCCGCATTGCGAGCTCGGTCAAGGTCTCGAATAAAATCAAGCGTATGTTCCAACGAATGACGATAAGCTTGCAAGGGCATGATTATCCTCGCCTTGGCACTCCCGGATGGAACGCCGTCTCCGAATATCAGTATCATACTCCCACTGGCGGGCGATGCGGGAGGGGGAATCGTCCGATGATTGATAAGAAGTAATTTTATTTCGTCTATTTTACAGCAGTTGTCAAGTGTGAAGCCGTGCGGTCAAAGCCCCACAAAGCACCACCGCCCAAATAACAAATACGCCGGCAAAAGGATGTTGGGCGAACAACGGGGGCTCTATCCTTTCCGGCAGGCCGCCGTCGAGAACGCCTTCGGCGCCGAGCGGCAGCTCAGCCAAAACGCGCCCGTAAGGATCGACAATCGCGGAAATGCCCGTGTTGGCAGAGCGGATCAAGGGCAACCCTTCCTCGATCGCGCGAAGCCGCGCTTGCGCAAAATGCTGATGGGGGCCAGCTGTCGTCCCAAACCATGCGTCATTCGTCACATTGAGGAGCAAGCCAGGACGCTCCGCGGGCGGTCCGGCGGGGACGACCTCCCCGGGGAAAATCGCTTCATAGCAAATCAGCGGCGCGGCGGCCGGCAAACCGGGCACGATCAAGAGCCGTCGTCCAGAACCGGCCTCGAAACCACCAGGGACATGCACGAACTGATGCAAGCCCAGACGATCGAAAAATGTCTGAAAGGGCAAATATTCACCGAAGGGCACAAGATGCACCTTGTCGTAGCTTTCAAGAATATGGCCGCCGCTGGCCACCACTTGAATGGCATTGAAATAGGTTACCTGGCTTGGCCCTGGCCGCCGCGCCGCCGCCTCGCGCGCCGCGCCGGTGACAAGAATGGTATCTTGCGGCAAAACTGCCCCGATTTCGGCAAGAGCCCTGGCATCGCGCGACAAAATGAAGGGAAATGCCGACTCCGGCCAGATGAGTGCGGTGACATCGTCGAGGCCGTTGCGGTCCGGGTCCGCCGCTCGCGCGGATACCGACAAGCTCAGGTAACGCGATAATATCCAGCCTTTGTTTTCTGGCCGGAATTTCGCGTCCTGCGGTAAATTGGGCTGCATGATGCGCAATCTGACACCCGCCACCGGCTGTGAAATACCATGCGCGAGACGAAAGGCGCCAAATCCATAAATTCCGCAAAATGCCAGGAAGGCGGCCAGGATAGGCAACGGGAGGCGATGCCTCGCCCCAAGCAACGCGGTTTTTTCGCCAAGCACCGCGGGGGCGGAAAAAATAAGGATGACGACCACGGTCAGACCGTAAAGACCAATGATCGAGGCCAATTGCGCGGTCGCGAGATTGCCGGCGAGCGCCATCCCATAGGTGTTCCAGGGAAATCCGGTCAGGACATGCCCGCGCAGCCATTCCGTGAAGCTCAGCGCGGCGGCAAGAGCCAGAAGGCGGCCGGCGCCTGGCGTCCAAATCAACCGCGCGAGCAGGAAGCCGAGCGCTGGAAAAACCGCGAGCACGGCCGGAAGCCCGGCCACCCCAAGCGGCATCGCCCAGGCATATTCATCCGCCTCAACGAGAAAGGCCGCGCCGAGCCACCAGAGGCCGGCGACAAAATAGCCAAAGCCCCACCACCAGCCAGCCGCGAAGGCCCGCCACGCCGCCGCCGGCAAGCCTAAGCGTTGTCGCCGGACGGCTGGCTTTTGCCGCATGTCCGCGCATCCGTCGATGAGCCAAACGGCAACGGTCATCGAGATGATGAGAGCGGCAAAAAAATTGAAGGGCGCCATGGCGAGCGCGCCGCTCGCTCCCGCCGCAAAGGCGATGAGCCGGCGGCGCCAGCCTGAAGCAAGGATGACCGCCGCGGCAATCGCGGCCATGGCAGGCACTTTAAGATTCAATCATGATCCTCGCATGATCCATGCCGCTTCCTTGCAAGATCCCCACAAAAGCCTGCTGGTTTGCACCGAAAAGGATTTGCCCGGATTGCGAGAACGTCGAACAGCTTTTTAAGGTCATGCTTCAGCAGGCACATGCCACAATCGGCGGACTGGACAATGAGCTTGAAAGGATTTTGCGGCGAAACGGAGGTGATTTCGCTATCGCCTCTCAGGCACATCGGCTTGCCCGGCGGGTGACCTTTTCGAGCAAAGGGATTAACATGGCCACGTTTGTGCCCAGGATACGCTGGTCGGATCGCTTCCCGTCGGTTGAGAAGCCGACCAGCTTTGTGGTCGTCCAGGACTGCACCCCCTTGAGGCCCATCAAGCGCATGCTGAAGATTGCACCGCCGCTTTTGCCGATCGGATCACGCGCCCAGACATGGCCTGCTTAACCCCTTCGTTTTTGATCGATGTCTTGAGGGTGAGCGTCGCTCCGTTGGGCCGCCTTCTCCGCAATCGTGCTAGCATCAAAGGTATCCCAGAACTGACGCCTCGGGATCGAGGCTAACGCGCTTTTACAACGTTTCCTATCCCTATATTAGCAATAGCATCAGAGACGCAAGTCCAAGGAGAGACGACGGTCTGGACTTGCTCAGAATCTATTCGACTACCATCAACCGGCTGATCAAGCGAGTGCGAATCGTCGTCAAGTATTCTACAGAGTGGATGTGCACGCTTGTTAACGCAGCTATGCGAGCCCTTTAGCAATTCTTCCGCAAACACAAACTCGCACACACCGGCGGCGAAAGTCATTGTCCGCTTTTAGGCTATCAGCAGAGAACCTGAGCGACCGACATCGGCGCTCTGCAGTCGGCACCCCAACTTCGTGAATGACTGCCTCAGCCCTCGGCCTTGGCTTTTTCTGCCTCGGCGTGGGCCTTGTTCAACTGGATCATTCTCTCGCGATGTTCGATCAAGTCGAAGCCCATCGTCTTCGCAATCCCTAGCAGATCCTCGTGTTTCACGCCGATTTTGGCTTGCGCCAGCGCGAAGATGGTCATCGCACGCATGCCCGTCCGGCATGTAGCGAGAATATAGCCATCGCCAGCCTGTTTGATCGCCTCGGCCATCGCGGTGATTTGTTCATCGGAGATTTGGGTCGGAACAACTGGAATATGCACATAGTCCATGCCAAGCGCGCGGGCTGTCGCTTCGATTTCCGCCGAGGACATCTGGTCGTCGGATTCGCCGTCGGGCCGGTTGTTGATGATCAAATTGATCCCGCCCTTGGCCACTTCCTCAATGTCGTTATTGCCCCGCTTGGGGGCGACCGCGATGAAGATCCTATCGCCAACCCGTTTTACCATGTCGTCCTCCGTTTCCGAACCAAAGGCACGACTGGCGCTTCTCCCTTCAGCCCGAGCGAATGTTGCCGTGCAGAGCGTATGCTGCATGCCCGAATATAAAACCGGCATTGATCCATTCGCAAGTCATCCCGCTCAAGATTTTGCACGACATTATCTGGGCCGTGATGCCGTGGTCCGATTACCATCGGAGAATTCTGGATCGGCGATCGACGCTTTGGCCTACCCATTGAGGAAGAGTGGAGAATCCACCCTGAGCGCACGCCAAGGAGGTCCGCCTGCGTGATGTTCTGGGCTCTAATAGGGCAAACAGGAGAATCAAGGGCCGCCATTTCGATCGGGAGATCATCATCCTCTGCCTCCGCTCGTGCGGTCGATGAAGGCAAGCCCGTCGATTGATCAAACTTCTTTTGACTCCAATGCTTGGATTGAGGCGTTTTCGGAGCGCTTCAATGACCATCGCCGAAAAGCGGAAATTCAAACCGAGACTTCAGGCACGCGGGCCAATTTGCGCGCACTGGGGCTTGCTTGGGTTTTGCCGCGCGAGCGACGATGACTACCGCTCTGCTGGTGTGCCAGGGTGCCCGGCGGGATTGTCTGCGAGGGGCGTGTCCTCGCTGCGTTCGGAAGGTCGCCGCGCCTCGGTCATGCGGATCTTGACCCGCTTGACGCGGCGCGGATCGGCGTCTGTCACCTCGAAAGCGATCCCGTCCTCGGCAATGATTTCCCCACGCACTGGCACATGCCCCGCGAGGGCGGTGATCAATCCCCCCAAAGTGTCGACCTCCTCGGCGTCGCTGATCGCCCTGAGATCGGCCGCGATTACGCGGGAAACTTCAGCAAGGTCGGCGCGCGCGTCCACAAGAAAGCCGCCTTCCGCCAAGGTTTCGATCTTCGGACTCTCGTCCAGATCATGCTCATCCTCGATATCGCCGACAATCATTTCCATGATGTCCTCTATCGACGCGAGCCCCTCGGTGCCACCATATTCGTCGATGACGAGCGCCATATGGGTTCGCGTCGCTTGCATTTTCACCAGAAGATCGAGAGCCGGCATGGAGGCGGGAACGAAGAGAACTGGCCGCAGAATATTGGCCTGCGACAAGGGGGTGTCCAATCCGCCATGCCCAAACCGGCAAGTTGCCGGCGGCTCCCCTTTTGATTCCTCCGCCGATAAGCCGGCTGCCGCCTGCGGATGATCCGCCGGTTTCAAGGCGGCGGCGAGATAACCGACAAAATCGCGGATATGCACCATGCCACGCGGATCGTCGAGCGTGTCGCCCTGCACCGGCAGGCGCGAATGGCCGGCATCATGAAAGACGGCCAGCACATCGGCCAGTGTGGTTTGCAGCGACACGGCGATGATGTCGGCACGCGGTACCATGACATCGCCGACATGCACTTCGTGCAAGGCGAGGACGTTTTTCAACAAGGCGCGCTCTTGCGGGGAAACATCATCCTCGGTCGAAGTATCGGCGAGCACCTCCTCGATGTCACCGCGGATCGACGCCCCGCCGATGCCAAACAGAGCGCGGAGCCTGTCGAACAGGCTTGGCTTCCCGCCCGCGGCAGGTTTACCAGCCGCGGTTTCGGCCGCGGTTGGAACATCATGTTCACTCATGGGCGTTCACTCATGGGCGCCGACCGCTTCTCCAAGCACCGCGGCCCCGTAGGGGTCGGCAATCCCAAGCCTGGCGAGGCTCGCGCGTTCGAGCCCCTCCATGACCTCGGCTTCAGCCGCGTCCCCATGGTCGTAACCGATGAGATGCAAAAATCCATGCACCAATAGATGCGCGACGTGATCACGCAACGGTTTCCCCATTTCCCTGGCTTCCCGCGCGGCGGTCTCGAAGGCGATCACGATGTCGCCAAGGAGAGGCGTCAAGGCTGGATCGCCCCCAATGGGAAAAGAAAGCACATTGGTCGGTTCATCGCATCCCCGCCATTGGCGGTTGAGCGCGCGGATGAAGGCGTCGCCGCAGAAAACGACGCTGATCTCGGCGCTGGCGGCGAGCCGCACGCGGCTCTCCCCGGCCGCCGCATCAATCGCCGCTTGCACACGTTGCGGGATGGCGTCGAGGGCCGCCCAATCCTCGGTTTCGATCGAAATGTCGATCAGGGGGCTCATTTGCGCAGCTCCTGACTGGAAATTTTCCGAGCAGACGCCGCTTCATAGGCGCCGACGATCCGGCGCACGAGATCGTGACGGACGACATCGCTTTCCTTGAAGATGACGTGGCCTATTCCCTCAAGCCCGGAGAGAAGCCCGATCGCCTCGCTGAGCCCGGACTTCTGGCCGGGCGGAAGATCGGTTTGCGACGGATCGCCGGTGACGATCATGCGCGATCCTTCGCCGAGGCGGGTTAAAAACATTTTCATTTGCATCGATGTCGCATTTTGCGCCTCATCGAGCAGGACGCAGGCGTTGCTTAAAGTGCGCCCGCGCATGAAGGCAAGGGGAGCAACCTCGATCATGCCGGTTTGCATGCCGCGTTCAAGCATGCGGGCATCCATGAAATCAGCGAGCGCGTCGTAGATCGGCCGCAGATAAGGATCAACCTTGTCTCGCATATCGCCAGGCAGGAAGCCAAGCCGCTCGCCCGCC
>DATJLX010000241.1:0-25199 GCA_035509135.1 Methylocella sp.
TGACGGGTGTGATGATTTACCTTTTCTTTGCCACGGCGATAGGCATTTTTCTGGCCACTGTGGCCCGCACGATGCCGCAGCTCGGCCTGCTCTTTATGCTCGTTTCGGTGCCGATGAACGTTCTTTCGGGCAGCAATACGCCGCTCGAAAGCATGCCGCGGGTGCTTCAAATCGTCATGGAGGCATCGCCTTCAACCCATTTCGTCTCATTCGCTCAAGCCATTCTCTACCGCGGCGCCGGCTTTGATATCGTATGGCCCGAATTCCTGGCCGTCGCACTTATGGGAAGTTTCTTCTTCGGGCTCGCATTGGTCCGTTTCCGTCGGACTTCGACCCTGACGGGGTGAAGAAGTTTGCCAGTTCAATTTCCTGTCTCATCGCCAATTAGGACGGAACGCTTAAGTCTATAAGCGCCAGCGCCAGTCGCGGACCTCCGGCATGTCCTCGCCATGCTCGCTGATATAGAGTTTGTGACGCTCCATGGCCGTCCAGTACCGTGCCGTCGCCGTCTCCACTTGATCACTCAGCCGTGGAATGCGCTGGATCGCGTCCAGGGCGAGCTGATAGCGGTCGAGGTTGTTTAAGACAACCATGTCGAAGGGAGTCGTGGTGGTGCCCTCCTCCTTATAGCCGCGCACATGAATATTGTCGTGATTGCGCCGCCGGTAGGTCAGCTTGTGAATGATCGCGGGATAGCCATGGAAGGCGAAGATCACTGGCTTGTCCGCTGTAAACAGCGCGTCGAAATCCTGATCTCCGAGGCCATGGGGATGTTCGGATTGCGGCTGCAGGACCATCAAATCCACCACATTGACGACGCGGATGCGAATATCGGGGACATAGCTGCGCAACAGAGTTACCGACGCCAGGGTCTCAAGGGTCGGCACATCTCCGGCGCAGGCCATCACCACATCGGGATCCCCGGCGTCGTTGCTGGCCCATTGCCAAATGCTGGCGCCGATGGTGCAGTGGCGAACGGCCTGATCGATGTCGAGCCACTGCCATGAAGGCTGTTTGCCGGCGATGATCAAGTTGATGTAGTTGCGGCTGCGCAAACAATGATCCGCGATCGAGAGGAGGCAGTTTGCATCGGGCGGCAAATAGATGCGCACAATGTCGGATTTCTTATTCGCGACATGATCGATAAAGCCCGGATCCTGGTGAGAAAAGCCATTGTGATCCTGCCGCCAGACATGCGAGGTGAGCAGATAATTCAAGGATGCGATCGGTTTCCGCCAGGGAATGTTTCTGCTGACCTTCAACCATTTCGCATGCTGATTGAGCATCGAATCGATGATGTGGATGAAGGCCTCATAGCAGGAGAACAAACCATGCCGTCCCGTGAGGAGATATCCTTCGAGCCAGCCCTCGCAGAGATGCTCGCTCAAGACCTCCATGACGCGGCCCTTGACGCTGAGATTGGTGTCAATATCCTCGATCTCGGCCATCCATTCCTTGCCGGAGACTTCATAGACGGCATCCAACCTATTCGACGCGGTCTCGTCCGGACCAAAGAGCCGGAAATTCCGTTTGTCGAGATTGAGTTTCATCACGTCGCGTAGAAAGCCGCCAAGAATCCGCGTCGCTTCCGCCTGCACGCATCCGGGGCCAGACAGAGCCATGGCGTAATCATGGAAGTGAGGCATCGAGAGAGGCTGTAACAATTCGCCTCCATTGGCGTGCGGATTTAAGCCCATGCGGCGGTGGCCCGTCGGCGCGAGCACGGCAAACTCCTCGCGGAATTTGCCGCCTTCATCGAACAACTCCTGCGGCCGGTAGCTCTTCATCCAGTCTTCGAGTTGTTTCAAATGCTCGGGGTTCTTGAAATCCGCAAGCGGCACTTGATGGGCGCGCCAGGTTCCCTCGACCGGCTTGCCGTCGACGAATTTCGGACCCGTCCATCCCTTGGGTGTGCGGAAGATAATCATGGGCCAGCGTGGGCGTTCTAAGTCTTCCGTCTCATCGCGAG
This sequence comes from Methylocella sp., assembly GCA_035509135.1. GTDB lineage: Bacteria > Pseudomonadota > Alphaproteobacteria > Rhizobiales > Beijerinckiaceae > Methylocapsa. Next base: position 1,970 of record DATJLX010000241.1, read on the forward strand.
ACCGTGCCGCGTTCTGAATCTGGCGAATGCGCGCCAACATCAAATCGAGTGTGCTGGCGAGAGATTGATGCATGAGAGCAGGATCGTCGCCCTCGACGAAATGCGGATCGTAGCCATAGCCGCGCATGAGTTCCGTCAGTTCCTGGCGGCTGATGCGCGCCAGTACCGTCGGATTGGCGATCTTGAACCCGTTCAAATGAAGAATTGGAAGGACGGCGCCATCGCGCTGAGGATTCAGAAACTTGTTGGAGTGCCAGCCGGCGGCGAGCGCGCCGGTTTCCGCCTCGCCATCGCCAATGATGCAGGCGACGATCAGTTCAGGATTGTCGAAGGCGGCGCCATAGGCGTGAACCAGGGAATACCCCAACTCACCGCCTTCGTGGATGGATCCAGGTGTTTCCGGGGATACATGACTTGGAATCCCGTAAGGCCAGGAGAATTGGCGAAACAGCCGCTGTAGCCCGTTTCGGCTGCGCTCAATCGCCGGATAGCGCTCCGTGTAGGATCCTTCCAGATAGGCCTGTGCCACGAGTCCGGGGCCGCCATGACCGGGACCAATGACATAGATCATGTTCAGATCGTTTTCCTTGATCAGCCGGTTCAGATGGACATAGAGAAAATTCAATCCCGGTGTCGTACCCCAATGCCCGAGCAAACGGGGCTTGATGTGGGCGAGCTTGAGCGGGGTTTCGAGCAGAGGGTTGTCTTGCAGATAAATCTGTCCAACCGAAAGATAATTCGACGCACGCCAATAGGCATGCATTTTCTGGATGAGATCAGGTGACAGGGGATCGGGCATCAGGGGCTCCCAGATTGATTGCCGCGGCCGCCCCCGCGATGACCGCTTTGGGTGAATCCACCGGCATAGCCTGCGGATTTTACGCCAATCGCGTTTCCGTCACACGCGTTCAAGCGGCGTCTTGCGCCAGTGTTCGATTTCCGCCAACTCCGCTTCGGGGCGCTCAACAACGATGTGGCACCGGCCTCGATAGATTGTTCCTGCCTCGCCATCGATTGAGAGCCAATCGCCCTCTTTGATCGCGGTCCCGGCGAGCTGTGCCCCACGGCCGGCAGCATCGACAGTGAGCGCCGCACAACCGACGATGCATGGCTTACCCATTTGCCGCGCCACCAGCGCCGCATGTGCGGTGCGTCCGCCGAGTGCCGTCACAATTCCCGCCGAAACAGCAAAGCCTGCGACATCGGCCGTGCTGGTATCGGGTCGAAGCAGGATGACCGGATCGCCGCTGGCCGCCAGCCGTTCGGCACTCTTAGAATCAAAGGCCGCGCGTCCGGCCACTATTCCGGCGGATGCACCCGTTCCGCGCCCGGCTGGCTCGGGGCCGTCGACCAGGCGTTGACGGGTGAGCATGTTGAAGTCCAACCCATTGAGCCGGCTCAGGGCTTGCGACGGAGCGATCAGTCCCTCCTTGACGAAGGCGATCGCAAACCGCAGGGCGGCCAATGGCGTCCGCTTCGCCGAGCGAGTTTGCAAGATCCATAATTTGTCATCCTCAATTGTGAACTCGACATCTTGCACATCGCCGAATTCCCCTTCGAGCAGAGCCAGCGCTTCGCGCAATTGTGTTGCGACCGCCGGGAGCGAATGGGCTATGGCCTCTTCACTATCCGGATTATGGCTTCCAGACACGACGTCTTCACCCTGAGCCCCGAACAAGACATCCACCACCGGCTGCGCCGCGCCGGTCGAGGGGTCGCGCGAGAACGCTACGCCCGCGCCCGATGAAAGGTTGCGATTCCCAAAGACCATCGCCTGGATCGTGACGGCGGTGCCGAGCAGATCCTCAAGATGTTCGTGCTGGCGATAGGTGCGGGCGCGATCGCTAGTCCATGAGCGATACACCGCTTGCGCCGCGCTTGTCAGCTGTTCCATCGGATCATCGGAGAAGGGGCAATCCGCATCCTCGATTATCTGTTGATAGCATCCCGCGAGTCGCTCGATGGCTTCGCTATCGAGCGACTGTTCGCTGCCAACCCCTTCGGCGGCGGCCAGTTCCATGAGCCGGCTTGCAAATCGCGACGAAGGGACGCCGAGGACCACGCTGGCGTAGCTTTCAAGAAACCGGCGCCGACAGTCCCAGGCAAAACGCGGATGACCAGTCATGCGCACCAGTCCGTGAACCGCTGCGGGCGTACAGCCAACATTGAGCACCGTATCCAGCATTCCGGGCATCGATCGTGCGGCGCCCGAACGCACCGACACCAACAGCGGACGGCGCCGGTCGCCAAACAGCTTGCCGGTCGATGTTTCGAGGAAACGGATGCCTTCGGTCAGACCATCGATCACTCTTTGTGCGGCGTGGGGATCACCCTCAACGATCGACGCGCAGAGCTCGACGGGGAGGACGAATGCGGGTGGCACAGGCAGACCAAGAGCGGCCATGCGCGCCAGATTGGCCGCCTTCGCGCCGATGGTTTCCGCCGAATGCTGCTTGGCCGAGCCATCGCCAATGCGCACGATTTCCATCGCCGCCAACCCCTGTTACAGTGCCAGCTCCGCGAGCACATGCTCGCGCAACAGATTTCCGAAGCCACCAAGCCGGTCGGTCGCCCGTTCAAGGGCGCGAGCGAGTTCGAGGACGGAGAGCGACGTTTTCAGATCAAATTCCCCCCGCAGGACAAACGCCGTGATCATGCGCTCCGCAGCGTCTGCCTTGTGTTCCCCTTCAAAAAGCCGGCCCACCGCCGCGAGAACATCCTCGGAATCGACGCGCTGCCCCTCGGGGACATCGGCGGCGGCGGCAACACCAGCGGCGGCCGCCTCCGCGCCAGAGACCGCGGTGGCGCAAAGTTTGGCGAGCTGCTTCAGCAGGTCCGGAGCCACTTCCTTCGGGACAAGCGAAGCGATGAAGGCCGCCTCTTCAAGTTCATCGATCGTCTCCTCGATGCTGTTCACGAGGCGCTCAATGACAGAACTGGCGGCGAACCGCGCGATCTCGCTGCGCGCGTCGAGTGCGATCTTGTCGGCCTTCTCTTCGATACGTCGCGCCTGGTTCGCCAGTGCCGTTCGATCGAATGGTCTCCGTGCCTGCTGTTTGGCAATAAAATCGGCGATTCCGGCGGCGGTCTCGCGCGCCAGGCCAGCCTGACGAATGACAACGGCCAACAGCGTGGCATCAACGCGTTGCAAATGCCGGACGAGTTCCGCTTCGATGCGGTCTCGCGCCAGCCGGACCGAGCCGCCCTCCAGCAAGGCTTCGGCCGAAAGGCGCAGAACGGATTTGAGAAAATCCACGGCCGCGTCGCGTCCAAGCTCATGGTCTAGCCTCTCGCCAAATCCAATTCGAGCCGGTGTCGCGTGGCGCACGGCCGAGGCGACAAGTTCATTTCCACCCAGTTCAAGGAAACCCCTGTGACCGAAACGATTGCGCGCCGCCCAATCGAGGACGCGGATCGCATCGGCCTTGGGTATAAAGCCGCGCAGGACCTTGCGGGCTTTGTTCCAGTCAATCAAAAAGACAAGCGATGCTCCGATCGCTTCGAGAAAGCGCTCGCGGCTTTTGCTTTCAGCGGCCGGATACCGTCCGGTGACGAGATAGAACACTCCACTGTCGCCGACGCCGTCCGCGCTCTTTTGATCAAGCCCGCTCCATTGAACGGGAAAATTCCGGCAGAGATTGGTGAAGAACTTTGCCCGCGACAGGTGAATGTCCGTGTAGGTGACAGTCACCGCATCCTGTTCAACCGCGATCACGACGACATGCGCGTCGGTTTCTCCGATATCATTTTGGATGATGAGCCGCGCGCCCGACCGCGACGCGGTCGTCTCGAGACCTGGATGACCAAATTTCAACTTACGGGTCGATTCGAGGCCGCGCATGAACGCCTCGACCATGGGCCGGTCCTCCGGCAGCAGACCATAGACATGCGCACCCGCGAGCCTCTCTTCCGCATGAGCGGCGGCAAGCTGATTCAAGGCTTTATGGAGATCCATGACGAGGCGGTGCAAGCTGTCGTCATTGTTATTGGAAAGTCCGGTGAGCTTCGCCATTCGCACGAGCGCGATCGTATCGGACGAGTCCAACTTAGCAGCCGTTTTGATCGCGGAGAGGCGCGCGAGCAACGTATCACCATTGGCCGCGTCCCCAGCTTTTACGGCCCGGCCCATGGCTGCCACGTCGTCCCAAATCGCGCATTCCAACTTGCCGAGGCCAGGCGCCGCGATTTGCTCGCCGGCCAAAAGAGTCGCGCCATTGACAAGGGCTTCCATCGGCATGGGATCGATGCGGGCAGCGCGGCACTCTTCCGTCAAATCAAAACGCACTCCATTGGGATTGCGTGCATGCCGTCCCACCGCCTGCATGACACTCAGACGGGCTTTCACCCGATCGTTGGCCGCCAAACCCTCGGCGATAAGAGCGGGCAGAAGAATATCGGTTTCGCCAAGCCGCGTGATGATCTCGGATTTCATGGGAGCGTCCGCGTGTTGAGCACGGGTAAAGCACAGTTATGACGCGCGCGTTTTGCGCTAGATCATTCACCCAAATTAACATGAAATCGGCGGTTGGCCATCGCACCAATAATTGCGGTGATTCCGGCTGGGCCTCTGGAGTATTCTCAATCGAAGTGGATACCGGTTCGCGTCATGACAATGCGATAGAACAAAGATCGAGAACCCTGCTCCTGATTTTGGTGGTGATCCGGTTCGTGAACCGGCTCTTCAGCACCCTACCTCCTTTTCCTGCGACGATGTCGCCTCGGGAGCGCTTCATTGCACACTGGTCGGAAATCTTGATGTACACATTGCTGTTTCTGCAGCCGCTGGTCGGCTGGGGTATGTTATCCGCGGCGCGCTATCCGATCGTACTTTGGGGTGGGCTGCATCTTTTCCCCACCCTTCCGCATAGCGTGATGTTGTACGCGGCATTGCGAGAGGTGCACACGGTTCTCGCCTACCTCTTATTCCTCGCGATCGTCGCCCATTTTGGAGCTGTTCTGTTTCACACGTGGATCGTGTGGGATCGGTTCTTCAGCCGCATAGCGCCTTGGAAGGTCCGCGCGCGCTAGGCGAGTTTCTGCAACACGGCGGGAGAGCGCGGAACGGGCAGGCGGTCATGGTCTATAGAGCTGCACTGAAGGAAATGACGACGAATAATCAACTCACAATGAAGAACCTCAATCAAGTTCCCTTGTCAAATCTTAATGATCGGCTTGAGCGATTGTGGAAAATCCGCCAGGCTGTTCTGCGGCCGTCTTGCCGGTGCTTTCAGCTGGTGACAGGGCCGCTTGCGGTTTTGCCGGCGCCGGGACTGCGACGGAATTCTGTGACTTGCTGTTGTTGGGATCGCGCGGCTTGGTTGTGGCTGTCGAGGTTTCGTTGCGCTTTGGCGGCAAGGGAACCGGAGCTGGCGTTGGCACCGTTGTTGCGGTCGAGGCGGCTGGCGCTTCGGTTGAAGCTGGCGTTTCAACTTTTGCTTCAGCCGGCTTCGCGCCCCATAGCCGATCGAACCAGGATGTTGTCTGGGGCTTCGCGGGCTCGGGAGCGGCTGCGGCTATGGTTACCGGTTCAGCCGCCGGGTTCGGGCTCGAATCGGAATCCATGGCGGCCTTGCTCCGGCCTGACTTGGCTACATCCAGTTTGGCGGCGGCCAGCCGGGCCTTTTTCGATTTGCCTTCATTGAGGGCAATATCGACAGGGCCCTTCGCCAGCGCCTCGGGGCGGCTTGCATAACTTGCCAGCGAGGCGAAATAGGGATGCTGGCTGCCATCGATATAGACCGTATGGATCGGCCGTACACCCTGGGTGACGAGTTCGGCGATTTTCTCCTCGTCGTTCTTTTGCTTGGCTGCGACGTCGGCTTGCGTTTGGTCGTTGTGCTTGAGCGGGGGGCAGGCGCCCGTGGCGTCGAAATGCGACCCATCGGCGGGTTCCGCATTAAAGACATAATGCCTGCCGCAGACGCCGACGACCACATCCTGTTTGGTCACTTCGAAATTGTCGGAACCTTCCTTCAATTGTTTCCAGAAGCCGATATTCGGATCGAGCCTGTATTTGGCGAAATTTTCTGCCGTCATGTGGAAGGGGTAGGACTGCATCTGGATGGCCCGCTGGCCGCCCGCGAATGCCTCCCGGGCGATCGCATAGATCTCGGCGATCTGACCGTCGGTCATCGAAAAACAACCGGCCGAGGAACAGATGCCATGCACCATGATCGAGCCGCCAGTGTGCCCCATCGCGCGATCATAGGCATTGGGATAGCCGACGTCGAAGGAAAGATAGTAAGCGGAATTCGGATTCATGTGGGCGGGCGTGATCGAATAGAAACCCTCCGGCACCTGACGATCGCCCTCGCGAACTTTGGGTCCAAGCTGCCCTGACCAGCGGCACATTGGATAGGACTTCAAATAGGCATAACGCCCATCCGCCTTCATCTTCCAAATTTCGAGCTCCGATTCCTTCTTATAGGCGCGAATCAGGACCGGTGCGTTCTTGGAACTCCCCAGCGCCTCCATCTCGGCGACCGTCTTGGGCGAGATCGGAGCGAGGGAACGCGAGGTTACGGGGGAGAGGCCCGACTCCTCGCAGCCCCCCAAGAAGCCGCCCGCCAGGGCAATCAAACACAAGGCCGGAAGCCTTTTCACGACAGAGTTGCGCCGCATGGAAGTTTTGCCCGCTGAGCGAATGGTCTTGGCATCATGGATTTCCAACCTACAGCCAGTATCCTTGTGGGAAGGTTACTGAAACCTTGGTTCAATCCAGAACATTCTAGAGCTCGGTTAATGGCTAAAAAAAGTTACAAAGCCGGCGATCAAATGGTCCGAGGCGGAATTTTGCCGCCATTCATGGCTTAGAGCTTGCGTCCGATGTTCAAGAATTTGGCGGTTCGCGCAGCCCGGAGCTCGGAGGGTGATAGGCCCCAATAGTCCTCCAAGGCCGCAGCGATCGCCTCGCCAGTCCTCTTTATCGCCGCCTCAGGATCGCGGTGGGCGCCGCCCATCGGCTCTTCAACAATGGACTCGACGATCCCGAAACGGAGCAGATCCTGGGCCGTTATCTTCATGTTTACCGCGGCATCTTCGGCGCGCGCGGAATCCCGCCACAGGATGGACGCCGAGGCTTCCGGGGAGGCGACGGTGTAGATCGCATGTTCGAGCATCAAAACGTGGTTGCAGCTTGCGATCGCGATGGCGCCGCCGGAGCCGCCCTCGCCGAGAATGACGGCAATGCTCGGGACCCCCAGCAAAAGCGAAGCATCCGTTGCCCGGGCGATGGCTTCGGCTTGACCGCGCTCTTCCGCGTCAACGCCGGGAAACGCCCCAGCGGTATCGACCAGGGAAACAACCGGCAAACCGAAACGGTCGGCAAGCTGCATGAGGCGTGTGGCCTTGCGGTAGCCTTCCGGCCGCGCCATGCCGAAATTGTGCTTGATCCGCGCTTCGGTATCGGAACCCTTTTCCTGGCCAATGACGCAGATCGAACGGCCGCGAAACCAGCCGAACCCGCCAACGATCGCCGCGTCCTCGCCAAATTGCCGGTCACCGGAAAGTGGCGTGAAATCCTGCACAAGCGCCTTGACGTAGTCGCTGAAATGCGGCCGCTGCGGGTGCCGCGCGACTTGCGTCTTCTGCCAGGGGGTGAGATTGGCGTAAAGATCGGCAAGCGCTTTCTCGGCCTTGGCTTCGAGTCGCGTCAGTTCCTCGCCAATCGCAACGGCGTCGCCCTTTTCCGCGAGCGCGCGCAACTCCAAGACTTTGGCTTCAAGCTCGGCAACCGGTTTTTCAAAGTCAAGATAAGTGCGCATGGCTGCCGGATGTATTTGCCGAGGTTGATCGGCCCAAGGTTGTATCGCTTTGCCAAATTGAAGGAATTCGCGCGTTGATCCAACGCCGATTGTTTTCCGGTTCTGGCCTTCGCCGGTTTATGGCGAGCGGAAACTCGCTATTTTGAACCGTCGAGTCAAGAAGTTGCGGGCACGGGGCTCGCCAATCGAGGGGGGAACCGTGTTACGCCGCGTGTGAGGCGGTCTCGCCGGTTAACACCGCGTAAATCGCGCTGACATCGCGCGCGGCGCGCAGTTTTGCCGTGACCCTTGCGTCGCGAAGCAGGCGCGCCATCCGGGCGAGCGCTTTCAAATGGTCGGCGCCAGCAGTTTCAGGCGCGATCAAAAGACAAATGAGATCGACCGGCGTGCCGTCGAGAGAATGAAAATCGACTGGGCGGGCCAGTCTCGCGAAAATTCCGAAGATCACTTGGGCCTTGGCGAGCTTGCCGTGGGGAATGGCAATCCCTTCGCCTATCCCTGTCGATCCAAGACGCTCGCGCTGGAGAAGAGCGTCAAAGATTTCCCGCGCCCTTAAGCCGGAGATCAGGCCGGCCCGGTCGCTCAGCTCCTGGAGCGCATGTTTCTTCGTGTTCACCTTGAGCGAGGGAACAACCGCCTCGGGGGTGATCAATTCGGTCAGCAGCATGGTTGGAAGCAATCCGCTTTAAGTCCGATGGTGAAACAAATCCATTGATAATGGAGGAGCGAGACCCGGCAGCGGATAGCCCCGCTTGCCTCGGGTCATTTCAGTTCCGGCCGGGGTCGATCCAGCCGATGTTTCCGTCGGGGCGGCGGTATACAACATTCATTCGCCCATCGGAAGCGTGCCGAAAGACAACGACATGGGCATTGGTCGAATCAAGTTCCATCGCCGCCCCGGACACGGTCATTTCCTTGAACCCCGAAGATGGCTCCGCGATGACGGCCGGATGCAGCTGGAGCACCTTTTCAACGCTGTCTGCCAGTGGGGTTTCAGGCTTCGCCTCGAGAGCCTCCCCTGGCGACAACGGTCCGCTCATGGTTTTTTCGCCCGCCGCTGTCCCGGCATGATGATCCAAGAGCCGCTCCCGGTGGCGCCGGATCTGATTTTCAATGAGATCCGCCGCGCGATTAAAGCTGGCATAGGGCTCGTGCGACTTGGCGTCAGCCTGCAGAGTCGCGCCGGAACTCAAATGCAAGGTGCAATCGGCCCTAAATCCCGATCCCTCTGGTTCAACAGTGACATGACCGGCAACGAACCTTGTCCGGTATTTCGCCAGTGCGGAATCGATTCGCGTTTCAATATGGGTACGAAAAGCCAAACCGATGTCCAGATTCTTGCCTGAGATACGCAAAGTCATTGCTTGTTCTCCGCTGCCGGCGGCGCCCGCTGTCAGTCAGGACGGACGCGACTATGGCCGGCGCATTGTCATCGAACGGCCGGGGGGAGACAGTTTGGTCCAGCTTCGAAAATCGCTCTTCCCAATCTCAAAGGAAAAAAAACGTGATAGAGGTTTACCATAAGCTAAGCCGGCACCATTGGCCCTTCGACGAGGCCAGAAGGATGCCCCCCGGGATGTTCCGCCCCCGATAAGCCGGAAGCGTAGATTCCAAGAGTTAGGAGGCTCTCCATATTGAGTCAATGGTTCGATGAAAGGAGTCAATGGTTCGCTAAACCTGCCTCGCACCGTCAAGGTGCGCCTGCTCTAGGCATTATTCATTTGCAGCTATTTTGCAAGCACCCAAAGAGAAAGCGTTCCGGCATTCTTCGGTGGCGGCTACGGTGCTTTGATCGTCCGCGGGTGCAACACCAAACGGGAAGGCCGTCATCAGCTCCTTGCTTTCTCCCGCCGCCGCTCCACGGAGGATGGAATTTTGAGGTTCTCGCGGTATTTGGCGACGGTTCGCCGCGCGATGTCGATATTGACGGCCTTCAGCCGTGCGACGATCGCATCGTCGGACAGAATTTGCTTGGGACTTTCCTGGTCAATCAGTTGCTTGATCCTGAACCGGACCGATTCCGCTGAATGGGCATCTCCGCCATCATGCGCGGCAATCGAGGCGGTAAAGAAATATTTGAGTTCAAAAAGGCCGCGCGGCGTCGCCATATATTTGTTGGACGTCACACGGGAGACTGTGGATTCATGCACGCCAACCGCCTCCGCGATCGTCTTGAGATCGAGCGGCCGTAAATATTCGACCCCGTGCGCGAAGAAACTGTCCTGCTGACGGATGATTTCGCTTGAAACTTTCAGAATCGTACGCGCCCTTTGTTCGAGACTCTTCGTCAGCCAGTTCGCCGATTGCCGGCAAGCCGAGATGAAACTCCGCTCGGCCTCTTTCCCTTTGCCCTTTCCCTTACCGACCCGGGTCACATAGCTTTGGTTGACCAGAATGCGTGGAAGCACTTCCGTGTTGAGCTCGACATGCCACGAGCCGTCGGGGAGCGGCCGGACGATGACATCCGGGAAGACAGGCTCGATCGAACCGCCGCCGAAGGCACGCCCAGGCTTTGGATCAAGCCGCCGGATCTCGCCCAGCATGTCAAGAATATCTTCTTCCTCGACATTGCAAATTTTACGCAGCGCCGTGAAATCGCGCTTCGCGAGCAAGCCCAAATTGCCAACCAGCGCCGCCATGGCCGGGTCGAACCGGTTGCGCTCGCGCAATTGGATGGCGAGACATTCGGCGAGATCGCGGGCACCGACGCCGGAAGGATCGAATCCCTGAATGAGGCGGAGAATGCTTTCCACCCGTTCGAGCGGCGTATGGAGACGGGTGGCGATCTCCTCGAGGGAGCCTCTGAAATAGCCATTTTCGTCGACGGAATCGATCAGGATCTGCCCGATCAGCCGGCCTGCCGGCTCGGCGATGGCGAGGGTCAATTGCCTTTCCAGATGGTCCTTGAGACTAACCTGCGCCGCGACGTAGGCTTCAAGATTAGCTGCCTCTCCGTCTCCCATCCCGCTTGATGGCCCGGACCAGGAGGTCGCGGAAAGGCCCAATCCCTCCGGCTCAAAACTCTGTTCGCCAGGCGTCGGCGGCGGACTGTCATCGAAACTATTCGACAGTTCGGTCCCGAGACTGGCTTCAAGGACGCTGCGATCGGTTGCCAAGGCCTCCATATGCCATTCGGGCTCGGTTGATGCATAGAAGTCCTCGCCCTCAAAACCATCGCCAGGATCCATGTCCTCGCGGCTGCCCGCGTCGCCAGCCTGGATCTCTGGCTCTGGCGTGTCCTCGGCACGCTCGAGCAAGGGGTTGCGTTCAAGCTCCTGCTCAACAAACGCGGTCAGTTCCAGATTGGAGAATTGCAGCAGCTTGATGGCTTGCAAAAGCTGAGGTGTCATCACCAAGGATTGGTGCTGCCGCAAAACAAGCTTGGTGGTAAGCGCCATGCCTTCGTGAACCCTCAAACTAGAGCATGTTCCAAATAAGTTGATCGACCTTGTCGATCAGAACATGCTCCAACTCTTTGATTTCGAGCTCTTCCAATCCGATGTGCCCATCAAATCAGGGAGCGCTCCCGCGTCGTGAGACCATCGTCAGCGGGACAGCCCATTACCGGCCCGTTTTTTGCATATTAGCCAAAAATTTTCCGCGCGTCCACAACCTAAAGCATCAACGCGACACACTCGGCAGGTCCCGGCGGACAGGAGGATCTGGGAATAGTCTCGGCGCCGCAAAATCTCCTGTCTGCGCGGTGATCGGCGTATGAAGTCAAACAAATGGGCGTCGCAGAGCTGAGGGAAGCCTTTGCCTGACCTGGACGCCGCAGTGCGCGAAATTGCCGCTGAAATGGCGGCACGGCCGGATCGCGGCGAAGTCGCAAACTATATTCCCGAACTCGCGTGCGTCGACGCCGGCGCCTTCGGCATGGTGGTCATCGACGCCGAGGGCCATGTTGCCGCGGCCGGCGACGCGGACAAGCCATTCTCGATTCAGAGCATATCGAAAGTCTTCACGCTGACGCTGGCGCTCGGCATGATCGGTGACCGGCTGTGGCGTCGTGTCGGGCGCGAGCCGTCGGGCAATCCGTTCAACTCGATTGTCCAGCTCGAGTATGAGCGGGGCAGGCCGCGCAATCCGTTCATCAACGCCGGCGCCATTGCGGTGACGGATGTCATCCTCTCCGGGCATCAGCCGCGCGAGGCGCTCGGCGAAATCCTGCGCTTTCTGCAGTTTGTCGCGCATGACACGACGATATTCATCGACAATGCGGTGGCGGAATCGGAGAAGCGGACCGGATTTCGCAACATAGCGTTGGCCAATTACATGAAGTCCTTTGGCGTACTCGACAATCCCGTCGATTTCACGCTTGGCGTCTATTTCCATCATTGTGCGATCGCCATGTCCTGCCGCCAGCTGGCGATGGCCGGGCGCTATCTCGCCCACGCGGGGCGCAATCCGGTGACAGGGTTGTCCGTGGTCTCACCCGAGCGTGCGCGGCGTATCAACGCGCTGATGCTGACCTGCGGCCATTATGACGGCTCGGGCGAATTCGCCTACCGTGTCGGCCTGCCTGGCAAGAGCGGCGTCGGCGGCGGTATCCTGGCGATCGCCCCAGGCAAGGCCGCGATCGCCGTGTGGTCGCCTGGCCTCGACGCAAACGGCAATTCGCATTTGGGGCGCCTTGCCTTGGAGATGCTCGCCAAGCGGACGGGCTGGTCGATCTTCGGGGCGGATGGTGTCCGCGACGGTGGGGCGTAGCCTCGTCAGAGCCGGAACCCTTCGCCGAGATAGAAACGGCGCACATTGGGATCCTCGACAATCTTGGCGGGAGTCCCTTCGACGAGAACCCGGCCCGCGTGGACGATGTAGGCGCGATCGATCAATCCCAAGGTTTCCCGGACATTGTGATCGGTGATGAGCACGCCAATGCCGCGAAGCTTCAGGTGCTGGACGAGAATTTGAATGTCGCCAACGGCGATCGGATCGATTCCAGCGAAGGGTTCATCGAGGAGCATGAAGGAGGGGCGGCCAGCCAAGGCGCGCGCGATTTCACAGCGCCGCCGCTCGCCGCCGGAGAGCGCGATCGAAGGCGTCTTTCGCAAGCGCTTGATGTCGAACTCCTCGAGCAGGGCTTCGAGTTCAGTGGCGCGCTTGCTCTTGCTCGGTTCGATGATTTCGAGGACTGCCCGTATATTTTCCTCGACAGTGAGGCCGCGGAAAATCGAGGCTTCCTGCGGCAGATAGCCAATCCCCAGACGAGCACGCCGGTACATAGGCAGGCGGGTGACATCGTGCCCGTCGAGCTCGATGCGGCCGCCGTCCGGCCTTATCAGTCCTGTGATCATGTAAAAAAGCGTGGTCTTGCCAGCGCCGTTCGGGCCGAGGAGACCAACCACCTCGCCGCGCCGGACGGCCATGCTCACATCCTCGACGACCCGGCGCGCCTTGTAGGATTTGCGCAAATGGTGAACCGCAAGGAGCCCTTGAGCGCTGATGGAGGGTTCAACGCCAACGGTCGAATTCCATGTCTTTTCAGGCTCCAAGCCGCCGAGTTCACGCCATACGGCCGGTCCAGCATCGGCGTCCGTCAGATCCTGATCCATGGCCATCATCCATTCGCCAGCACCCGCCGGCTTCGCGGACTGCGGCCTCGCTCCTGAACGCGATATGCCGTGCAACCAGGCTGGGACAAGAGGAAAACGTGCGGGCCGCGAGCGCAAATTGGACAGATCCTTCGAAAGCTGCTCTGCCGGCCCCGCCGGTCCTCCACTACCACCCGCATGGAAAACGGCAGCGATGGCGGGGCGGCGGAAGGATGAGGCGCAAGCAAGACCTACAGCAAACTTTGGCGGACCGGAAGTGAACGATCGGCAAGGTTCTGCGGTGCCGCAAACCGGCGGCGGGGAAAAGTCTCATGGCGCCTTCGCCGCCCGATCAGGCTTGCCGTTCCCGCCCGGCTTCGCCGATCGTGTCTCTTTCACATCCCCGGCTCCGCCGTTCGGCAAGAACATGCTCCTGACCCGGCCGGTCACCGCCGCCTGATTGGTTGTCAAGTCATAGATCAATTTGTCGCCCTTGGTGACATTCGGCCCTTGGGTCAAGGTCACATTGCCGATGAGATAGACCTTGTTTTCCGATTTCTCGTAGATGCCGCTGTCGCCGGTCCCAATCTGGTCCTTGGAAACAATCGTCACGGGACCCGCCGCCTCCATACGGCGAACTTGGCTCGACGACGACGGGACCCCGGCTTCTGCCGCGGCGTCCTTCGGTGTCAGGAAAATGACAAGTGTCGCCGCCTGCAGCTTGCTTTCCCCTTGGGTCGCAATGACATTGCCGGTGTAGACTAGCTTTTGCTCCTTATCGAAATAATCCAGCTTGGCGGCTTCGATATTGACCGGATCCTTGGAATTGCCACCGGGCAGAATCGCGCCGGAGTGCGGCTTTTCCGCAAGTGCTGGGAAGACAGACAAGGCTGACAAAAGACAAGCAAGAATGAGCGGACGGAAAGGCCCGGAAACACTCACCTTATCCTCTCCGTCAAGGCGCCGTTTGTTTCAGTTTCTCCCGCCCCATTTTCAATCATCGAGGTGACTTCGCCGTCAAACGAGACTTTGTGGCCATTGTCGCTGACATCCAACTGTTTTGCCGCGATGGTACCACCGTCGAAAAGAACCTTGACCGGCTCCTCAGAGACAAGGCCGCCGCTCTTGAAATCGATCCGCGCGGTTTTCAACCGAAGGTCATAACCCGTGCTGCTTTTGATTTGAATATCGCCTTCCAGGGTCATTTTGTCGTGCAGACTGTCGTAGATGCCCCGTGCGGCGCGCACCAATGTCGTCGAGGCGTCCGCCGCCCCGAGCCTTGAATCGATCCCGTTAAGCTCGATCGTGTTCGGGTCCGTGATGTCCTGAATTCCGGTCTGCGCCTTGATCTCGAAGCTTCGGCCATCCTTTTGAGTGCCTGTGATTTTCGGCGAATCCACGGTGACTTTTGTGCCTTCGACGCCAACGCCGCTGATGGAAACGTCGCCAGGCAAGCGCTTGAAGGGATTGAGCAGGGTGGCGGCGCAGATGAGCACGATCGCGAGGAGCGAGCCCCCAATCGCGGTTCGGCGAAGCACCCGCACCCGCACCGAATGACGGTGTGCCGCCATGAAGCCGCCGCGCGATGCCGGCGGCGTCATATCGAAACTCAGATGACCGGAGTGATGCCGGACGGGCCTTTGCAGGCCATCATCGATGATGGCAAGGCCAGCCGTTTCGAAGCCGGGCAAGGTCAAATCGGCCTCCCTCCGCTTCTTTCCCGAGCTAATGCTGCTCCCGGCCCCGCTCAAGGCGCTCGTTGACACGCCGGCAACAGCCGAAGATTTTCTCACTCGCAGGGCTTCGTTCTGAGACAACAAGGCCTTACTCCCGGATACGCGAAGATCACCATGAACGCCGATTTAAAAAAACTGCAAAAATCTTAATAATCCGGCACGCCCGCCGCATAATCTGCCACACCCGCCGCGACCGGACAGTCGTCCGGCCGGTCAAGCTCACCACGGCGGGCAAGATGCTGTCCCACGCTTGCACAGACAGCAAGCAAGCAAGGCGAAGTCATGGCGGGCTTTAGCTTGGTCTTGGCCTATTCGTGCGAGAAGATATCCACATCCGCCCATCCCATCAGGTCGAGACGCGCCCTCGTTGGCACGAAATCGAAACTGGCCTCGGCAATCTCCAATCGATTCTCCCGCTTGAGCATTGCGTCGAGGCGGCTGCGCAAGGCGTGCAAATGGAGGACATCGGAAGCCGCGTAGGAAAGCTGGGCCTCCGAGAGCGTCTCGCCGCCCCAATCGGAGGATTGCTGCTGTTTCGATAAATCGGCCCCAAGGAGCTCGCGCACCAGATCCTTCAAGCCATGCCGGTCGGTATAGGTCCGAGCCAGCTTGGAGGCGATCTTGGTGCAATAAATGGGGGCCGCCATGACGCCGAAGGTTTTGAACAGAACCGCGACATCGAAACGGGCGAAATGGAACAGTTTGGTGACCTTCGGGTCGCCCAAAAGCCGTTCGATGTTTTTCGCACGCGTCTGGCCGGCGGCGATTTGCACGACGTCGGCAGACCCGTCGCCGCGTGACAATTGGACCACGCAAAGCCGGTCGCGCGGCAAGACGAGACCTAGGGTTTCGGTGTCGATTGCCACACAATCGCCGAAATCGGCATCGTCCGGCAAGTCGCCCTTGTGCAAGCGGATGCTCATCGGGCGCGCCTATCACCGCTTGTGGAACTTGGCAAGCGAATGCCGGAATTTGCCCGTCACATCATTGGGAAAACGGTTCAAGAATGCCTGGCGGGTGCTCAAAACTTGAAGCGGACCATCACAGGCACATGATCGGATGGCCGTTCCCAGCCGCGGCTCTCCCGGAACACCTGCGCACCACCGAGATGCGGCTTGAGGCTTTCGCTGACCCAAATATGGTCGAGACGCCGTCCTCGATCCGACTTCTCCCAATCCCGCGCGCGATAACTCCACCACGTATACAGTCTCTCCTCAGGTGCCACGAAATGGCGCAGCACGTCGACCCAGGGCAGGGCGTCACGCACCCGTTTGAGATTTTCCACTTCGACTGGCGTGTGACTGACGACCCGTAGCAAGGCTTTATGGTTCCAGACGTCTGTTTCAAGCGGTGCAATATTGAGATCGCCGACGAGGATCGCATCGCTGGCCATGAGTCCATCCGAACCCGCCCAATGCGCCATTTCGTTGAGAAAGGCGAGCTTATGGGCGAATTTCGGATTGATGGAAGGGTCGGGTTCGTCGCCTCCGGCGGGCACATAGAAATTGTGCAAGGCGATGATCTTGCCGTGAGTGCCGCTGGGAGAGAGCGTCACGGCGATATGACGGGCGTCCCCATTTGCGCAAAAGGAGTGCCGGTCAAGGATTTGAAAAGGGATTTTCGAGGCGATCGCAACCCCATGGTAGCCTTTTTGACCATTGATCGCGACATGCGGATAGCCAAGCTTATGGAAAGCCGTCAGGGGAAATTCGCTATCCCTACATTTTGTCTCCTGGAGGCAGAGAATGTCCGGCCTTTCTTCACTCAGGAAGCGGGCCACGAGATCGATCCGCAAACGAACCGAGTTGATGTTCCAGGTGGCAAGGGTGAGAGGCACGCAAGACTCCGCGACGATCCGCTCGCCTGATAGATCACACAAAAAGAACCTGCCGCAAGCATGGCGGGCGGGAAGCCCACAATTTTTTGTAAAGGGTTTGAAAGGCGGGAAACAAGGATCTCATGCGCGCTGCCAAGCACAGGTTTCCAGGGCCAAATAAAAAGGGCGCCTGGCCTGAGGCCAGACGCCCTTAGGAGCGAGACATTACCGGGAGGGGTCCGGTAATTTTGATCCAGGCGGAACGGGGGGGTACGCCTGATGATCTGCGTCGCTCACATGACGATAAAATAAACTCGTACCGCGCGCTTGCAAGCCGCCTCGTCGCTGCCACGCTTTCAAAAAATGCGCGCTGGTGCCCCCTTGCAACACAAAAAATCTTCTATCAGATTGAAAACACGGGTATTTTAAAAACAAGTCCAACCGGGATATCCCCCTGCGGGGTCTTGTCAATTATTTGTGTTCAATAGTCTTTCCTGGGTGATCTGGAACAGATTTGGGTCCGGCTTTTTCGACAAATCGATATTGAAAAGCGAGACAAGCGTCTCATAGCCTTGCGGATCGGTGACCTGCCATTGCGTGAGGGTGAATTTCACCGGATCGAAAACCAGCTTGATTTGGGAGGTTCCGCCAAAGGTTGCCTTGTCTTCGACGAGAATAGAGACTGCGGAAGGCTCGCTTTTCACGTCGATGATCTTGACATCTCGATTGAGATCGACCTGATCCTTGAGCAGGAATTTCAGCGGCGTTTGACTGATAAAGTAAATATCCTTGGTGGCGGTCTTGCGATCATGCACGGCAACCGAAAGCCCGTCGGCGACAATCTCGAGCGTCGCTGGCGGAGCATATTCGAAACGCAATCTGCCGGGCCTCTGCACAAAGATCTTGCCTTCGGAGCGTTTGCCGTCGGGACCGATCTGGACGAAATCGCCGCTCATGTAGGTGGCCGCATTAAAATAGGCATTGGCCTTTTGAATAGCGACCAAGGGGTCCATCGGCACGAAGGGGGGCGCCGGTTTGACGGGCTTTGCCGAAGGCTTGGCTTCCGCCATTGCCGGCTTAACCGATTTGGGATTGACGAGGGAAGGGTCTGCCTGAAGCGGCGCCGCTCCCGCGAGAGCGAAAGAAAATGCGAGTGTGAGTGTCGTCCGCTTCATGAAGCCCGCCTTGCCCCGTGAGAATCCATGCAATTCGACCATGACCGCTTTATTGGCTGGCGCTCTTGGTCTTTATCTCTTTGTTTTCTCGCACGATCTTATTTAAAAAGTCTGCAGTTTCTTTAATTCTATGCACCAAATCATGAAGATATGGCGCCATTAAGCCCCGCGTCCCACGAAAAACCATTTGAGTTTGCCCGCCATCTCTTGCCCCACTCTTACCCCACTCCCGCTCGCTGGCTCAAGGCCGCCGGGCACGCATCTCCGTCTGAACATCGACGGGCGCGCGGGATGCCGTACTCATCCAAAAGGAGAAGGGTCCCATGTGGGCTAAGCTCTTTTTATGAAATGTCGGAAGTGAGAAGCCCCTAGATTATGCAACGCGGGTTTGCCATAGAAGCAATCGAGGCTCTCGTCGAATCCGTGGACCCCTACTGGAGTTGAGGCCATACCACAAAACGTCGCTGCGCCGTCAACGCGACGCATCGGTATTGTTGTCGAGCATTTGAGCAGCGGCGGCGCTGAAAAAGTCGTCGTCATGTTGGCCAATGGTTTTGCCGATAGGGGTTATGCCGTCGATTTGCTGCTGAGGCACGCCAGTGGGGTCCATCTGAAAGAGGTTTCCCCGCTTGTGACCAAGATTGATCTGTCCGCCGGCGGGAAGGCGGACAGCGTGACGATCATTCGTTCATTTATGCATTATCTGCGGCAAGCACAACCCGCCGTCCTTTTCGCTCATTTGGAAAGGCCGGCACTCATGGCGATTGTCAGCGGTCTGCTGACTGGCTACCGCCACATCATCGTGCCGTGCATCCATAACGATCTTATCGCATACGCCAATAGTCATCACAATGTCCTTCACCGCCTGCGCCGCTGGCTGCTGAATGTTATGGTGGCCGTGTTCTATCGTCTGACTCCCCGGGTCATCGCGGTTTCCGATGGCGCCGCACGAACGGCGCGCCGGCTTCTTTCACCGAATGGGCCGCCTGTTCAAGTGATTTACAATGGTGTTGATTTTACAGCGCTTCTTTCCAAGGCCCAACAGCCCGTCGAGAAGTCATGGCTGCGCAACAAGACAGTACCGGTCATCGTTGCATGTGGCAGGCTGACGCATCAGAAAGCGCACGATGTCCTGCTGCGGGGTTTTGCTGTTTTGCGCCAGACAACGCCGGCACGCCTTGTCATTTTAGGTGAGGGGGAGGATTATCAAGCCTTGCTGTCCTTGGCCGGCGAACTCGGCGTTGCCAAAGATGTATTACTGCCGGGCTTTGTTGACAATCCACTGGCGTGGTTTTCCAAAAGCGACTTGTTCGTTCTATCATCACGCAGTGAAGGGCTATCGCTGGTGCTGATCGAGGCATTGGCCGGGGGTGTCCCAATCGTCAGTACCGAATGTCCGTCCGGCCCTCGCGAAGTTCTGGCGAATGGCTGCTTTGGTGCACTGGTGCCGGTTGATGACGTCGCCGCGCTCTCCGAGGCGATGTCGCGGGCGCTGAAAAAAAAACTGGAAATCGACAAGGCCGCGCTGGCCCAACATCTCGAAAAATTCTCGATCAATCGTATGATCGATGAGTATCTGAAGGTGGCGGAATTCATTGTTCCGGATCTTCGAATGCCAAGGACGGATGACAATTTCGCAGCATAGACCTTGAGCTGAAAGTGGAACCAGGTTTCACTCGAAAATAGGACACCGCTCATGCGGCGGAAGAGGACAGTTTCATTGGTTGAAACACCGAGGCACGAATCTGAATTGCCAGCGGGCGGCTAGGCGTCTGGGTCAGCGCTGCGAAGCCGAGATCAACTCATGGACGCTGAAGAGATTTCCATTATCCAGCCAAACGCGGCCTGGCAGCCAGCCCGCCGCACGAGCAAGCTCTTGAAATTGGCCAATGGAATATTTGTAGGAGTTTTCGGTATGGATGGTTTCGCCGGGTTCAAACTGGAACCAGCGGCCGCAGACGCTGGCCGCTTGTTCCTTGAGACTGACAAGATGCATTTCGACGCGACCCTCGCGGGGATCGTAGATCGCTTCATGGCGGAAACAACCGAGATCGAATGAACCTTCGAGCTCGCGGTTGATGCGCGCCAAAAGATTGAGGTTGAAGCGTGCGGTAACACCTTGCTTATCATTGTAGGCGCGCACCAGCGCGCGAGCATCCTTTTTCAAGTCCACGCCAATAATGAGCGTGCCCTCCGGTGCCAGCATATCCCGCATCGTGCCCAGCAACCGGACCGCGGCGGAGGGAGAAAAATTGCCAATCGTCGAACCCGGAAAGAAACCGAGCTTGCACGCCCTTGCGATATCCTCGGGAAAAGTGACCGGCAGCGAGAAGTCACCAATGATCGGGCGCACGCCCAGCGCCGGAAAGCGCTGCAAAAGCCGCGACTTTGCATCGGCGAGGGCGCTTTCGGACATATCGACCGGGACATAGGCGGTAAGTTTGCGCAGAGTCTTGAGCAAGATCTCCGTCTTGCGGCTTGAACCCGATCCGAATTCAACGAGAATCGCCTTTTCGGGCACACCCTTCGCGATCTCCACCGCATGCGCTTCGAGGATCGCGATCTCGGTCCTCGTTGGATAATATTCCGGCAGCTTCGTAATCTCTTCGAACAAGTCGCTGCCTCGCGCGTCGTAGAAAAAACGGCAAGGCAGGCTCTTGCGAGGCCTCGACAGACCCTCGATCACGCTCGCGGCGAACGCGTGATCGGTGCCGGTTATGATATCCTGCAGACAAAGGGCTTTGTGGCGCGGTCCCATCATGCGATCTCCGAGGCGAGGCGCAGGCCCATGAACTGCCAGCGCTGATAGGGATAGAAGAAATTGCGATAGGTCGCGCGCAGATGGCCGTCCGGCGTCGCGCAGGAGCCGCCGCGCAAGACATGCTGGCCGACCATGAACTTGCCGTTGTATTCGCCAAGCGCTCCGAGGGGCGCGCGGTAGCCGGGGTAGGGAAGATAGGCGTTGGCCGTCCATTCCCAGACGTCGCCGAACATTTGGGCAGGCCGTCCGTCCTTGTTTGCAACGGCGGGCAGCGGCCGCAAGGCCCAAGAGGCGAGCGTGTTGCCCGTCGCGGGCAAGCCCTTCGCAGCGAGTTCCCATTCAGACTCCGTCGGCAGCCGATGGCCCGCCCAGCGGGCGAAGGCATCCGCCTCGTAATAGCTCACATGTGTGACAGGCGCCGCAGGATCGAGCGGACGCATGCCCTCGAGCGACATGGCAAGCCATTGCCCGTCGCGCTCCTCCCAATAAAGCGGCGCCCGCCAGCCTTCGCGGTTGACCAGTGTCCAGCCGTCGGCCAGCCAAACGGAGGCCGTCCGATAGCCGCCGTCCTCGATGAAGGCCTGCCATTCGGCATTGGTGACGAGGCGGTGGGCGATCCGGAACGGATGGATCAGCTCGCCATGACGCGGCGTCTCATTATCCCAGGCGAAGCCATCTCCCGCGTGACCGATCTCATGAATGCCGCCGGAAAACGTAATCCAGGCAAGCGGCTCTGGCGTCACCCAATTGGTGCGCGGCTGCGGCGCCCGATAGGCCGGCCGCAGCGGGTTGGCGGCGAAAAGGGCCAGAATGTCGGTGAGCATCAGCTCCTGATGCTGCTGCTCATGATGGATGCCGATTTCGATGAGCCGCGCCAGCTCCGATCCGGTTTCGCCGCCGGGCGCCGAAAGTTTTTCGAGCCCGGCATCGACATGGGCGCGATAAGCGAAGATACGTTCGCAGGACGGCCGTGAGAGAAGCCCGCGCCTGGCCCGCGGCTGGCGGGGCCCGTGCGATTCATAATAGGAGTTGAAGCAATAGGGGAAGGCCGGGTCGAACGGCTCATAGCCATCGAGATGGAGCGAGAGGACAAAGGTCTCGAAGAACCATGTCGTGTGTGCAAGATGCCATTTTGTCGGACTGGCATCCTCCATCACCTGGACGGTCATATCCTCGGCGCTGAGCGGCGCCGCGAGGTCGAGGGAAAGGCGCCGTGTTTCGAAAAGCCGGGTGCCGAGGGAGGGAGAGTCCGCCTGGACAGGCGGCGATACTCTGGAGGTTTGAGCCATGTTTTCCTCCCATGCCACAAAACCACATACTTGCCTTAACCCAAAGCGCAAAGGCAGCCTCGGGTGGCAATTTAAGACGTCTCAACTTTAGCGTGACCGGATGAATGTGTTTGGCTCTTGTGTCGATGCCGGAGAACGGCAGCGCTTTCATCTCATAACGCAGTGAGGGCGGTTGAGTTCGGCGTCAACTTGCCGGGCGAATAAGCGGGAGCGAGGCAAAAAGCGTTTTTTGGGCAATCGGACAAAAAAGTTTCACGTGAAACATTTTTGTCCGATTGGCGCCCGAAACCTTACAAGGCCTCATACGCCTGCCGGCTTGGAGCGGGTGGGATCGCGCAGAAAGTTTGTCGTTTGGACGGTTTGCGCGGGCGGCCTAACCCGCCGCTTCGAACTTATGTTTGCGGCTGATGTTTGAGATGATGGCGCTTGATCATCACACGCGCTATCCTCTTCCGGTCAATAAGAGCGGGGGCGAAGCGTGCTTATTCTTTTTGTTGGGATCGTCATTTTTCTGGGCGGGCATACTCTCACAACCTTTCGTGAGACGCGCACCTATCTGATTGAACGGATTGGCCTTGGCCCCTATAAGGGCCTTTATTCCCTGCTGTCAATCATTGGTTTTGCCCTGATCGTCTGGGGTTTCTCGCGCTACCGGGCGGAGGGGCTGATCCCCGTGTGGTCGCCGCCGGCCTGGACAAGGCATCTCACCATCGGGCTCATGTGGTTCGCCTTCGTGGCGCTTGCCTGCATGAATCCGGCGCCCAGCAAAATCAGGGGGTGGCTGCGCCATCCCATGCTGGTCGCGATCAAGATCTGGGCGTTTGCGCATCTTCTGGCGAATGGCGACGCGGGCGGCATGCTGCTGTTTGGATCCTTTCTCGCCTGGGCGGTCTATGACCGCATCGCGGTCAAGAAACGCGGCGATATGGGCGCGATGCGGATCGAATCATTCACAAGAGCCGACGCCATCGCGCTAGGTGTTGGGACGCTCGCTTATGTAGCGATGATTTTTCTGCATCCGATTCTTATCGGCGTGCCAGCGATTGGCGGGTAAGCCACCCGCAGCGGCACGAGCAATCCATCGGATCAAACTTTCTTTCGGGAAAGAGTTTGTCAGTTCAACATCTTTCAAGAGCTTATATATCATTTGATTTTG
>DATJLX010000242.1:0-4632 GCA_035509135.1 Methylocella sp.
TGCGGGCGAAGCGCCAGGGCCGCTCGCGGGCGTCCCGTTCGGAGTCAAAAATCTTTACGACGTCGCGGGTTTTGTCACGCTCGCCGGCTCCAAGATCAATCAGGAAAATCCGCCCGCCAAGGCAGACGCGACGCTGGTCGCCCGCCTGCGGCAGGCCGGTGCGATCCCCATCGGGGCGCAGAACATGGATGAATACGCCTATGGGTTCACCACCGAGAACGCCCATTATGGTGCGACGCGCAACCCGCATGACACGCGGCGTGTCGCTGGCGGTTCGTCTGGCGGCTCGGCCGCCGCCGTCGCAGCCGGCATGACGCCAATCAGCCTCGGCTCAGACACCAATGGTTCGATCCGCGTGCCCGCCTCGTTTTGCGGCGTATTCGGACTAAAGCCAACTTTTGGCAGGCTGCCGCGGACGGGAACCTATCCGTTTGTGAGCGACCTCGATCATCTGGGTCTGTTTACCAGCAGCACCACCGATCTCGCCTTGGTGTACGATGCATTGCAGGGACCGGATCTTACTGACCCTTTTTGCGCGCAGCGGCCGGTCGAGCCAGTGCGGGATACACTTGAATCGCCAGACATGTTGCGTGTCGCCATATTGGGCGACTGGTTCCAGGACGGCGCCTGCCCAGAAGCTCTGACGGCGCTGGTGGAGGTGGCAGAGGCGCTTGGTGGCGGCCCAACAGTATCGCTCCCTGAAGCGGCCCGCGCGCGGGCAGCCGCTTTCTGTCTGACGGCGGCCGAAGGCGCGGCACTCCATTGGGCCGATTTGCGTGCACGCCCCGGCGACTTTGATCCCGCCACGCGCGACAGGCTGTTGGCAGGTGCTCTCTTGCCTTCCGCCTTGCTGATCCAGGCCCAGCGCCTGCGCCGCTGGTTCCAGGCGCGAGCGGCGGAATTGTTCACGCAATTCGATCTCTTGCTGGCGCCTGCGACGCCATGCGTCGCCCCTTTTATTGGACAGACCACGCTGCGTCTCGGCGGTCGTGAGGTGCCCGCCCGGCCGAATATTGGCCTTTATACGCAGCCGATAAGCTTCATTGGACTGCCCGTGGTGGCGGCGCCTATCCATACGCCAGGCGGCATGCCGGTCGCTGTGCAACTCATCGCCCGTCCCTGGCAGGAGGAGACAGCGCTCCGCGCGGCCGCCAAATTGGAGCGCGCCGGCGTTGCAGGTGCAAGGATCGCAGGACGGTGATCGTCAACGACCCAGAAACGCTTGCCGCAGTCAGCAAAGCGTTCCACCGGTACGAACAGGCCTTGATGATCAACGATCTCGCGGTTCTCGATGAGCTGTTTCTTGATTCACCGGCAACCCTGCGTTTTGGATCCACGGAGAATCTTTATGGGATCGTGGCGATCCGTGCCTTCCGGACTGCCCGTATCGGCGGTTCGCCGCAGCGAACTTTGAAGGCTACAATCATAACGGCATATGGCCTCGACCTGGCGACCGCGAATACAGAGTTCCAGTATGCGAACGAGACCCGCGTAGGCCGGCAGAGTCAGGTTTGGGTTCGCACGGAAGGCGGCTGGCGTATTGCCTGCGCGCATGTATCATTCATCGAAGACGGCGCTTGATGAGGTACCGAAAGGCGTTGTCCTTATCGTAAACTCTATCCCACTGGCGCAAGGCCGCGAATCGGGCGATGCTCCGTCTCATGGGGGATATGCTGAAACTTATTTTGTGGGTGGTCATTTGGCTCTTCAGATCACGCACGTCTCTTGAGGCGGAGATCGTGGCGCTGCGCCACCAGCTCAATGTGCTGCGAAGAAAATCGCCAAAGCGGCTCGCCTTTAGCAATTTCGATCGTCTCATTTTTACCAGCCTCTACAGGATCGCACCGAATGTTCTGAACGCCCTGGTGATCGTCAAGCCGGAGACTGTTATCCGCTGGCATCGTGTGGGCTTTCGCTTGTTCTGGAAATGGAGGTCGCGATCTCGCGGTGGCAGGCCTAAGGTGCCGCTCGAAATACGCCAATTGATCCGGGAAATGAGCCTTGCCAACCCGCTGTGGGGTGCTCCCCGGATCCACGGTGAACTCCTCAAACTCGGCATCGAAATTGGCCAGACCTCGGTCGCCAAGTACATGGCAAGGCACAGTAAACCCCCATCGCAAGGGTGGAAGACGTTCCTCCGCAATCATGCCGATGGGATCGCCTCGATTGACCTGTTTGTTGTTCCGACACTCTCGTTTCAGTTGCTTTATGGCTTGCTTATTCTAAGTCATTGCCGACGCCGGATCTTATGGCTGGGGGTGACGGCACACCCGAGTGCTGAATGGATGGCCCGGCAACTCACCGAAGCCTGCGGCTGGGAATGGACGCCGAAGTACATCGTCCGCGATCGCGACTCTGTCTATGGCGAGATTTTTACCCGGCGGCTTCGTGCCATGGGTATTCGAGACCGGCCAACCGCGCCACGCTCACCATGGCAGAACGGACATACGGAACGGCTGATCGGCTCGATCCGGCGGGAATGTCTTGACCATGTCGTCGTCTTCGGCGAGCGGCATCTGCGTCACCTCCTCATTTCTTATTTGGCCTATTACAATGGCGCGAGAACACACCTTTCCCTGAACAAGGATGCGCCAGTCCCACGGGCTGTTCAGGCCATCGGACGCATTCTTCCGACCCCAATTCTCGGCGGATTACATCATCAGTATACCCGGATTTGATTTCCGACAGGCACAGGCATTTGGTTTCCGGGGTGTCCTCTATGGCAGACCTTCCAGCCGGCCTGGATCAGTTGGTGCATTTGTCATCAAGCAGTGCTTCCGCACCTACAATATTTCCCGGCAATGCACTGGGATCGTTGGTTAAAAGATAGAAACCGGTCCTGCCGCCACCGAACGTCGCTCCGATCACAGCCAGTGTTTGGTTTCCCATCGAAAACTTGTGTGACGGCAGACCGCGGGCAAGCAATTTAAAAGGATCCACGTGGGCCAAGTTCTGCGACTCGACTTTCATTGCCGCAAATCTGTGTCCAAGAAGCGAGGGCCTAAGTAGCGACCAGGTTTTGTAAATTTGCGCGTGGTGGTGGCGCAGGAACTCAGCGACCTTCGGGGCGATGCAGGCCACATGAATATGCAGCTGGTCCTGGCTGCGGCTGGCTTCCGAGTTAATGGCCATCCCGATTTTGTCGCGCGGCAGTTGACGGTGTGCCCCCTCCTCGACGAAACGGCGGGCATCCCATGCCGCCTCCCAATAGTTTGGCGCGTTTTTCCTTAGCAACGCCGGGCTTTCAATGCCCGAAATCCGCGTGGTTGGGACAACGATAATATGCGTCATGCTCGAAGGCACACGGAGCACGGCAAAGCCTCGCTCCAGACCATCGGCTATGCTGACCTCGGAACAAGGAAACCCCACGCCAATGCTTTGGTAGGCTGGCACACAGATGTCGTGGACGACGGCCCACAGCTCATCCCGGTTGGCGGCAGAGGCAGATTGAGGCAGATTTGCGTGAGTGGCGAGGATCAGCCCCATGGTCGCCGTGAAACGAGTAACTTTGCGCAAAACAAACCTTTCCCAAATGCTGCCCATGGCCGGATTAAGGAGGGCCTGGCCTTATTTTGAAAGGATATACTTAAAAGGATATACTTAAATGCAAGAGCTCGGGAAAGGAGCGCGTTACTCGATGGCGGCAAACAACAACCCAACGACGGAAGTCTTCACCGGCCTCGTCGAGCGGGTAACATTTCATAACGAAGACAATGGCTACCCCGCCGCAAGCGCTCGACGCCATCCAACTTTAAGGCATCAAGCTCGCCCTTGTTGATGACGCAAGTTCAGATGGTTGCGCCCTCCCGCAACCACTTGGACTTGAGGAAAGCGCAAGTTCTGATCAGGACCGTTGGCCGAGCACACAATAGATTTTGATGACCCCGTCGCGAACGCACAGTGCCGACCCTTGTCGAGAATCAGCAAGCGATTCTATCAGCTACGCTTTGATTGGGTTGTCACCCTAGAAATCACCCTACCATCAGCCAAGTCGGCGATCGGGAGGCATTGATCCACAGAAAAGAGGATCATCGTCTGCCTATGGCGCTGAATCCTCTGGTCCAACCGGAAGCAGGAACCAACTGTGCCGGTTCGGCGTTTCCCCATGGGATTCTAGCTAACGTGCTACGAAGCGGCGGGGCATATGCTCATTTCCGCGGTCTTGGGGGGCATATGTGCACATCCTTAAATCAATTGGTGAGAATTGCGCTTTTGTTGACCGCCATTGACGCGGCATTGGTCCTCTTTCCGGTGACGGCTCATGCGGGCTCCAGCCACCGCAGAGAGATGGACGCGAGTGTGGGCGAAGCCAGGGAGGCTGCCGTCGTCGTCATCATCGACAAAACAAATCAACAAATGACAGTTTCTTTGAATGGGGTGGAAAGATATCGATGGCCGGTATCAACTGGCCGAGCAGGATATACAACTCCATCAGGAACCTATACCGCCACCTCCATGAACGAAATTTGGTATAGCAAACAGTGGGACAACAGCCCCATGCCCCATTCCATTTTCTTTATGAAAGATGGTCATGCCATCCACGGCACCTTGGAGGTCAGGAATCTTGGCAGGCCCGTCTCGCACGGCTGCGTGCGTATCTCGCCCAAAAATGCCACCACGCTTTATGGGTTG
>DATJLX010000243.1:0-6399 GCA_035509135.1 Methylocella sp.
ATGCTACCCTGCCATTGCTGGCGGCCCACAAAACATGGGCGGAGAACTCCCCCTTTGCAAGGCCAGCGACATGCGAAGCATGAACGTTGTATAAGCCCCATTATGGAGCCAGATGGGAAGGCTGATCGAAAAAGCCCGCAGGGATTTGCGCCGCGAGATCGTGGGCCTCCGCCTCGCCGAGCATTACTGCACCTAGCCGGAGCGCAAAAGAACCTGGTCGCTCAGCAGCGAGGGTTCGACCTTCGCAATGGCAAATCCCGCTTGTGAGGCGAGCGGAGCAAAACCCTCAAGCCCGCGCGGGTAAAGCTTCAAAGGCGTCGCGGCAATCATCCGCTGCCTCATCTCATCGGCGCGGGTCACGGAACCAGCGACCAGCTTGGCCCCGGCCCCGCCTCCGTTGAGGGCCTTCAGATTGGCGATGATCGCATCGTCGCTCCCATATTCGAACAAAGCCCCTTCAGACGAGGCCGCGAGAAACGCCCCTTGCGATGCAAGCCGGCGGATGAGCTCATCAAGCGCCGCGGGTTCGTTCCAATTGTAGGCCCGATGTTCAAGAACGGCATCGAGGCCGTGCAAGGGACCGCCTTTTGCCTTCAGCGCGGCCAAGGCGTTGGCGCCGAAGAAGGCGCCATCACTGTCCGCATCCAGCACATTGATGACGATCGGCCGTTGCAAGACCTCTGGACGGTCGCGATTGAGAAGGATGAGCGTGTTGATGCTGTCGATCGCCGGACCGCCGCCAATATTGATGAGATGGAGCGGCGCGGCCGGTTGAAGGGCCAGCGGTTCGGCAAGCGCTTCCGACAGGAGACGGGCCATTTGCTGGGTGCGAAGCCGAACTTGGACAAACCGCGGGCCCGCGACAAAGCGGCGGTCTGCCGGCCCGTCGAAAGGCGGCGGCAGATTGTCCTCGCCAAGCTTCAACACATAGGTGGAGATGCCATCCAGAAATTCCTTGCCGGACTCGAACATCGCCCGGATGAGCAGGGAGCGCTTCGCGGCCGACCGGAGCATCATCCGCGTGAGGAATTGCGGAAACCGCCGGCTCCGGCGCTCCCATGCGATGAAGGCCTCCTGCTGAGCCCGTTTCGCGTCCGCGTCCTCCGGCACGGCGAAGGCAGGGTGGCTGACATCGATCACCGGCAGATCGAAGCCCTCTCTCGTCTTTGCATAGACAACACCATCATCTCTTGCATCTCTTGGCGTTTGCGTTTGCGGCATTTGGGGGACTTTCCGGGCAGTCATATCTGGCGGGATTCACTCTAACGCCTTGGGCTCGCGTTTGACAGCGGCGGTGCCGGGTTTCGCTGTTTCCGTCGTGAACGCCGCGCTCATGGGATCATGACGTTAGGAATCGAAAAAACCGGCGGGGATTTGCGCGGCGAGGTCTTGGGCCGCCGCCTCTCCGAGCCGCACCGCATCGTTGAGAGGCCCCGAGATCCCGGTCTCGAAAAACCGCGAGCCATCCGGTTTGAGGACGATGGCGCGAAAGAGGACCCTGTCTTCTTCGATCCACGCATGGGCGCCGATCGGCGTCTTGCAGGAGCCATCGAGAACCCGCAAGAAGGCGCGCTCCGCGGCAAGCGCGATGGCGGTCTTTGCATCGAGAACCGGCTCCAGGAAAGCGCGCGTCGGCTCGTCACCGCTGCGCATGGAGATGGCGATCGCGCCCTGCCCCGCCGCCGGGATGAAATCCTCGACGTCGAGGATCGCGGTGGCGCGCGCCGCAAGGCCGAGGCGCTTCAGCCCGGCCAGCGCGAGAAGAGTGGCGGCGGCCTCCCCCTTGGCCAGTTTGGCCAGACGTGTCTCGACATTGCCGCGCAAAAGGCGGATCGTCAGATCCGGCCGCAGCCGCTTGATCATGGCGCCCCGCCGCAGCGAGGCGGTCCCGACAAGGCTCCCCGCGGCAAGGCCATGCGGATGGCTGGCATGCGGAGAAATCCACGCATCGCGCACATCTTCACGGGGGAGATAACCGGCGATTTCCAGGCCTTCGGGCAAGACTGTTGGCAAATCCTTCGCCGAATGCACGGCGATTTCAATCTCGCCTTTCAGAAGCGCAAGATCGAGCTCCTTGGTGAAAAGCCCCTTGCCGCCGGCTTCGCTCAGCGGCATGTTCTGGATCACATCACCGCTCGTCTTGATGGCGATGATCTCGATTTCGTTTGCGTCGATGCGATGCGCCTCGGCGAGACGAGCCAGGAGCTCGCGCGACTGGGCAAGCGCCAGGGGGCTGCCGCGCGTCCCGAGCCGGAAGGGAAACCTTGTGCCGGATTTCGAAAGGGGGGGAATTGGCGCGTTTCCTCTTGGTCTGGAAGGTTCTATAGAGAGTTAGGTAGTTCGGCCGGCGGTGCATGCCAAATCGTCTCCATACCGGCCCTTTTGAAGGAAGGGAATCCCCAGGGACGCCCTAAAGGAACCTTATGCGCATTCTCGGCATTGAAACCACCTGCGACGAAACCGCCGCCGCCGTTGTCCAGCTGCTGCCCGGCGGATCGGGCGAAATTCTCTCGAATGAGGTCATGAGCCAGATCGCCGAGCACGCGGCTTATGGCGGCGTGGTGCCGGAGATCGCGGCGCGCGCCCATATTGAAATCATCGACCGGCTCGTGGAGCTCGCGCTCGCCCGGGCCGATGTGGACTTGATGGACCTCGACGGGATCGCCGCGGCGGCGGGACCCGGTCTCATCGGCGGGGTCATGGTGGGGCTGACCACCGCGAAAGCCTTGGCCTTGGCGAGTGGCAAGCCTTTCCTGGCGATCAATCATCTCGAGGCGCATGCCTTGACGGCGCGGCTGACCGATGAGCTTGCGTTTCCCTATTTGCTGCTGCTGGTTTCCGGTGGCCACACCCAATTGGTTGCCGTGAGAGGAGTCGGCGATTATCTGCGGCTCGGTTCGACCGTTGATGACGCGGCTGGCGAAGCCTTCGACAAAGTGGGCAAGATGCTGGGCCTCCCTTACCCTGGGGGACCCCGGGTCGAGGCCTTGGCGGCCGAGGGCAGTGCCGCGCGATTCGATCTGCCGCGTCCCATGCTGGGCCGGCCGAAACCGGACTTTTCCTTTTCCGGTTTGAAAACCGCGGTCCGGCTGGAGGTGGAACGCACAGGATCTTTGACCGCGACCGATGTGGCCGATGTCTGTGCGTCTTTCCAAGCCGCGGTCGTCGATACGCTCATCGACCGCTGCCGCGCGGGCTTGCGTCTTTTCCGGGAAACGGTAGGCCCTCCCAACGCCATGGTGGTGGCGGGCGGTGTTGCCGCCAATGGCGCCATACGGCGGGCGCTGATGCGGTTTTGCGGCGAGGCCGGGTTGCGGCTTGTCCTGCCGCTCCCCAGCCTTTGCACCGACAATGGCGCCATGATCGCTTGGGCTGGCATCGAGCGGCTCTCGCTTGGCCTCGTCGACGACATGACCTTCGCGGCGCGGCCGCGCTGGCCGCTCGATGCCAATGCGGAAGCCGCGCATCATGGCAAGGCGTGATCCGCCTAGCGGGCGAGCTCCTTGAGGCCGTGAAGGATGAGCTCGGCGGCGGCGGCGGTCTCGCCCAGCGCCGCGACCGAGGCGGCCACGGCGGTCGCCGCCTGCGTCCGCCCATAGCCAAGGTTGACCAGGGCCGAGAGCGCATCTTGCACGGCGGCGGGCGGTGCGCCCTCCACTCCGGCCATCCGGGCGCCTGTGGGACTGGCCACGCCCAGCGCGGCGGCTTTATCCTTGAGTTCCGAGACAATCCGCGCCGCGAGTTTCGGCCCGACGCCAGGCGCCCGCGCGATGGTCGCTTTATCCTGGCAGCCGATCGCGGCGGCAAGCTCGGCCGAATCGAGAACGGTTTGAATCGCGAGAGCCACCTTGGCGCCGACCCCTTGCACCGTGAGAAGCAGCTGGAACCAACGGCGGTCGGCCTCCGAGAGAAAGCCGAACAATTTGATTGAATCCTCGCGCATCTGCGTCTCGATCGCGAGCGTGGCCGCCTCGCCGGCGCGCGGCAGCCTTTGCAGCGTGCGCCCCGAGCAATGCACGAGATAGCCGACGCCCTGCACATCGAGGATCAGATGATCCTCGCCCTGCGTGTCGATAATGCCTTTGAGTTTGCCGATCATCTTGGTCTGGCGATTTCTCTTGCGCGATCGGGTCTAACGTCCGGCGGCGGCTTTGAGATTGGCCGCCCAAAGGCGGAGCCGCGCATGGGTGATGGCCGCCGCCAGCGCGTCGGCCGCGTCGGCGCCTTGCGCTTCGCTTCCCGGCAGAAGCGTTCGCACCATCATCGCGATCTGCGTTTTTTCCGCATGGCCGGAGCCGGTCACGGTTTTCTTGATGAGATTGGCGGCATATTCGATGACGGGAAGGCCGGCGAGCGCTGGAACAACAAGCGCGATGCCCCGCGCCTGACCGAGCTTGAGCGCCGATTGCGGATCGCGATTGACAAAGGTTTCCTCGACCGCCGCCTCCATGGGCCTGTGCTCGGTGATGATGGCCGTGAGCCCCTCGTGGAGCGCCCGCAAGCGCTCCGCCAGCATGGTCCTCTCGTTCGAGCGGACGCCGCCGCTCGCGACATAGGCGAGCCGCGCCCCCGAGCTTTCAATGATGCCCCATCCCGTGGTCCGCAGACCCGGATCGATGCCGATGATGCGAATCGCCTCTTGCGCCATGGCCGAGCCTAACCCGTCTCGCGGCGCAGGGGAATATCAGAAACGGCCTTACTCCAACAGCATGCGCTTCAAAAGCTCGATCTCCTCCGACAAGGTTCCGTCGGCGGTGACGAGACCTTGAATCTTTCGCACGGCGTGGAGGACAGTTGTGTGGTCACGGCCGCCGAAACGGCGGCCGATTTCTGGCAGCGAGCGGGGAGTCAAAACCTTGGAAAGATACATGGCAATCTGGCGCGGCCGCACGACAGTCGCGGTCCGCCGCGAGGAGAGAATATCGGCCCGGCTGACATTGAAATGACTGGCGACCAGTTTCTGGATATCCTCGATCTTGATCTTTTTCGGCTCTGGAGTCCGGACGAGATCGCGAATGGCGCGCTCGGCGGTTTCCAGCAAAAGCGGCGCGCCATTCAAGGACGCATGCGCGAGCAGCCGGTTGATGGCGCCATCGAGATCGCGGCCATTCGTCTGCACGACGCTTGCGACATAGGCGACGACCGCGGCCGGAACCTCGAAGGTTGGATGCACCAGTTTCGCGGCGGCAATGCGGGCTTCCAGAATCTTGATTCGCAGGGCCTCGTCGAGCGCGCCGATTTCAATGCAAAGCCCACCTGCCAGCCGTGATCTCACTCTTTCATCGAGACTTTCGAGATCGCCTGGCGGCCGGTCGGCAGCAATCACGATCTGCCGGCGGGAATCGATCAAGGCGTTGAGTGTATGACAGAACTCCTGCTGGATCGACTTGCCCTGAAGAAATTGGATGTCGTCGATAACGAGGAGATCGATGGCCCGCAATTTTTCCTTGAAGGCAATCGCCGTCTGGGCTTTGAGGGCGGCGACGAAACCATACATGAAACGCTCGGCGGTGAGATAAATGACCTTGCGCCTTGCCGAGGAGGCCGCATGTGCGACGGCTTGCAGGAGGTGGGTCTTCCCCAATCCGACGGAAGCATGAAGATAAAGCGGATTGAAAAGCAAGGGATCTCCTGGTGCCGCGCTAGCGATTCTCTGTGCCGCGGCATGGGCGAATTGGTTCGATGCGCCAACGAGAAAATTCGAGAAAATCAAACGGCGGTCCAATGGCGATCCCGCGAGACTATCCAACTCATAATTCTCCGCCGAAGCTGTTTTTCTTGATGATGGCAGTGCAGCGGCGGATGCCGCCGCCGGCGGCGAGGATGCCAATGAGGTGATGTTGCGGCCTTGTGCCTGCTCCGTTTCATCGCAGGGTGCGGGATCGAGGGGACCGCCGGGAACACGGGAAGGAGCCGCCCGTGTCGAGGAACGAACGTTGAGCGACAGCCGTTTGATCACGGGGAATTCGCTGACGAGAGCCTGAAGGATCTTGTCCGTGTAATGCGACTGAATCCAGCTCTTCAGAAATTTCGTCGGCACCGAGAGGTAAGCGTCTTCCCCGGAGATCGCGTCGAGTTCAAGGCACCCGAACCAGGAGGAGAAAACGTCTTCACCAAGTTCCAGGCGCAGACGCCGGCAGATTCGCATCCAGGCTTCCCCCATGGCGGCGGCGCCGGTTTCAGAAATTTGTCTGCGCAAAGTTGGCATCTGTCTTCTTCCTCGGGACTCACGGCAAAGCGGCAGCGTCGGCTTTATTGCCGGCGCCAGAAAGGGACAATGAACTGAAAAAAGAGGGGGCGGCGAAACTAGACGCGCGTGCGCCGGCGGTGCCGTGTGAATGCCCGGTGCGCTTTCTGAATGCGCTCGGCAAGAACGCTTCTGGTAGCATGGGGAAATAG
>DATJLX010000244.1:0-15607 GCA_035509135.1 Methylocella sp.
TGATATTGCGACACAATCTCACTATTTTTGAGACTGACTATGGCGCCGCGAGGGGATAAGAATCCCCTTTGCGTGTTCGAGGATATTCTCCGATCCGAAAAAGGGTTTGCTGGCCGCGGGCGAGCAACACGTGCTGCCCTCGCTTCGGGGTTATGCTCATTCCTGCTGTCCTTTCTCAACCCTCACGGGACTTGGCCGAGCCAAATCGAGGAGCGCGGAAATCATGAATAATTTCTTTATAACGGAATACTTTGATTGGAAGCCCAAAAGGGTTTCCTATCTTGATCGAATTCTATCGCGCGGTCTTGCGAGGCTCGGGTTTCAGAACAAAGTATATCTGGCGGCGGCAATCGACGATCTTGTCGAAAAAATACGGGGGAAGCCCACGGCCCAAGTGGAATCCGGCATTATGACCAATGTCGAACAAAGGATGAATATGTATCACCTTGTCTCACAGGTGCTGTTTTATGATGTAGAAGGCGACCTTGTAGAACTTGGATGCAACAACGGGCAATCATCAGTCTTGATTCAACAATTGATCGTTGAATCCAAGAAGCCAAAGATCCTGCATCTGTATGACAGCTTCGAGGGACTGCCTGCGCTTGGCGATAGCGACGGTGTATCTTATCGTGAGGGAGAACTCAAGACAACAGACGATGTCGTGCGCCACAATTTCAAGAAATATGGGCTTTCCCTTCCGCAGATTCATAAAGGGTGGTTTAGCGATACCCTACCGCATGAATTGCCGGAAAAAATTTGCTTTGCGTATCTTGATGGAGACCTATACGAATCTATTCTTATCAGCCTGAAATATGTATATCCAAAATTAAGCAAAGGCGCGATTTGTCTTATCGATGATTATTGCGACCCAGAGATTTATCCGAGGGGCTGGAACCTGCTTCCAGGCGTCAAAAAGGCTTGCGATGAATTTTTTGCGGATAAGCCGGAGAAGATCGACTATATTTACTCCGGTTCCTATTCACATGGATGTTTTCGTAAATTGTGAGTTCGATGCGCGACGGGTACGGGTGGACTTGTCCAATTTGGTCGTCCAGAGGCGAAGCGCCTTTTATGCGATCCTTGATCGCTCTCATCTCGGCGGTCAGCGCGTGCCGTCCGAAGAAATCTATGACGGATAAAAAACGTCTCCGGCGGCGGCCATGGCGCGCAAGCGTTCGCTCGGGCGGTAGATGGGCCCAAGGCCCGCGCATTGATCGGCCTTTTCGACGAGAGTTTTGAGACCGAGATGATCGGCGTATGTGAGGGCGCCGCCGAGGTAGCGCGGCAGGCCGAGGCCGAGGATGAGGCACATATCTACCTCCCCCGGCGACGCAGCGATTTTATCCTCGACGCAACGCGCCGCCTCGAGGATCAAGGGCAGCATCATGCGCATGACGATCTCCTCCTCGCCAAGTCCGGTCTTGCCATTCGGCTGCCCCGCCGCGAGAAGGCGTTCCGTCTCGGGGTCGATCTCCTTGCGCGGGCGGCCTTTCGCATCGTTCTGATATTTGTAAAAGCCGTGGCCGTTCTTCTGGCCAAGCCGGCCGGCGTCTAGGAGAAGTTCGATCGCTGTTTTGAAAGCCACCTCCATGCGCGGCGCAAAGCCCGCCGAGACGATATCGACGACATGTCCCGAAATATCCATGCCGATGACATCGATCAGATAGGCTGGTCCCATCGGCCAGCCGAAGGCCTCCATGGCCTTGTCGATGTCCATGAAACCGGCGCCGTCGTGAACGAGGCGCAGAAAAGCGATAAGATAGGGCGTGAGCACGCGATTGACGACAAATCCGGGGCAATCCTCGACAACAATCGGGGTCTTGCCCATCGTGGATGCATAAGCCGTCACCGCCGCGATCGCGTGGTCCGACGTCTTGGGACCGCGAACGACTTCGACAAGCGGCATGCGTGGAACCGGATTGAAAAAATGCATGCCGAGAAAATTTTCCGGGCGCCGCAGAGTTTCGGCGAGGGCGCCAATCCGCAAGGAGGAAGTGTTCGAGGTCAGGATCGCGGTGGGCCTCACCAGCTCTTCGATTTCTTGCAACACCTTCTTCTTGATCGTGATATCTTCGACGATGGCTTCGATCACGACGTCGGCTTTGTCGAAACCCTCATAGGTGAGGCTCGGCGTGATGGACGAAAGGATCGCATCGGCCTTGTCTTGCGTGAGTCTTCCTGTCTCGACCGCTTTGGCGACGAGTTTGCGCGCTTCCGTCATGCCATGGTCGAGCGCCGTCGCGGAAATATCCTTCATGATGATCGGCACGCCGCGCGAGGCGCTTTGATAGGCGATGCCGCCGCCCATAATGCCCGCCCCCGCGACGGCCGCCTGTGCTACCCTCGGCGCGTCCTTGGCATAGCGGCGGATGCTCTTCTTCACCGCCTGCTCGTTGACGAAAATCGCAACGAGCGAGGAGGCGGCTTGCGTCTTCGCGGCCTTGGCGAAGGTCTCGGCTTCGAGCGCCAGGGCGGCATCACGGTCAAGGCTCGACGCTTGTTCGAGCAAAGCAACCGCAAAATGCGCCGCGGGCAGATGCGGGAGTGCCTTGGCGGCTTGCGCCTTGGCTGGGGCGAGCAGGTTTGCCGCCTCCTCCTTGGCAATTCCGAGGCTCTGCTTGAGGCGGGCGCGCTTGGTTTGCCAATCGGCTTGGCCGGAGATCGCCTTCTGCAAAAGGGCGAGAGCGGCAAAGCGCAAAATATCCGGCGCGGAAATGGCATCGGCCGCGCCTGCCAAAACAACCCGGTCGGAGCTTTGCGGGGCGCCCGAAATGATCCATTCGGCGCTTGGCCCCAAACCGATGAGGCGTGGCAGGCGGACGGTGCCGCCATAGCCGGGGAAAAGCCCCAGGGTCACCTCCGGAAAGCCCACCTTCGCGGTGTTCGACAATACCCGGTGATCGGCCGCGAGCGCGACCTCCCATCCGCCGCCCAGCGCCAGACCATGGACCGCCGCCACGGTCGGCATCGGCAGATCGGCGAGCGCCGTGATGATCGCGCTGTTTGCTGCGACAAAAGCCTCGATCTCTTTCTCTGGCTGCTTAAAGAGGTGGGTGAATTCAAAAATATCGGCGCCGACAATGAAATTATCCTTGGCGCCGGTGATCAAGACCCCTTTGATCTCGGGCGTTGCCGCAATGCTGTCGAGCGCCCGGCGAAGTTCTTCGAATGTCACATGGTCGAGCTTGTTGACGGCCTCGCCGCCACGCTCGAAACGCAGTTCGGCGATTCCCCCATCCTGGATGTCAACCTTGATCGTTTGTCCGTCGAAAAGCATCGGCTTGACCTCGCCATTCTCTTGAGCAACGCGCGCCGCTCTCATTCACCGGCAATGGATATCGGTATTACGACAAAGCCCATGCGAATCATGGACCAAGAGATATGAGGCAAGCGGCCATCATACCTCGCCGGTTTGAAATGCCGCCGCAATGAGCGACCTTGTATAAGGCTCGCGGGGATGTTCGACAATCTCTTGCGCCGGCCCCTGTTCGACGATGCGCCCATCCTTCATCACCGCGATCGTGTCGGCCGCCGCGCGGATCACTGCGAGATCGTGGCTGATCAAGACATAGGCCAATCCATGCGCCTCCTGCAAATCCTCGAGCAAAGCGAGAATACCAGTTTGCACCGTGCGGTCGAGGGCCGAGGTCGGCTCGTCGAGCACGACGAGACGCGGCTTTAAAATCATCGCCCGCGCGATCGCGACCCGCTGCCGCTGGCCGCCGGACAATTCCCGCGGTAAGCGGTGCCGGAGATCGGGATCGAGGAGCACCTCCTCCAAGGCGCGGGCGGCACGCACGTCGCGCTCCTTGCGGCTCATCGCCGGTTCATGCACACGCAATCCCTCGGTCACGATGTCGGCGATGCGCAGGCAAGGCGACAGCGAATCATAGGGGTCTTGAAACACCAATTGCATGGCATGCCGCAGCGGCCGCATCGCCGCCCGATTGAGAGGCGTAAGGTCGCGTCCATCGAAGCTGATCCGGCCGCTCGCAGGCACGAGTTTCAAAAGCGCGCGGGCGAGTGTCGATTTGCCAGAACCCGATTCGCCGACGAGCCCCAGCGTGCGGCCCTGGTCGAGGCAAAGGCTGACGCCATCGACCGCCGTGAACATCTGCCGGCCAGCCAGAAAGCCCCCACGCAGCAAAAACCGCACGCCAATGTTCTGCGCCCGCAACAGCATGGGCGTATCGGCCGAAGCGCGCGGCCGTGGATGCGGCATGCTTTCGAGCAATCTTCGCGTATAGTCATGGCGCGGATTGGCAAAGAGCGCGGCCGCTGCCCCGCTTTCAACGATTTCTCCCGCGCGCATGACATAAATCGTGTCGGCGATCCGGCGGACGAGCCCCAGGTCGTGGCTGATGAAAATCATCGCCATGCCGAGGCCTTCCTTGAGTTTGGCGAGAAGCGCGAGGATTTTCGCGGCGACGGTGACATCGAGCGCCGTCGTCGGCTCGTCGGCGATTAAAAGATCCGGATTGCAAGCCATTGCCATCGCGATCGCAACGCGCTGGCGCTGGCCGCCGGACAATTCATGCGGATAGGCCGAGAGCCGGCGTCCCGCTTCGGCAATGCCGGCGAGTTCCAAAAGCTCTTTTGCCCGCGCCTTGGCCGCACGGCGCGGCAAGCCTGTCTTGAGACGCAGGACCGCGCGGATCTGGGCACCTACCGTAAACAAGGGATCGAGCGACGACATGGGCTCCTGGAAAATCATCGCGATCCGCCGCCCAAGCAGCGCGTCGAGCCCGCTTTGTGGAAGCGTGAGAAGCTCATTGCCCTCGAAAAAAACCGAACCCGTTGTGCGCGCTTGCCGGGGCAGGAGCCGCAGTGCCGCCAGCACGGTCTGGCTTTTGCCGGAGCCAGACTCGCCGACGATCGCCACCGTTTCGCCCCGCCTCACCGTCAAGCCAATGCCTCGGACGGCTTGCACCGGGCCGTAGCTGACGCGAAGATCGCGAAGCTGAAGAAGGGGCGGGGAGCAAGGGTCCATCGGAGCTCACTGGATCCCGGCCCGGCGCCAGCCGTCGCCGAGGCCCTGCAGCGCGCCGAGCGTGGCGCCGAGGAAGAGCGCGGGAAAAATCAAAAGGTGGATGGAGCCTTGGATATTGCGGGCGCCATCGGCGACGAGCACGCCCCAGCTCGTCAGCGGCTCCTGCACGCCAAGCCCCAGGAACGAGACGAAGCTTTCGAGCAGGATCACGCGGGGAACGAGCATGGTCAGGTAGGCGACGATCGGACCTGCGGCATTGGGGATCACGTGGCGCCAAAGGATTGCGGGGGTTGTCGCGCCGAGCGCCTCGGCGGCGGCGACAAAATCCCTTTGCTTGATCGAAAGTGTCTGGCCGCGCACGATCCGCGCCATATCGAGCCATTCGACGGCGCCAATGGCGAGGAAGATCAGAACAAAATGACGCCCAAACACCATGACGAGGACGATCACGAAAAAAATGAAAGGAAGCGCATAGATGATCTCAACGGCCCGCATCATCAGGGAATCCAGTTGCCCGCCCGCATAGCCCGCGGCCGCGCCATAGGCGACCCCGATCGTCAGGGCAATGAAAGAGGCGAGCAAGCCCACGGCCAGCGAAATGCGGCCAGCGATGAGAACCCTCGTAAAAAGATCGCGGCCATTGGCGTCGGTGCCGAACAGAAAAATCATGCGCTTCAAGGGCACGTCGATCGTCAGGCGGCGGCCATCGTCTCCGGCAGCGGCAATCTTGGCTGGCGCGAACAGATCGGACCGCGCGAAGGCGCGCAGGGCGCGCGGATCGATGCGCTTGCCGGCGCCGAGCGTGACATGCAAGGCATCCCCTTCCACCCGCGCGCCTTCGATGCGCACATGCATGCGGCGGGCGATCGCCGCCTTCGCATCTTCGATTTCGACCGGGAAAGGATGCGCGAAAAGGGACGGCGGCACGAGCACATAGTCGCGATAGACTTGATCGTAGGGATGTCCGGATAAAAGCGGGCCGATAAGACAAAGAATGGTGATCAGACCGAGGATCGCAAGGCTCGTACGCATCGGCCAATTGCGGGTGGCGGCGGCCGTGACGGACAGCGGCGCCGCTCGTGCTGGCTCATTCATCGTGACCTCGCATCGTGACCTCGCATCATGGCCTCGATTCATAACGCACCCTCGGATCGAGCCAGGCGAGCAGGAGATCGACGATGAGATTGAACGCAAGGACGGCGGCCGCGACGACGACGACCGTGCCCATGACAAGCGTGTAATCGCGGCCAAGCGCGCCATCGACGAAATATCGGCCCATGCCCGGAATCCCAAAAATGGTCTCGACGACAACCGAGCCGGTCAGCACATTGGCTGCGGCAAGACCGAGATAGGAAACAACCGGCGGAAAGGCGGCGCGAAGGACGTGAAGGGTGATATGGCTGCGCGGCATTCCGAACGCCCGCAGCGTCCGGATGTGAGGCATGAGAAGCGCATCGGTGAGGGAAGCTTGCATGAGCCGCGCCACAATGGCAATCTGCGGCAAGGCGAGCGTGATCACCGGCAAGACCTGATTCGGCCAGGCACCATCGTTCCAGCCGCCCACCGGCAGGGCATGAAGCGCCAGACCCAATCCAAGCTGGAGAAGCGGTGCCACCACGAAGACAGGCAGAACAATTCCGAATAGCGCAGCGCCATCGACGAGGCGAGGGCCAATCCCTCCCTTGCTGATGGCGCCAACCCATCCGAGCCCCGTGCCAACAAGGATCGCAACGAGCATGGCCTTTGTTCCGAGCGCTGCCGAGATCGGCAGCGCCGTGGCGAAGAGTTCATTCACGCTGAAATCGCGCCAATGCAAACTCGGCCCAAAATCGCCATGCGCGAGGCTTTGCAGATAGAGAAAAAATTGTTCGAGGAGAGGCCGGTCGAGCTTGTAGATGCGGCGCAAATTGTTGGCGATGTCCGGATCGAGCGCCCGCTGCGAATCGAAAGGGCCGCCGGGCGCGAGCCGCATGAGGAAAAAGGCGAGCGCGATGATGATGAGGAGCGTCGGAACCGCCATGGCGGCACGGGAGAGAAAATAGCGAAGCATGGGTTAGACTGCGCGGCTCATGGCGTGATCGAAATATAGCGGCCGGGATGATTGTCGAGCACATTTTCTTCCCAGCCGTGGAGTTTCGGCGAAACAAGATTGCGGGAGCGATAGGTGAGGAGCACGAGAAACGGCTGTTCGTCGAGAAGCAGCGCCTCGGCCTCATGCAGGATGGCGCGCCGCCGCTCGGGCGAGGCTTCGTCTTGCGCGTCCCGCATCAGCTGATCATAAGACTTGTTGCTGAAGCTTGCCGCATTCAGGGCTTGATTGTCGCTTTGCCCGAGAAACAGAAAATTCTGCGCATCGGGATAATCGGCGAACCAGCCAGACCGCGCGACATCGAACGGCGGTTTCTCCCTTAAAAAAGCGTAATGGGTCGTGGCGTCGGTCGCCAGAAGCCGCGTTTCGACGCCAAGCGCTTTCCACATATCGGCGATTGCCACCGCCGTCGCGCGGTGATTTTCCGAAGTGTTGAAGCGGAGCTCCACTTCGAGCCTTTGGCCACCGGATCCAAAGCCTGCTTCGGCGAGCAGTTTTTTCGCCTCGTCCTCGTGCTCAAAGGGGCCGATATCCTTCCAAGCAACCGTGGCGGGCGCGCCATAGCTCGCAATTCCGGGTGGCACGAAACTATAGCCGGGGTCCATGGTGCCGCCCCAAATGCGCTCGGCGAGAAACTCGCGGTCGATCACCATGGACAAGGCTTGCCGCACCCGCTTGTCGTCAAAAGGCTTGTGGCGTGTGTCGAAGGCATAAAAATAACTGCCAAGATTGGGCGACACCTTGAACGCCTCCGCCAAATGGCTGCGCACGAAACCGATCTGCTCCACCGGAACATCATTGTAGGATTGAATTTCACCGGCCATGAAACGGCGCAGCGCGGCGGCGCGGTCCTCCAGCGAATAAAAGATTTCCGCGTCGAGCGCGACATGCGCCGCATCGTAATAATAAGGGTTCTTGATCAAAACGAGCCGGTCGTTTGGCGTGAATTTCTTCAGCATGAAAGGGCCATTCGTCACCATATGGGCCGGCCGGACGAAGTCCGAGCCATAGGACTCGACGGATTTTTGATGGAGCGGCTTGGCCGTGAAATGGGCCAGCTGAGAGAGAAAATAGGGGGCCTGATGTTCAAGCGTGATTTCGAGCGTCGCATCATCCAAGGCACGGATGCCCAAGGCTTCGACCGGCAGTTCGCCTTTGTTAACCTTTTCCGCGTTCTTTAATGTGTAAAGGATATTGGCGTAAGGGGCGCCGGTCTTGGGGGCCATAAGACGGCGGAAAGCGAAGACAAAATCGCCCGCCACGACCGTGTCGCCGTTTGACCATTTCACGCCGGGGCGAAGCAGAAAATCATAGACCGTGCCGGTCGGATCCC
Organism: Methylocella sp.; assembly: GCA_035509135.1. Taxonomy (GTDB): domain Bacteria; phylum Pseudomonadota; class Alphaproteobacteria; order Rhizobiales; family Beijerinckiaceae; genus Methylocapsa. The sequence goes on from DATJLX010000244.1 coordinate 8,413, forward strand.
TTGTCCAGCTGGCGGCGACGCCGGGAATGATCGTGCCGCGCGCATCATGGGTCACGAGGCCCTCGAAAAGCTCGTCGAGAATGTTGCTTTCGATCAAGGTCGTCGCCTTGTGCGGATCGAGCGATCCAGGATCGCCGAGTTCACCGCGATGCCAGACCATGGGTTGAGGCACGCCACCGGGCCGGTCCATGCTTGTCTCAAGGCCTAGCCCAAGCAGCAATAGAGCGAAGACCACGGCGCCCGGAAACGCGCGTCCGCGCCGCCAAATTTGGCGGAACATTCCGTTCAACCGAACCGCACCTTATGTTGCGCCACCGGGATGAGCGCGCGAACCTTTTCGACAAGGGCGCGGTCGATCCTCGTCGAGACAATGCCGATGCCGTCCGAGGCCTTGGCGATCACATGCCCCCAAGGGTCGGCGACCAAACTATGGCCATAGGTCAGGCGCATTTCATTTTTTGCCATATGGGCGCCGGTCTGAGCTGGTGCGCAGACATAGGCCTGCGTCTCAATGGCCCGGGCCCGGCAAAGCACTTCCCAGTGGTCCTTGCCGGTTTGCATGGTAAAGGCGGCGGGCAGGGCGATCATGCCGGCGCCTTTCGCGGCAAGCGCCTCAAAGAGACCCGGAAAGCGGATATCGTAGCAGATCGAGCAGCCAACGATCATATCCTCGCACGGATAGGTCACGGCCATGGTTCCAGGGGCGAAAGACGCGCTTTCATGATATTTCGTGCCGTCCGGCGCGGTGATGTCGAACATGTGGATTTTGCGGTAGCGGGCGATTTCCGCGCCGGAACGATCGAAGACGACGGTCGTATTGTGAATGCGCTCGCCGCTCTCGGGCCGTTCGAGAAGAGAACCGGCATGGATGTAGACTTGGTGTTTCTTGGCGAGCGTCTGCATTGCGCTATAGGCGGGGCCGCCCGGCAATGCTTCCGCCGCCGCCCATTTGTCCTTGCGGTCGCCGCCCAAAAAATCGAAACATTCCGGCAGGCAAATCCAGTCCGGCCGCTCCCCGGCGACAGCTTCTTCGATGAGCTTGGTTGCGGCGGCGATATTGGCAGCCTTGTCGCTGACCGAGTTCATTTGGATGAGAGAAATTTTCATCGAGCGCTCCGGCCCCGCTCGCTTTCGTGATTGTCACGATCGGGACCCTCTTTCCTATCGCGCAGCTTAGACCATGATCGCTTCAAGGGGAATTGCTTATGGTCTTAACCCTTTGCTGCATGATCCTCGCAAAAATTCCGTGGTTCCTGCTTTCGTTGCAGGGGGCGGCTTACCCGAGGGGGTCCGCTCTCAGCGTTTCCGCGAGGGCTGGGCTGCGTCCGGCTCGGGCCGCGTCACCCGCCGCAAGGTCAGGTTGATGCGTCCGCCGCCCGTCAGCAGGCAGGACGAGCCGGCAAAAATCTTGTCGACGCCGTGGAAGATCAACCGCGCGGCGCCGCCCATAACGATGATATCGCCGGAATGGAGTTCGAGCTTTGTTGCCGGATCGCCGCGCCGCGGACCGCCACAACGAAACTGACAGCTGTCGCCAAGCGAGATCGAGACGACGGGCGCGGCGAGTTCCGCTTCGTCGCGGTCCTGGTGCAATCCCATATGGGCGGCGCCCTCGTAGAGATTGACCAGACAAGCCTCCGGGGGATGCGGATAAGAAGCTAACGCCCGCCAAGCCTTCAGCGCAAGCAAGGGCATGGGCGGCCAAGTCTCCTGGGTGACCGGATGCACCGTCTGGTAACGGTAGCCTCCGTCGCGGTCGGAGACCCAGCCGAGGCTGCCGCAATTGGTCATTTTGACCGAAAATGCCTTCCCTGTGCGCGGCATGCGCGGGATGAACCAGGGCGCTCGCAAGACGGCTTCGGCGATCGCCCCGGCCAGGGCTTGCTGCGCTTTGTCGTTGAGATAGCGCCGGTGGAGGATCAGGCCGGGTGGTAGACTGCCATCCGCCGCCGCTGCGGCGCTGTCGAACAGGTCACTTTGTTGTCGCATCATTTGAATGATCGCACCAAATGTCGCACATGGAAAGAATTTGGTACGATTGATGCGCGGGCGGAATTCTTTTCGCAAAAGGCTCCGCCATGGGAGCCCGGAACTCGCTGCAGCCTTGATCGTGGAATAAAATTATTTTTCGGCCACACGGTTTTTGGAAAATGTAAGCCTGGTCGCTGTGGGCCGGGCGATCTCATAGATCGCTTTTGGATCGATGATCTCCTTGGCCTCGACCGTTGAATCCGCTTTAAGCCGGTAAAGATGCGGAATTCCGGTTTCGAGCTCCATCCCTGGTATCGTTTCCGGTGTCAACTGGTCGAGCACCATGATGAGGGCGCGCAGCGAATTGCCGTGCCCCGTGACGATCACCCGGTGACCGCTCAGCACCTGGGGCAGAATTTTCTGACAATAATAGGGGAGAACGCGGGCCACCGTGTCCTTCAAGCTTTCCCCGCCGGGTGGCCGGACATCATAGGAGCGGCGCCAGAGATCCACTTGTTCACTGCCCCATTTCCGGATGGCATCGTCTTTGTTCACGCCGCAAAGGACGCCATAATCGCGTTCATTGAGGGCCCGGTCGCGCTCGATCTCGATAGAAGGCGTGCCGAGTTCGGCGAGAATCAACTGCAAAGTATGTTGGGCACGGATGAGTTTGGACGTAAAGGCACGGTCGAAGGAAAGACCGCGTGCCTTGAGGGTTTTCCCGGCGGCGCGCGCCTCTTCGATTCCGATGGCTGTGAGATCCGGGTCTTTCCAGCCGGTGAAGACGTTCTTGAGGTTCCAGTCGCTCTGGCCGTGGCGAAGGAGCACGAGAATCCGATCCATTCCGCTTCCCTATTGTGCGTTTCGTGCTTATCTGAATTGTGCGTTTCGTGCTTTTCTGATTCTCAGCATAGCATTGCTTCATGAGCTTAAGGTGAACCAATCTTTGCGGTGAAGCGTCGCGGGGACGAAGGATTTTTGGCCATAGAGATACAAATTATCAGAAAAGTCCGTCCTCAAATTCGCAAATCGCGCCCAAATGCGAAGGACACAATAATTCTAAAGATGAAATAAGTTGCGGCATGACCTTTTTGGGTCGATCCATTTTTTAGGCCGTGTCTAAGACGGCGAGCGTTTCCTGGCAATCTCTAACACTTTGTTTTTTCGTATGATCTTATCCTATTAGTTTTTTTTAAAATCATGGGCAAGGGAAAGCAGCCGAGGTTCGCCTCCCTTGTTCGCATCCACCAAATGGGCTTTACGGCTATGTTCGAACCAGATCCGATCGTCATTATCGCGGCCGCCCGCACCCCGATCGGCGGCTTTCAAGGGGAATTCAAGAACCTTGCCGCCGCAAGTCTTGGCGCCGTGGCGGCGAAAGCGGTGCTCGCGCGGTCCGATATCCGCCCCGAGGCGATCGATGAGCTGATTTACGGCTGTGTCTTGCCGGCGGGCCAGGGCCAAGCTCCAGCCCGGCAGGCAGCGCTGGCCGCGGGTCTGACCGAGGCAGCGACTTGCACAACCGTCAATAAGATGTGCGGTTCCGGCATGAAAGCCATTATGCTGGCGCATGACGCCATCGCCGCCGGAAGCGCCCGGATTGTTCTTGCGGGCGGCATGGAGAGCATGACCAACGCGCCCTATTTGCTCGACCGGGCACGCTCCGGTTACCGCATGGGGCATGGGAGGCTCCTCGACCATATGTTCATCGACGGGCTCGAAGATGCCTATGGCGATCATTTGCCGATGGGAGCTTTCGCGGAAGATTGCGCCGAAAGCTTTCAATTCACCCGTGCCGCCCAGGACTCCTTTGCTGTTGCCTCGCTGGAACGGGCACAACAGGCGATCCGTGATGGCAGTTTCGTGAAAGAGATCGCGCCAGTCGCGGTCAAGAACGGCAAGGACGAAGCCAAGCTCGTCGCGCAGGATGAGCAGCCGCTCAAGGCGAGGCTCGACAAGATCCCTTCTTTGAAGCCGGCGTTCCGGGAGAACGGCACCGTGACCGCCGCCAATTCGAGCTCGATTTCGGATGGCGCCGCGGCCGTTCTTCTCGCGCGGCGTTCGGAGGCCGAGGCGCGCGGCATCGCCCCTCTGGCCGTCATCCGTGCCCATGCCAGCCATGCGCAGGCCCCGCGGCAATTCCCCACCGCTCCCATCGGCGCTTTGCGAAAACTGATGGACAAAACCGGCTGGTCCTTGGAAGAGGTTGATCTTTTCGAGATCAACGAGGCCTTCGCGGTCGTCACCATGGCGGCGATGCAAGAGCTCTCCTTGCCGCATGACAAGGTCAATGTGCATGGTGGCGCTTGCGCGCTTGGCCATCCGATCGGCGCGTCGGGTGCGAGAATTGTCGTGACGCTTCTCGCGGCCTTGCAAAAATACGGGCTGAAACGCGGTGCCGCGGCGCTGTGCATCGGGGGCGGCGAAGCCACCGCGCTCGCGCTTGAGATTCCTTGATATTGACTCAGCATATTGACTCGCGGTGCAAACTGTCGGTCAAACAGCGGCTGGGGCATGCCGCCTCCCTCCCTTTGAGCTTTGAGCCGCGAGGTTTTGTATGAACGAAGATGACAAATCCGTGCCGAAGGCGCCGCCCCAGTGGACGGCGGCGGGACAGCAGCTGGGGCCGCCCAACACGGGTTTGCCGCGCGACGACACGGCGCTGAACCGATTTCTCGGCGGCTCGCCGGGCGGCGTCTTCCTGCGTCTCGTTTTCGTGTCCTTGATCGTTGGCGCATTTCTGATGTGGCTCGACATCAGTCCCGCGGATATTTTTCGCGCGATCAACGACCTCATCAATCGCATCTGGGGTCTTGGCTTCGATGCGATCCGTGTGGTCGCTCAGTATATTCTCGCTGGTGCCGCCATTGTCGTTCCTGTCTGGCTGGTGCTGCGGCTTATGAACATGCGCAACATCCGCTGACCGGATCGCCGCGCGGTGTCCGCCGACCCAAGCGCTGGGGCCAATCCTCCGCAGGTGAGTCACGCCCGCATCGCGCGGCTCGCCTTGCCGATGACGCTTGCCCATTTGTCGACCCCTTTGCTCGGCGCCGCCGATACGGCGGTGATCGGCAGGCTCGGCCAGGCGCATCTTCTCGGCGCCATCGCCGCCGCCGCGATCATTTTCGATTTTATTTTCTGGAGTTTTGGTTTCCTGCGTATGGGAACCGCGGGGCTCACCGCGCAGGCCCTCGGAGCCGATGACCAGGACGAGCAGCGCGCGACATTGCTCCGCGCCCTGATCGTTGCCCTCGCCATCGGCATCACCTTGATTGGCCTGCAAACGCCGATCGCCTGGGCCGGCTTTGGCGCACTTGATGCCAGCCCCGAAGTCACTCACGCGGGACGGCTTTATTTCGACATTAGGATTTGGTCGGCGCCTTTCACGCTTGCCAATTACGCCTTCCTGGGCGCGATTGTCGGGCGCGGCCGGACCGGTGTCGCGCTGTCCCTTCAGATCCTGATCAATCTTGCCAATATTGGCCTCAACGTCGCCTTCGTCTATGGGCTGTCGCTCGGGGTGCGCGGTTCGGCGGCGGGCACGCTGGCGGCCGAGGCCTTGGGCGCGCTCGCGGGCCTCATCGTGACGTGGCACATGTGGGGCAATCATTTTTCCGTCACGCGCCGGCGTGTCTTCGGTCCTGCGAAGATCGTCCGGATGTTCGCGGTCAATCGCGATATTTTCGTCCGCAACACGGCGCTGCTTTTCGCTTTCGCTTTCTTTACGGCGGAGGGCGCCAGGGGCGGCGATATCATGCTCGCGGGCAATGCGATTTTGCTCAACATGGTTTTCATCGCGGCCTACTTCCTCGATGGCTTCGCGACGGCGGCGGAACAATTGTGCGGACAATCGATTGGCGCGCGGGATGCCAAATGTTTCCACCTGGCCGTGCGCCTGACGCTTTTGTGGTGCTTGGCTTTTGCGATCGGCTTGGCGGTGGCCGCGCTGCTGCTCGGCAATGCCTTCATCGGGCTTCTTTCGACGAGTCCGCCGGTGCGGGCCTATGCGGCGGACTATCTTGTGTTCGCCGCATTGATGCCGCTCGCCGGCGCTTTGGCCTATGAATTCGACGGCGTGTTCATCGGCGCCACATGGACGCGCGCCATGCGCAACATGATGCTCATCTCGCTTGTTTGTTACATCGCCAGTTTCTATGTGCTGCGGCCCTTAGGCAATAGCGGGCTGTGGCTTTCGCTGCTCGTCTTTCTCCTCGCGCGAGGTTTTACCCTCGCTTGGTGCTATCGAAAATTGTCGGCATTGAGCTTTCCGCTGGCCCAATCAGCCGCCGCCGCGCCCGTCGCATCCGCGAGCCGGGGATAGGATTTTTGGTCAAGGAGGCGGATAAGGCCGCGCTTGATTTCATCCGCAATAAGAAGTCCCTTGAACACAAAAGATGTGCAGAGTTGTACAAGCGCCGCTCCGGCCTCAATCTTGGCGAGCGCGGTTTCTGCGCTGTCGACGCCACCAACACCGATTAGAGGAAACTGTCCTTCCACCCGCAAATAGGAGGCGGCAAGCATTTGCGTCGAGAGCGGAAAAAGCGGGCGGCCTGAAAGGCCGCCTTGCTTAGAAGAATGGAGGAGATGCATGGGTCTTGAGACGGTGGTATTCGAGACGATCATGCCATCGATCTTCCGCGAGCGCGCGCAATTGATAATTCCATCGAGTTCGGCGAGAGCGAGATCGGGAGCGATCTTCAAAAGGACGGGCTTACGGCCGAACCTCTCGATTTGCTCGTCGCGAGCCGCGAGGACACGAGCTAGGAGATCGTCGAGCGCGCCGGCTTTCTGTAAGTCGCGCAATCCTGGCGTGTTTGGAGATGAAATATTGATCGTGAAATAATCCGCGACGTCCGCGAAGGTCGCTATTCCTTGGACGTAATCATCAATGCGATCTGATGTATCCTTGTTAGCACCTAGATTGATCCCAACAATCCCAGGCTTATGCGCATGCCTTGTAAGACGGGCATGGACAGCTTTATGTCCTTGGCTCGGGAAGCCAAGCCAGTTGATCACCGCCTGGTCATCAGCGAGGTGAAGAAGACGCTTCTTGTCGGGATTTCCACGCTGGCGGCGTGGCGTAATTGTGCCGACCTCCGTAAAGCCGAAGTCAAGACAAAACGTTGCGTTCACTACCTCGCCATTTTTGTCAAACCCTGCACCAAGCCCTACCGGATTTGGAAATTTCAGACCAAAAGCCTTGATAGTGAGCCTGGGGTCGTCA